>JBIKZT010000116.1:0-3958 GCA_044354565.1 Ilumatobacteraceae bacterium
CCATAATCCAGTTCTATAAATCGTTCGTCAATTTCAACATGTGGAGAGATTGCCAATGCAGTTTGTTGAGCGCGAACTAATGGACTGCTCACAATTCGTGCATGCGGAAAATGTTGGCGCACAAACTGTCCGCATAACGCCGCTTGCTGCTGGCCGACAGCATCCAAGTCGAGGTCAATACGGCCCTGCAGAAGTGATTGCGCGTTAGCTGTTGTTTGACCGTGTCGAAGAAGAATAAGCATCGTTAGCGTTCAATCAAACGAAGGTGCCCCGTGCGCAGGAACTCGCGACGAACAGATGGTGTCGACAAAGAGTTTTCACGCCACACCCATGCAATTAAGAGTGCCCCCACAATTTCAAAAATGACGCTGAGGACAGGTCGATCAAAACTAGGAATCGGAGAGCCATTGAAACTAAACCCAGCAAATGGCCACCAGAAAACTTTCGTGTTATTGAATGCGCCGTCGAAGACAAGATGAAAGAACATGCCTATCGGTAACGCCAGCCACCGTCGTCGCGCGAGAGAACCACGCCGTGCAGTTGCCATGACGACTGCCAGTACCGCAACGCTTCCTAGCACCGAGTGAAAGACCCACGCGCCACCGCTCCACACATCAACGAGGTCAGGAACTACTGCACCAAGCGCCAGTACTCGAAAATCAAAACGATCATCACGAAATACAAAAAGCACGGCCACAGTGGCAGTCCCGATAAACCAAAGAAACATCACTGCAACCTTAGAGAGTTGCTACCCCGCTGGCGTGGTCTTAATTGTTGGCGGAATTCCCTTGGCGCAGTTATAAACATAAAAGCGATATGGATCAACCCCGACTACTTGCGTAGCTGGGTTGGTATCGGTAGGGGCAATCGTGGTCCCTGGGTCAACGATGCTGACAACTGGGCCCTTGAACACCGTTGTTGTGGGCGCCACTACCGGCACTCCCGCAATTGTGGTGGTGGTAGCTACTTGAGGCGCTGCAGTTGTAGTGGTTGGCACCACATTGGCAATTGACCCAGTGGAAGATTTAGGAAGTTTTCCAGAGACCAACTCGGCAATGCAATCAACCCCAGGAAGATAGAGACGCATTGGATTACGAGGAGAGGGAGCAGGAGCATCCCAATCAAGAATCGGTACATCACTATGTGCTGCGTCCATAAATGCTTTCCAGATCTTCACTGGATATGCATTACCTGTCACCTTTGCAACACCATCTGCTTTGAATTCAGGAATGTTCACCATTGGCGTGTAACCCTTTGGGTCGCCTACCCATACTGCGGTAGTCAATTGTTTTGTAAAGCCAACAAACCAAGCATTCGTGTTCTCGTCCTGGGTGCCAGTTTTTCCTGCAGCTGGGCGCTTATTTGCTAGCGGGTCTCGTCGAGCGGTACCCACTGTCAAAGTCTTCTTCAAGATATCTACTTCTGCATCGGCGACTTCTTTTGAAATCACCTGCGATGGTGCTGCCAAGTGTTGAAACAAGACACCGCTTGGTCCTTCAATTTTCTCAATGAAGTAAGGCTCATGGTGCACGCCACCATTTGCAATCGTTTGAGCGCCCGATGCCATGTCGTACGCACTGAACTCGTTTGCTCCAGTGGAAAAACTGGCGTAGGGCTGAATCTTGTAATTGTCGCGCGTGAGATACGGCGACGACATCACGCGATACGAAAGATTCACTACGCGGTTGAGACCCACGATCTGCGCAAGACGTGCGTATGCGCAGTTGATGGAAAGCCATGTCTGCTCTGCCAATGGCGATACAGGATGACTCACACCTTTCGTGATCTTAAAAGGCTCTTCAGGCAAACCTGGGTTGGGCAAAGTGCACGGCAAAGTACCGTCAATCAAATCACTCGCCTGTACCCCTGCTTCTAGTGCAGCTGTCAACACAAACATCTTGATGCTGGAACCGGTTTGACGACGGCGTAATGCGAGATTTACTTCAGTTCGACCGGGCACAAAACCTGGCCCACCAACTAACGCCCGCAGTGCACCAGTAGAAGTTTCAAGCGACACGAGTGACGACTGAATTCCTGTTCGGTTTGCGGGCAACTTTTCTTTGGCTGCCTTCTCTGCTTTTGCTTGAGCAACTGCATCAAGCGTTGTAGTCACTGTTATTCCACCGCGATAGAGAGCGTTGTATCGCTCTTGGTACGTGGAACCCAATGCGGAGAAATACTTAGGGTCATTCAACAAGGCATTTCGCACCATCTCTGTGAAATACGTACGACTTGTTGGTCGTTCCGGCGCATCGGTGACAGATTCTGGTGGCTCCCACGCTGCAAACGTGGTGTTCCGTTCCTCTGCTGTCATTAATTCAACGTCAACAAATCGATCTAGTACCTGAGAAAAACGCCGACGTGACTGCTCAGGACGACGGATGGGGTCAAATGTTGTGGGTGCTCGTACCAAACCGGAAAGAAACCCAGCCTCAATCAACGACAGGTCTGCCACTTTCTTTTGAAAGTACACATCAGCTGCAGCCTGAATTCCGTATGCGTTGTTTCCAAAGTAAACGGTATTGAGATATCGCTCAACGATTTTTTCCTTTGAAACAGTCTTTTCAAGCATCACTGCATAGCGGGCCTGCAACACCTTGTAACGACCATCTCGCGGTAGTCCCATGAGATATTCGTTTTTCACTACCTGCTGAGTAATGGTGGAAGCGCCTTGCCTACCACTTGAGAATTGAAAATTGGAAAGCGCTGCTCTCACCAACGCACGCAGGTTGACACCTTTATGGTTTTTGAATCCCGTGTCTTCCACAGCCAGTAGTGCGGCCACCACATGCGCAGGAACTTGCTCAATCAAGAGGGGTTGACTGTTCTCCAGTTCAAAAACACCTACCTGTTGACCATTGACCCCAAGAATCTGTGAACGGGTGGCAAGACCACCAAACCCTCCCAGTTCCACTGGCACCTCTTCGTGGGCATTCAGAATTCTCCATGCCTGAGGAGCCATGCCAACGATGGCGCCACTCATCAACATCGCGCTTGCTAATACAGCAACAACAAATCGGAGCGTCCAGTTCGCGGGAAATTTCACAACATGAACACCGTAGTTCTCGTTCATCTGAGTGCTGTGTCACCCTCAATTGGTACCGTGTGTGTATGTCTTCTTTCCCACATCGCGGGTTTCGCTTCGGCGTTCAAGTTTCTAAAGAAACGTCAGCACGTGGCTGGGCTGAATTAGCCCGTCGTGCCGAAGGCGCCGGGTACGACGTCTTTACGATGCCTGACCACTTCACCGATCAACTGGCTCCAATCCCCGCTCTTATGGCTGCAGCAGATGCCACAACGAAATTACGCATTGGCGCTCTCGTGTTCGATAATGACTACAAGCACCCAGTCGTACTCGCTAAAGAATTGGCCACTATGGATCTCCTTTCAGACGGTCGCGTCGAAATTGGACTTGGCGCCGGCTGGATGATGAGCGATTACGAAGAAGCAGGCATTCCGTACGACTCGCCGAAAGTTCGCATCGACAGATTCATTGAAGGCGTTGCTGTGATTCGTGGCGCAATGGCGGACGGCCCATTTTCTTTCTCCGGCGACCATTACAACATCACCAATTACAACGGCCAACCAAAGCCCGTTCAAAAGCGTCCTCCACTGCTCATCGGCGGTGGCGGCAAGCGAGTGTTGTCCTATGCGGCACGTGAAGCAGACATCATTGGTGTTAACGGGACTCTGACAGCAGGCGTTGTTGGTCCAGAGGCTCTTTCAACAATGACAACGGAGTCCGTCGATGAAAAAGTAGCCATAGTGGCTGCTGCCGGAGCGCATCGTTTGAATGACATTGAAATGAACATCCGAACATTCTTTGTAAAGGTCACAGACGACCGTGATAAAACAGTCGATGGAATCTCTTCAATGTTTGGCGTGTCGAAAGAAATGATTGATGCATCACCGTTTGCATTGATTGGCTCAGTGGAATCATGCATCGAACAACTGCTTG
>JBIKZT010000117.1:0-3918 GCA_044354565.1 Ilumatobacteraceae bacterium
AGCGCGCTTCACAACTCGAAATGCCGCTGTGAGGTTTGCGTCGATCACTTCAGTGAAGTCTGCTTCCTTCATGCGTAAAAGCAGAGTGTCTTTTGTTATTCCCGCGTTCGAAACAAGCACTTCTACTGTGCCGAAGTGTTCTTCCACTGCTGCAAACGCAGCATCCACTTGTGCTGTGTCGGTGACATCGCACTTCACACCAAAGAACTCTGGGGGCGGGGGAGATGAGTTGTAGGTAATCGCAACTTTGTCTCCGAGGGCAGCGAATGCTTTGGCGCATGCCAGTCCAATTCCCTTAGATCCGCCTGTGATGAGTACTACGCGACTCATTGTGCGTTCCACCGAAGAATTGCACTCGCTGCAGTCATGCCCGCACCAAAACCAACAAGGAGGACTATGTCGCCGTCTTTTGGTTTGACTTGTCCGAAATCACCGAATAGCGCAAGGGGTATTGAAGCCGACGATGTGTTGCCAGTTTCATGAATTGATATGGACGCTTTGTCCATTGAGATGCCCAATCGATCGCATGCCGCTGAGATGATTCGAATGTTGGCTTGATGGGGAACAACGATTGAGATCTCTTCCGTTGTGACACCGGCAGCTGCCATTGATTTTTGAGCGCTATCGACCATGATTCGAACTGCACGTCTGAAAACTTCTTTGCCATTCATCTGAATGGTTGACCCAACCTCGGCGTACAAGATCTCTTCGGCGCTTCCGTCGGCATCGATGTCCCAGCCGAGTAACTGGCCGTGACCTTTGGTGCTTTCAATGATTGCGGCTCCAGAACCGTCAGCGAATAGGGGGGCAGTATTACGGTCGGTCCAATCAACAATGCGTGACAATGTGTCGGTGCCAATGACCATGATTCGTTCAGCACCAACTCCGATGAGTCCGTGAGCGACAACTAGGCCATACACAAAACCTGAGCAGGCTGCATTGACGTCGAATGCTCCACACGCCAAGCCCAAAGCATTTTGAACTGTTGCAGATGTCGCGGGAACCGTGCGATCCGGTGTTGTTGTGGCCAATATCAGTGCATCAATGGACTTGGGATCAATGCCGGCCATATCAAGTGCGGCCTTACCGCTTATGGTGCTGAGCTCAGCGGTAGAACCACCAACATGTCGCCGATGAATACCTGTCCGTTCACGAATCCATTCGTCGTTCGTGTCCATGGACGAAGTGAGATCATCGTTCGTCACAACTCTGTGACCAAGGGATGTTCCCCACCCAATGAAGCGCGCACCACGAGTAGTGCTTGGAATGTGTGGCATGTCAGTCCTACCTACGGCGTCCGAAGCCAAGCGATTGGTTGACGAGATGTGACTCGTTCGCCTTCAACAGCGATGTAGCTCTGTACAACTCCAGCAAACGGTGAGCGCACTTCGTGTTCTCCAACATGTCCAAGCACGCGTCCAACCTCAATCAGCATTCCGTTTGTCACGTCGCCAATTGGAGTGAAGACTCCAGCTGCGGGACTCACTACGAGACGTTCAATGGCGAACAGATGCTCGCCTTCAATTTGTCCTGCAGTGATAGGGGCAGATGCGTCGACCCATTCGATCAACTTGTCGAGTTCGTCTGGAGTGGCGACGCTGATGGTGCGAGAGTTTTCTACAGTGCGTTTTGCCATACCAGTGAGAACGCCACCAGGCCCCAGTTCGACAAATCCAGTAACTCCTTCAGCGGCAAGAGTCAATAAACAGTGCTTCCATCGGACAGGATTGGATAATTGTGCAGATAGCAGCGATGACCACTCATTTCCCGTTGCATGTAGCAGTGCATCTACGTTTGAAACAACGGGGACTTCTGTGTCGCGAGGACTTGCAGCGGTAATTGCAACGCGCAATCTGTCGCGGGCTGCTGTCATAAATGGTGTGTGAAAAGCGCCAGACACTTGAAGTGGCATCACACGCTTGGCGCCAAGTTCTTTTGCGATCTCGGAAGCTTTCGCAACTCCTTCGGGTGAACCTGCGATGACAATCTGTCCTGGAGCGTTGAAGTTCGCTACCCAAACATCACTGTCTGCACGTCGACATGCAATCTCAACATCGTCATCGTCGAGACCAAGAACCGCAGCCATTGTTCCTGGTGCAGCTAGTCCTGCTTCGTGCATTGCATCAGCGCGCTCTACTACTAGCCGCACTCCATCATCGAATGACAACGCGCCTGTCGCGACGAGCGCTGTGTATTCGCCCAAACTGTGGCCAGCACAAAAACTTGGTTCGATACCGAGACGTTCTACGGCGTCTAGAACCATAAGGCTTGACACAAATGTGGTGAGTTGAGCATTGCGAGTATCTCGCAGTTCTTCTGCGTCTGCGTCGAGAAGTAGGGCTGCTACGTCGCGGCCGGCCACATCTGAGGCTTCCTCGATGAGTTCCCAGCTTTCGTGTCCTTGCCAAGGGCGACCCATACCTGGTCTCTGGGAGCCTTGTCCTGGAAAAGTAAACGCAAGCATGGTGCAAAAACCTTAGACGGCTATGTGTCTTCACATCGTGCTACTCGTAGGTAATGCTCATTTTGCCTATCTAGCGATACGCTCTCTAGCCCTGGCCCGAGTGGCGGAATGGCAGACGCGACGGACTCAAAATCCGTTGTTCGTAAGGACGTGTGGGTTCAAGTCCCACCTCGGGCACCCAGGTGACTCATACACTCGTTGTATATGGGTCAACGACTACTGCAACGGCGTCTTGCGCAGACTGCTGCGCGTCTCAAGGAACTTCGTCTGGAGTTGCTCGTCGTATCTGACCAAATGAGCCACATGGTGGACGATGCCAATGATTTATCCCTCAGGGCCTTGGTCTCAGAAACTCCTTCCGCGGAATTCGAATACCGAGAGTCCAAGAAGCATGCCGACGTGATTGTGCGTCATCATGGACAACTGGTAGCTGAGATTGCAGACCTTGAACGTCGCATGAACAATCTATTAGACCGAATGAAGGAGCACAGCTCATGAGTATCCGTGTAGTCATTGCTGAAGACGAAGCAATCATCCGCTTGGACCTGAAAGAAACTCTCGAAGAAGAGGGCTACGACGTAGTGGGCGAGACCGGCCGCGGAGATAAAGCAGTTGAACTAGTCCGTGAGCTGCGTCCCGACATTGCGATTCTCGATATCAAGATGCCTGGCATGGATGGCATCGAAGCAGCACGACACATTACGAAAGACCGTATATGCGGAGTTTTGGTGTTGACAGCGTTTAGTCAACGCGAAGTCATTGAAGAGGCTCGCGACGCTGGTGCTTTGGCATATCTTGTAAAGCCATTTCAAAAAACAGACCTCATCCCTGCAATCGAAGTTGCGATTGGTCGTTTTCGTGAGATGCAAGCACTGAATGGTGAAGTTGATGCGCTCGAGGAGCAGCTTGAGGCGCGCAAGTCAATAGACAGGGCCAAAGGAATTCTGCGCGATACACATGCATTGACGGAGAATGACGCATACGGTTTCATTCAGCGTGGCGCGATGAATCACAGAGCAACCATGAAGGCTGTAGCCGACATGATCATCTCTGGTGAACTTCGACCCGAGTGATCTGAGGAACAAGTTATGAAACTGATGGCGTTGGACGGTAACTCGCTCGCATACCGAGCCTTTTACGCTTTGCCAGAGGACATGACTAACGCAAGCGGTCAAGCCACTAACTCTGTGTATGGCTTCACCACAATGCTGCTGACGTTGCTACGCGAACACGCGCCTGACGGAATCATCGTTGTGTTCGATCGCTCCGAACCAACCTTTCGCCATGTTGCTATTCCGGAGTACAAGGCTCAACGCGAGAAGGCACCAGACACGCTGTATCAACAACTCGGAATGATTCGTGAACTGCTCGACGCCATGGGAGTCATGTGGCGCGACATGGCTGGTTTTGAAGGCGACGACCTGATCGCCACCATGGCTGAACGTGCTGAGCAA
>JBIKZT010000008.1:0-30125 GCA_044354565.1 Ilumatobacteraceae bacterium
CTCCGACAATTATCTGACGTTTCTGTGGTGTGTGATTACTCATACATTCATGTTAGGACACACTTCAACAGAAAATTACCGTTGAAAAAATTCAGGTGATGTTAGGTAAAACTAATGTTAGGTGTAACTATCACAAACAAATTAGTGATGTTCATGTTCGTGCGTGTGATGAGTAGCGTAGTGACACAACGCGCATCTAGTGCGGTTGTGTAAAGCCGAAACACTCGCGCAGTGCTGCATCTGTAAGCGCGGTAGCAGGCGATCCTTGTGCCACTACGCGTTGCGCTAACAGCATCACCATGTCGGCGGGGTCGGCGTCTGACAATTCGTGTGTTGCCATCACAACAGCGACTCCACGTGCACGCTCTTGTGCAACTAGTTCGGCAACTGCTTGGCGACCCAAAAGGTCGAGCCCTGCAGTGGGTTCGTCAAGCAGCAGTACATCTGCTTGACGTGCCAACACTTGTGCTAAGTGTGTGCGCTGTTGCTGGCCGCCTGAAAGATCTCGTAATGGTCGCGACCTGTAGGCAATAGCACCGGTGCGTTCCATTGACTCTTGCACAATGCGGTGGTCTTCTGCACGTGCACGCCTGGTTAATCCCAAATGCGCATAACGGCCCATTGCGGCAACATCTTCCACGCGCAGTGGCAATGTATGTGATGACACTGGATGCTGTGGAAGGTAACCCACCAAAGAATGTTGTGTACCTGGTTTACCGCCGAGCACTTTTACTTCGCCGCTTTGAGCAGTCACCAGCCCAGCAAGTGTTTTCAACAAAGTCGATTTACCCGAGCCGTTCGTGCCAATGAGCACCAATAACTCACCAGGCTGAAGTGAAAAATTCAAGCCTTCAACAATGGGTCTATGTCCATACCCAACAGCAAGACCTGTTGCTTCTATGCGCGCACTCATGACACGTGTACATGCCCATGCATGTGAGGTTGGTCGTGGTCGTGATGAATGTCTTTGCGATGTGCTTGCCAACGTTGCACCTCAACCACGATGGCGCATACACCGAAGATGATGACCGATGAAAATACAATGCTTGCACCCGCCGCAAGATTTGCGTGATAGCTAGCAAGTAGCCC
The DNA here is from genome assembly GCA_044354565.1 of Ilumatobacteraceae bacterium. GTDB lineage: Bacteria > Actinomycetota > Acidimicrobiia > Acidimicrobiales > Ilumatobacteraceae > UBA2093. The sequence continues at coordinate 1,090 of JBIKZT010000008.1, forward strand.
GATGTATGTTGACGCAATTCCTACGCCAGCAGCAACCGACATCATGGTGCCAATCCGTCGAGCGAAGAGGGCACCCGTCGCTGAAGGCGCAATGAGTAAGCCCAATACCAATAATGTTCCAACCGTTTGAAAACTCGCAACCACAGTGAGAGCAACCATCCCCAACATGATGTTGTGATACTTCTTCACAGAGAAACCCGAGGTTTCAGCAAGCCCATCATCAACTGACAACAAGAGAAATGGGCGCCGACACAGATAAGCAATAACGGATACTGCAACAAGTGCGATGAACTGCCACACAATGTCGGAGTTGCTGACGCCTAAGACTTCTCCGAACAAAATATTGGTGAGATCACCGGCGAAAGAACTCGAACGCGACTGAATAATGACACCTAGTGCAAGCATGCCAACGAATAACAAGCCAATCGCGGTATCACCTGATAGTCGGTAGCGACGTGTCACAACGCTGACGCCTGACATCATGACGGCCGCGCCAATTGCAGCTCCGAGTACTCCAGAAAAACCGATGAGTAGTGCAGCGGCGACGCCAGGCACAACCCCGTGGGCTAGAGCATCGCCAACAAAGGCAAGCCCACGCAAGACAACAAATGTCCCGGCTACCGCACAGATGAGCGCGACGAGCACGCCCGCGTAGAACGACTGTCGCAAGAATTCGTTGTCAGCGAATGGCTCGAAGAGTAAATGTCCCACGCTGCTAGTTCAGCAGATTCACGAGAGTCCGTTGGCGATTGCCGTAGCGAGCTGAGTCATCATTTCGTCGTATCCGCCGTTTTTGGGCAATACATGAGTTGAGAGTTCCACCACTTCGACGCCAACTTCTTTGGCAATTTGGGCCGTTACATCGCTAGGAGTTCCTAATTCGGTGAAAATTGCCTTGACATCATTCTTTGTGGCCAGGGCCGTGAGCTCTGCAAGTGAGCCGGCTGATGCCTCGGCTGCGGTTGAAAAGCCAGGGATCACAGCACCCACCACAGTGCAGCCGTAACGCGCTGCAAAATATCCCAGCGAATCGTGCCCGGTGACGAGGTTGCATTCGCTTACTGTTCCCATGATGTCTCGAACTTTTGCGCTGAGCGCAGTGAGTTCACTCACAACAGTTGCAGCCTCTTCTGCAAAATCTTTTCCAGTTGCCTTCGTGAGGGCATCAGCAAGCGCAGGAATTGCTTGTGCCAGTGTTTCGGGGTCAAGCCATACATGCGGGTCTTCGGTGCCATGATCATGATGTTCTTCTTCGTCAGTATGTTCTTCTTCGTCAGTATGTTCTTCTTCGTCAGTATGTTCTTCTTTGGCTGCACTCTCTTTTTTGTCTCCCTTGGCAGCATCGAGAAGCGTGACGTGGTCGGCAATATGAAACACCGATACACCTGATTTCTCTACTTGGACCAAAGCATCTTCGAGGCCCTCTTCGAGGTCAAGACCGTTTGAGACCACGAGTGATGCATTATTCAATGTCTCCACGTCTTGTGCCGATGGCTCGAAATCATGCTGGTCTTGTCCGTTAGGAATCAATACCGTCACAGTGGCCGCGTCGCCCACAAGGCGGGACACCACATCGCCAATTGCACTGTACGTAACCACCACGTTCAGCGAGGTTGAAGTAGCAGTGTCGCTTGCGCTATTCGACGTGTCGTTACTGGACGAGCAGGCTGATATTGCAAACACAAGGCAAGTTGTTGAGGCGAAAAAAGAGAATCTGGACAAAGCTGGCATGTCATTATCATAATGAGAATGATTCCTATTACCAACTTGGGCGATGGAAAAGCCGATCAACACTGAGACGAATACAGGGACGATGGGGCTAGGCCTTCCGGAGCCTGACAAAATTCTTGAGCAACTCTGTGTGCAGAAATACTCGAGATGCGCCTCAAAATGAGGCTTTGCGGCACCCGAGCCTTACAATTGCAGGGTGGAATTTAAGAAAGATGACATTGTCATCTACCCCCAACATGGCGCCTGCAAAGTAAAAGGCAAGAAGAAGCACGACTTCTTCGGCACGGGGAAGAAAGAGGAGTACCTCATCCTTGAAACCATCATCAACGAGATGATCCTTCAGGTTCCATTATCGAAGCTCGATGAAGTGGGCGTTCGGCCCCCCGTCAACCCAGACGAATTAGAAGACCTTGTGGCTGTGCTTTCAAAGGCCGACCCTCGCGTTCCAAGCAACTGGTCACGTCGATTCAAGAACCACCAAGAAAAACTGAAGAGCGGCGACGTTTATCAAGTAGCTGAAGTTGTTCGTAACCTTGCAGCGCGTAACCGCGATGCATCATTGTCTGCAGCAGAGCGCACCATGTACGAGCGTGCACGCGTGAACCTCATTTCTGAAATTGCACCTGCGTTGAAGGTCAGCAAAGAAGAAGCAGAAGAGTTCTTGAATAAGGCTTTGGAAAAAGGCGTTCTGAAGCCAGCCAAAGTTGTAAAGAAAAAAGTCGAAGCAGTCAAGAAAACTGACGACGACGACGCAGAACTCGAAGACGACGAGTAGATCATGGCCCGGTTGGGTTTTTGTGGATTAGGAGTCATGGGGTTTCCAATGGCTGGGCACCTTGCTCGTGCTGGTCACTCTGTCTCAGTTTCTAATCGCACCGCTTCAAAAGCAGAAGCGTGGGTGACCGAATACAACGGTGCTTCGTTCGCGACCCCTCGTGAGGTGGCAGCAGCAAGCGACATTGTGATGCTGTGTGTGGGAAACGACGATGATGTTCGCTCCGTAATGCTTGGTGCCGATGGTGTTCTTGCTGGTGCCCATGAAGGAATGATCGTGGTGGATCACACCACAACAAGTGCCGAATTGGCACGAGAGATTTCTGCAGCCTGCATTGCTGCTGGCGTTGGCTTTGTCGATGCGCCCGTTAGTGGAGGCCAGGCTGGAGCAGAGAACGGTGTACTCACTGTTATGTGCGGTTCTGATTCTGAAGCCGCCTATGCAGAGTTTGCTGCTGTTGCAAGCGCGTATTCGCGTGCATGTGTATTGCTTGGCAATGCAGGTAGCGGCCAACTCGCAAAAATGGTGAACCAGTTATGCATTGCAGGCATAGTGCAGGGCTTATCTGAAGCTCTCGCATTTGCTCAGCATGCTGGCCTAGATGCTCATGCTGTTGTTGATGTCATCTCCAAGGGTGCTGCGCAGAGTTGGCAGATGGAGAATCGTGGCCACACCATGATTGACGACAAGTTCGATTTCGGATTCGCCGTTGAGTGGATGGTGAAAGACCTCGGTTTCTGTATTGACGAAGCCAAACGCAATGGCTCACAGTTACCCGTTGCAGATTTGGTGCTTGGGTATTACAAGGAACTCGCTACTAATGGCAATGCACGTTCCGATACCAGCAGCCTTATTCGCCGGTTGCGCTAAGTGTTGCTCGCGCTTTGCGGCGCAGATTTAGTGCGACTGAACGACTGACGCAAACACATCCAGCATTGTGTCTACCTGTGCATCAGTGATGACTAGTGGCGGACAGAATGCAATGACGCCCGGAATAGAGCGAGCAATAACACCCTTTGTAATCATGGCGTCACGCACAACTGTCGCATCAAGTGAGTCGGGTAGTTTCCCAGCCCAAATTGCGCCCGCACCGCGATAACCAGTGAGGGTTCCATCAAGACTTAATGCAGCAAGCCCGGCTTCAATACGTTGACCAACGTGTTGCGCACGTTGCACAAGTTGCTCACGCTTCATGATTTCGATGTTTTTCAAGGCTGCGGCACACACCGTTGCGTGACCCGAGTACGTGTAACCGTGGCGTAGAAAAAATGTGGGGTCGGCTGTGAGAGCCGCGTTGATTGCAGGGCCAGTGATGACTCCGCCTAGTGGTTGATAACCACTCGTGACACCCTTTGCAAACGTAATCATGTCTGGGGTGACGCCGTAATACGTTGCGCCAAACCATTCGCCCAATCGACCAAAGCCAGTGATCACTTCGTCGAAGATGAGATACGCGCCGTTGTCATCGCATAGGCGACGCAATGCTTCAAGGTATTCACGCGTTGCAGGCCATACTCCGCCAGCTCCTTGCACTGGCTCTGCAATTACTGCAGCAACGTTGCCTTTGTTTTGTTGGAAGGCAACAGACATCGCTTCAATGTCGTCGGCTTCTACTTGCAGTACGCCTTCAAGAAGTGTGCCGTAGCCAACTTTGTTTAGCGGTAAACCCTGGGCGCTTGTGCCGCCATAGTTTGTGCCGTGGTATCCGCGATTGCGAGAGATAATCACGCTTCGTTCGGGATGACCCGATTGAATCTGTGAAGTGCGTGCAATCTTCATTGCTGAGTCGATGGACTCTGAACCGCTGCCGCACAAGAACACTCGTGAGTTGGCAATAGGCGAGAGCGAAGCGATGACTTCTGCAACTTCTTCTGCTAACGGGTTAGTAAATGGGTCGAACGTGGAATAAGTCTCAAGAGTAGAAATCTGTGCAGCAACGGCATCTGCCATCTCTGTCCGGCCATGACCAATTTGGCAGTACCACAGGCTTCCGATGCCATCGATGTATTCGTTGCCTTTGTCGTCCCACAGCAGTGCCATGTCGCCACGGACAATGTTGATGAACGCATCTGACGATGGTTTAGCAAATGAATGCAGAAATGAACTTGGCATGTCTCTACTGTACGCCAGAGGCGCAGGGCTGTTTAGATGCGCTCGATGATGGTGGCTGTTCCCATGCCGCCACCTGTACACATGGTGATGAGGCCAGTTGTCTTATCTTGACGCTCAAGCTCATCGACCAAGGTGCCAATCAGCATTGCGCCTGTTGCCCCAATGGGGTGACCAAGCGCCATAGCTCCACCGTTTACGTTGACCTTTGATGGGTCGACGCCGGTGTCTTTGAAGAACTTTAAAACAACTGCTGCGAATGCTTCGTTGACTTCCAATAGATCGATGTCGTCGAATGTCATGCCTGCTTTTTTGAGAACAAGCTTTGCTGCTGGGCCCGGAGCGGTGAGCATGATGACTGGCTCTGTCCCTGCGACTGCGCTCATGATGATGCGCGCACGTGGCTTGAGTCCGTGTGCCTTTGCGTATTCAGGAGAAGTGACGAGCACTGCTGCTGCACCATCAACAACACCAGACGAGTTACCGCCGTGGTGCACGTGGTTGATTTGGCTCACTTGTGGGTATGCGATGCGTGCGGTCTCGTCGATGCTGAGTCCGTCGGCGTCTTTCTTATATGCACCCATGCCTTCAAAACTTGGTGTGAGTTTTGCTAGGTCGGCAAGTGTGGTGCCTGCACGTGGGTGTTCATCTACTGCAAGAGCGAGTGTTCCGTCATTGTGATAGATGGGAATGAGAGACCTCTCAAAACGACCTTCGCTAATTGCAATTGCTGCACGACGCTGACTCTCCACCGCGAGTGCGTCGCACTGTTCGCGTGTGAATCCTTCAACTGTTGCGATGAGGTCTGCAGAGATTCCCTGCGGGACCATGTTGTACTGGTCACGAAGGTGAGTGTTGTTTGCGGTGAAACCATCAACATGCATTGGTGATGGACGCGACATAGATTCCACGCCACCAGCAACAACGATTTCTTGCATGCCAGAGAGCACACCCATGGCTGCGAAGTTCACTGCTTGTTGACCTGAGCCACAGAAACGGTTCAGGGTGACGCCAGGAGCCTCGAGAGCCCATCCTGCGTCGAGTGCAGACATACGAGCGATGTCCATGCTGTGGTCGCCACTGCCAGCTCCACATCCCATAATGACGTCGTCTACTTCAGAGGTGTCAAACCCCACGCGATCTTTGAGACCATTGAGTACCTGGGCCAAGATGCGCTGAGGGTGCACATTGTGCAGGGCGCCAGTTTCTTTGCCCTTTCCTCGTGGTGAACGAACTGCATCGATAATCCATGCTTCGCGGTCCATATTGCCCCCTTGGGAATGAGTTGTTGAATGCCAACAACTGGTGGTCTACGCACTAAACCTTATGGCAGGGCAGGTTCTGCAGAGGCATTGGGGAGGCCATATGGCCACATTTGAAACGCTAGAAGTATCCGTGCAGGGCGCAATTGGGCAGATGGCGTTGGCGCGCCCCAAGCGCCTCAACGCACTGTCGCGCCAGACCTTGCAAGACCTTGCCCAAGCGTCTCGGTGGTTTGATGAACAACGGGAGGTCAAAGTTGTTGTGGTGTCTGGCCAGGGCTCGTCGTTCTGTGCAGGTTTTGACCTCAATGATTTTATGAATCCAGATCCCGAGTGGGGAGTGCGAGAGAGCGCAGACCTTGGTCGGTTGATGGCTGAAGCAGTGACCAACATGAACGCATTGACCATTGCGGCAATTCAGGGGAACTGTATTGGTGGCGGTGTTGTCCTTGCCGCTAGTTGCGATTTACGTATTGCTACAGATGCAGCCAACTTTGTCATTCCTGAAGTGGACCTTGGCATTCCACTTGCCTGGGGAGGCATTCCGCGTCTCGTGCGCGAGATTGGCCCTGCAGCAACAAAAGAATTAGTACTCACATGTCGCCCGTTTGGTTCAGTCGAAGCAAAGTCTCTCAGATTCTTGAACACGATTGTTAGCGATGCAGAACTCAATGATTATGTGCAAGCACTTGCAGAGTCTCTGGCGGCAAAGCCGGGGTATTCATTGCGCACCACTAAGCAACAAGTAAATGCAGTGACAGAAGAAATGATTGGAACGGCACGCAACGCCAACGACGCAGATTCTTTAGTAATTGCAACGTATGATGCTGAAAGTCGTGCAGCAAGTGCTGCGTATTTGAAATCGAAGAAAAAAGGATAAAAACATGAGTGCGTCGACGAAAGTATTTGTTCATGGCAACCCTGAAACATCCGCCATTTGGTCGTTGTTGGTAGCTGAACTTCATAAGCGCGGAGAGACCAAGATTGTTCTCCTCACGCCCCCTGGGTTCGGCGCTCCAACTCCTGCAGGTTGGGGTGGCACCATGCGTGAATACCGAGACTGGCTTATTGCAGAGTTGTCAGCAATTGAAGGCGAGATTGATCTTGTAGGTCACGACTGGGGTGCAGGTCATGTTCTTGGCGTGTTGAGCGAACGGCCCGACATCGTGCGTACGTGGGCAACAGATTGCGCAGGTCTGCTGCATGCTGATTACCAATGGCACGACATGGCGCAGGGCTGGCAAGCGCCAGAACTCGGCGAACAGATGGTTGCAGGCATGGTTGCAATGCCTGATGAACAATTTGTCGATGCGTTCAGCGGCTTAGGCATGACACGCGAGATTGCAGCCGATGTGAAATCACACATCAATGACGAAATGGCGCGTTGTATTTTGGCGTTGTATCGCGATGCAGCGCAACCAGCAATGGCGGCACTGGGCAAACAGTTTGCAGCTGCTAAACCAAAGAATGGCTTAGTCATCATTGCTGAAGAGGATCATTTCGCTGGTGACGAACGCACCATGACAGAAGTTGCGAACAGTGTTGGTGCCGACACTGCGAAACTGTCAGGAGTGGGGCATTGGTGGATGTGTCAACAACCGGCAGTTGCAGCTGACATGTTGATGAAGCACTGGGCCTAGGCGTAACTACGCCTTGTAGGCAGCAACGATTGGTGCAAGTTCAGTCGGTGTTGCGCCGTGCATAATCACGCCGTCACAACCAAGGGCAAACTGATTACGAATTGCTGCAACACATTGCTCTGGGGTTCCAGTGGCAGACGGTGACAGCCATTCTTCTGGAATCAGTGGTGCGACTCGTTCTAAATCTTCTGTGGTTCCCTTGGCATCAAGTGCGCCTGGAAACGTTTTTACAAATTCATCGGCTCTGAAGCGTTTCAAGACTTCCGGATCCCATTTATTGGTGCGAACCATGAGGTCTCCATACGCCTGCAAATAGGTGGCAAGGCGTCCAACTGTTTTCTTCAATCGCAACGCCGGGTCAATGTGGTCACCAATGGTGGCAAGGCATGACCACACTCTCACTGTGCTCGGGTCTCTCCCTGCTTGTTCAGCAGACTTCTTCACCATTTGTACGGCGCGTTGAGTTGTTTCATCTGTGAAGAACGTATGCAGAATCACATTGTCGTATGCGCGTCCTGCCATTTGCAGTGTCTGTGGTCCGAAGGCGGTGATGCTGAGTGGAATGTCAAGATCAAATGCTGGGTCTAGGCGCAGCACGGGGTATGTGCCAGTGAGGTCTGCGTAGTTCAGAACTGTTTCACCCTTCCAGAGTCGACGCATGAGGAGCGCAAACTGTTCCATTGAGTCGGTGGTCGCAAGCGGCATTCCGTATGCATTGAACATTGCGTCAATTCCGCGACCCAGACCGAGGCTGAATCGCCCTTCAGACATGATGTGCAAAGTGCTGGCCCATGAAGCACTCACGATGGGGTGGCGCGTGGTGTGGTTGGTGGCAGCGGTAACAATGTTGATGTTGCTCGTTGCGCCGATGGCAGCGCCCGTGAGAGCGCCTGCTTCTTTGATGTTGAATCGCTCTGAAATGAATGCCGTGCCAAGACCCATGTCCTCTGCATCTCGCAGTTCTTGGAACATGTCTCGTGGAGACTTGGGAGCCCCAGCAAGGGTGTAGAAACCGAGTTCAGGATGGGCTGGTTGTGCGGGCATGATGCGACAGTAGTTCTGCGGTGGCAGTAATGACAGACTCGGAGAAACAGAAGTGGGGTATTTGTGAACAGGATTGAGATAGAGAAGAAGTTGAACGACGATCGTTCATGGCTACTGGCGACATATCAGGAACTATCGGATGAGCAATTGCTCTCCGACCTCACACCCAGCGAGCATGACCATTCCAATTTTTGGTCGGCTCTTGATCACCTGGCACATCTCGCACTGATTGAGCGAAATTTTGCTGCGATGGTGCGGCGCCATATTTCCGGACATAAGAATCCTGTTGGTTTGGCTACAGATGACTCAGGTGCTCCTCGCACGAGAGAAGCGATTATGGCGTCGGTTCACGCGATGACTGAAGAGTGGCAACTGGAACATCATGGAAAGTCGTTGCAAGAGGTAGTTGCACTTGGGGCAAGTGCTAGAGCTGTGACATTGCAATTGTTAAGTGAACTAACCGATGAACAACTCGAAGAGACGTTGCCTGGTGCTCCCTGGGCCGACGGAACAATTGGGGGAGTTTTGGCAGCTAACGCCGACCATGGTCGTATGCATTGGAAGTGGGCAAAAGATGCAGGTGTTCTGGAGAAAGGTCATCACTAGTCATGGCTCTGGAGCAACCATTGGCAACTGACACGGTGGGGTTACTTGAAGGCCTTGCCACAACAAGAGCGATTCGCAGATACAAAGACGAGCCCATTCCTGACGATGTTCTGAGAGACATTTTCTTTGCGGCCACGCGTGCACCAAGTGGAAGCAATAGGCAGCCTTTTCGTTTCATTGTGCTGACCGATTCAGATGTAGCAGTTAAAGCCAAAGAGCTGATCGCAGTTGGTGCACAAAAACTGTGGAACCATAAACGCGGTAATGATGGGTACGACGAGAATTCGGGAACCATTGATGATTCTCCAAAAGCGCGAATGGCGCGCACGATGCAGTCGTATGTAGACAACTTTACAAACGTTCCAGTTTTAGTTCTTGCCGTGATGGTTCGCTACAGAGAGCCCAACCCACTCGAAGGTGCATCGGTGTATCCGGCGTGTCAAAACCTTTTACTTGCAGCACGCTCGCGCGGATACGGGGGAGTACTCACTGGGTTTCATGGCTTCGTTGATTCTGAACTTCGCGACTTGCTGCAGATTCCTGAGAACGCATTCATCGCGGCATCCATCACGCTTGGTAAACCAGAAGGTGCACACGGCCCGGTGCGTCGTGTTCCAATGAAAGAACTGATCTACAGCGATTCATGGGGTGAATCACCTGAGTGGGCGATTGACCCGCCTGGAACCTCGTTTACAACCAGCGGCCCGCCGCGTTAGGCGCGAGCGAATTCACGAATAACGCGACCAGGGCGAGCACCAGTGTGTGTGCCTTGCTCGGTCACAATGGCTCCGTTCACAATCGTTGCGGCATACCCACGAGATTTGATGAACAAGCGTCCAGTCTGATCGGGGAAGTCATTGACATAGGTTGGTTGTCCTGATGCCACTGTCTGTGGGTCAAACACATTTATGTCCGCGAAATGTCCAACTTCCAATGTCCCGCGCTTTTTCAAGCCCAGCACCTCGGCAGGCATTTTGGTCAATTTGCGAATTGCTTGTGGCAACGTGACAACACCACGCGTGCGGTACCAGTACTGCAAATAGTGCGTCGTGGCATCGGCGTCACAGATTTGCCCAATATGTGCGCCTGTGTCGGCAAGGCCTGGATACACATGGTCAAGTGCGAGAAAATCCTCGAGGTCTGACGTATTGCGATTAAAGAACCAGGTGTTGAAGAGTTCAAGTCCGTTGCTTTCAATAAGTCGATCAATGACGAGTTCAACAGGATGTACACCAGCAGCCTCGGCGAGTTGTGCAATTGATACTCCGTTTTGTTCGTTGTAATTCGGAGAGAATTCGGTTCCTAGTGGGTAAATGTGATTCGGGTCGTACCACATTCCTTTTTCTTTACCTTCTGCAACGAGTTCAGCTCGCGTGGAAGCGTTACGAAGTGCAGCAACACGATCTTCGATGGTGGGAAGATCCATGAGTGCTCGCCACTTCTTTCCCTTCACAGGAGAAATTTGTGCAAGCCCACAAAGTGAGCCACTAGGACGAGTCATGCCGGCAGAGGTAATGCGACCGGAATTGGCACGGGTATTGTCAAGAAATTTTCCGAATCCTTCAGCGGAACGGCTAGTGCCGTTGCCAACGCCACCTGAGAACAGCACATCACCACATGCCTCTGACATGGATTGGAGCAAGTCGAATTCATGAGCGGCCTTTGTTTGAAAATCATTGACTGCCTGGAAAATTCCGCCGCCGCCAGCATTGAGGCCATCGGCGATTGCTAAGTATTCCTCTTTCGGTGCGAGTGTTCCTGGAACGTAACGACCATCGGGAACAACATGTAACAAGATGCGTGAAGTAGAAAATCCGACAGCGCCACCGGCAACAGATTCAGCGACAATGTCACTCATACGCTGCAGTTCTTGTGCAGTTGCTGGTTCGTCTGTAAGAGAACGTTCTCCCATCACGTTGTAGCGCACTGCGCAATGGCCGACCATGCCAACGATGTTGAGGGCAGGGTTCAGTCGCTCGACAGAATCGAGATACTCGGGGTAGGTCTCCCAATCCCATGCGAGCCCATTCAGAATTGCATCACGTGGGATGTCTTCAACGCTTTCCATCATCTCTGCAAGGAAATCTTCATCACCTTTTGCAACTGGTGCAAACGTGACACCGCAGTTACCCATGAGAACAGTGGTGACGCCATGCCAAGAACTTGATGTCATGAGTGGGTCCCAACCCACTTGTGCATCGAGGTGGGTGTGCAAGTCAATAAAGCCTGGTGTTACTGCAAGGCCTTTTGCATCGATTTCGCGAGTGGCTATTTCACCAGTGAGGTCACCAATAAAAGTGATGGTGTCACCATCGATTGCGATGTCGGATATGTATCCGTCACGACCAGTGCCATCGACAATAAGTCCGTTGCGGATAATGAGATCATGTGCCATGTCAGCCCCCTGATTGCAGTTCTCTGAACGATACACAGTGCACTCGGGGCCTGTGAAGGTGGATGTCCTAGTGTCGAGGGGTACCCCAACCTGAAGGAATCCCATGTCAGACATGTCCGTGCAATCATTATTCTCAGTCAAAGGCAAGGTTGCCCTTGTTACAGGTGGCTCTCGTGGCATCGGCGAGATGATCGCAGCTGGGCTATTGGCTAATGGGGCCAAGGTGTATATCTCGTCTCGCAAAGCCCAAGCCTGCGATGAGGCAGCAGCCCGTCTAATGAAGAACTACGGCGGCGAGTGCATTCCGCTTCCTGCAAACGTTGCCGAGATTGATGGAATCGATGCATTGGTCGCAGAAATCTCAAAGCGCGAGAAGCACCTCGACATTCTCATCAACAATGCTGGCGTGTCATGGGGTGCCCCCATTGAAGAGTTCCCTGAAATTGGTTGGGACAAAGTGATGGACACCAATGTGAAGGGCGTGTTCTTCCTTACGCAGCGTTTATTGCCATTGCTTCAAGCACGCGCCACAAAAGACGACACCTCGCGCATCGTGAACATTGGTTCGATCGACGGAATTGGTACACCTAGTTTTGAGACCTATTCGTACGGCCCTTCGAAGGCTGCTGTGCACTCGCTGACTAGAGTTTTGGCTGGTCGTCTTGCGCGTCGCCACATCATTGTGAATGCCATTGCGCCAGGACCATTCCCTACGTGGATGTTGTCAACCGGCGTTGGCGGCGGCGGCGACGTAGATAACACCGACTGGGATGCCGTAGGTCGGATGAACCCAAGTGGGCGAGTCGGCACTCCAGAAGATATTGCGGGCCTCGCCCTCTATCTCTGCTCGCGAGCTGGTGCTTTCACCGTAGGTGAAGTCATTACGTGCGACGGCGGTTCGTTGCTTAAGTAGTATTACCTCTATCAGTGGGGTGAACTCAAGAAGTGCAGGTCAGCAGTGGGCGGGTTTCGCGTCCATTGGTGCTGGCATTATTCATGGAGCCGCAATCGGCCTGCATGCGGAGCACGCAGCGTCATCGCGTGTGTTCTTGGTACTTACGTTGCTGCAGGTCGGCTGGGGAGTGTTGGCGCTTTCGCAGGTCAACAGGTTGGTGTGTGGTCTCGGTGTAGTCATCAATGGTGGTGCAGTTATTGGATGGGTATTGACTCGCGCATACGGAATTTCATTCATCAGTGGACTCGAAATTCCAGAGTCTCCACAACCCGCCGACACGGTGTGTGCAGCGCTCGGCCTTATTGCAGTTGCGGCGAGTGCGTGGGCATTGTTGCGCCCAGAAGTGCGCGCTTCGCGCGTTTCTGTAACCAACTCAGCCTATGTATTATCGGCGATCACACTTGTCGCACTGTGGACATTGACGGGCAATGCACACTTACATGGAGCGATAAAACTTACTGATTCAGTTCTCACAATCAATGCAGATGGGGTCATTGTTGCTCCTGGCGCAACCGAATCTGTATCCGCTACAACCACAACCGTTGCGAGTGGTGATGCAAGTACACAAGAAGCAGCAGTTGGCGTTGCTCCGTCGACCACTGTCAAACAGAAGAAAACTTCTACAACAACAACAGTGAGTCCCGCTACCACGCATCCACATACGGTTACGCGTGACCAGCAACTAGCCGCAGCATCTGGATGGCCAAAACCGTTTGATCCATCGGCACCAATTGATTTCTCTGGCATCGGTGGGGTAACGCCGGAACAAGCACTTCGTGCATCGAACCTGATTCAAGCAAATAGACGAGACCTTGCAAAGTACGCAACAACATCAGCTGCTTATGCGGATGGGTATCGGTCCATTGGTGACGCAGGAAGTGGCTACGAGCACTACATCAAGCAGTCACTTGTCAATGACAACAAAATGTTAGACACCACAGCACCTGAGTCGCTTGTGTACCAAGTGGCAGGCTCAGCCAGAACGCTTGTGTCTGCGATGTACATCGCACTGCCGGGAACTCTCATTACCGATGCCACTTTGAATAACTACGCAGGTGGTCTCATGCAATGGCATGTTCACACCAACTTGTGTTGGGGATTAGATGCACAGGGAAATCCAAAAGTAGTGGGAACTACCAACGCAGCAGGCGTTTGCACGGTGGGAGTGCTTGGAACTGGGGGAGCACCGATGGTGCATGTGTGGCTTGCAGCTCATCCGTGTGGACCATTTGCAGCTGTTGAAGGTGTCGCAGCCGGAGTCGCCGATGTGAGTGATTCAGAGCGTGTCGATCTTTGTAATAGACAGCACTAGCTATTCAGTCACTCGACGATTTCTTTTCTTTTCACTATCAATACGTTTGCTGTTGAGTCGACGCTCGATGGCACCACGTGAAGGTTTTGTTTTTCGCCGTGGCGCAGGTGGCGGGGCAGAAGCTTCATTGAGTTTTTCGCAAAGCAGTTCCATACAGGCAACTCTGTTACGCCATTGGCTGCGGTACACCTGTGATGTCACGGAGACTGTTTCGGGAAGCGACCTCTCAAGACGGGCGAGTATGGTCGGCGAACATTGAACGTCGCTCAACAGAATGGCGAGCGTTGCTTTCGTTGAAGTCTTGTTGACGCTTTGGCCGCCGGCACCCGATGACCTGGCAAATGTCCATTGAAAGGCTTCAACTGCTACACGCACTCCACGTGCTGCACGAAGATCTTCATCGGGAGACATGTTCCATTATGTGCCTCTTGAGTCCTACGATTGGCTCATGGGAGAAGTTGGTGATTCAGAGCCTGTTATTGCAACAGCACGACTGGACTTACATCACATTTCTGCAACCGACCTTTTGACGTTGTTTGAAACACCAGAGAACCCTGCGCTATTTCAAGGTAAGCCGTACACCAACCCGCATCGCGTGTTGATGGATTCATCTGGGCCATTGCGATGGAGGGTGCCGCAGGTACAAGCCAATCCATATGTGAATCGATGGTTCGTGCGGTGGATGGTGGAACGCTCCACTGGAGTCATCGTTGGCAGCCTGTCGTTTCATGGCCCGCCAGATGAAGAAGGCATGGTAGAGATTGGGCTCGGAGTGCACGACAGTTTTCAGCGCCAAGGTTTTGGCCGTGAAGCACTACTTGGTATGTGGCTGTGGGTGGTGAAGCAGCCGGGCGTGAAGAAACTTCGCTATACGGTTGCTCCGGACAACACAGCGTCAGTCGCGTTGGTGCAACAGTTCGGGTTTACCAATGTGGGCCAACAGATTGACGAAGAAGATGGTCCAGAAGACATCTACGAGATGAGCGCTAGCGACTTTGGTCAGAGATTTCTATAGACCACTAAATGAGGCGATTGGTGCGGTTTGGTTCGGTTCTGAACTAATTGGTGCGATTTGGGCAATTCCGAATTAGAAACACCCAAAGATTGTGCGCAAAGAAGTTGTGGGGTGTTTGTGATGCCGCTAAAAAAGGGCTATTTCGAGTTGAAAGTTCTATTCATGACTAACTCCGTGTTAGTTACCAAGGAAAATTATTAGGTATGCCGAACAAATAGCTGCGGTTTTGGTGTTGGTCAGGATGACCTAAGGTGCCCAATGAGCAATGCTACTAAATCAAAATCCTATTCACGTCGAGCAGCAGGAGTATCGCTCCTTGTTGGTGTTTTGGCGGGTATCACTATCGGCGGTGGTGTGAGTGCGAAGGCCGTTACGGGTGCTGCGGGAACGTATGGTGCTCCCACTAATTCACTAACCCAAAATATTTGTGGGGCTAATGGATCGACCGCATGTGCAATTGGGCTTAGGGGGCCTGGTGGTGGAATTGTTTTTATAATCCCGTCAACACCAGGAAATACTTCTGGGTTGTTTTATGAAGCCGCACCGTCAACGTGGTATTCACCGTCCGGTGACCCAAAGTCGGCATGGTGTGACATAAGAGAAACTTTGCTTGGTGTTTCTGTCGGGTTCACTGGCATCAGCGCGATGGATGGTGCTGCGAAAACGACTGTGATGTTGGGTCGGTGTGCGAGTGGAGCGGCTTATCTTGCTCGTAGATATTCGCCAACAGTGAATGGTGTTGCATATGTAGATTGGTTCTTGCCATCAAAGCGCGAACTGAACGAGATGTATATCAACAAAGACGTAATTGGCGGTTTTGTTTCTGACACATACGACGGCTATTGGAGTTCGTCTCAGTTCGACGCGTACCACGTGTGGATGCAAAATTTCAACAGATCGGACAACGCCAGCCTCGATGATCAGATTTATAAAAACTACGTGCGTCCAGTGCGAACTTTTGCAGTAACCAATAGAGCTGCAGGTGCAAAAGATGCTGCAGGTACAAAAGGTGACACTGGTGCGAAAGGTGAGGCTGGTGCAAAAGGTGCTGCGGGTCCTGCCGGTTTGAGAGGTTTCACGGGTGCAGCAGGTGCTGCGGGTGCAAAAGGTGCAGCAGGTGCTGCGGGTCCTGCCGGTGCGAAAGGTGAGGCTGGTGCAAAAGGTGCAGCAGGTGCAAAAGGTGACACTGGTGCAGCAGGAAGCAACGGAGCAGCAGGTGCAAAAGGTGCAGCAGGTGCTGCGGGTCCTGCCGGTTTGAGAGGTTTCACGGGTGCAGCAGGTGCTGCGGGTCCTGCTGGTTTGAGAGGTTTCACGGGTGCAGCAGGTGCTGCGGGTGCAAAAGGTGCAGCAGGTGCTGCGGGTCCTGCCGGTGCGAAAGGTGAAACAGGTGCTGCAGGAAGGAACGGAGCTGCGGGTGCAAAAGGTGACAAAGGTGCGAGAGGTTTCACGGGTACTACCGGTGCTGCGGGTGCAAAAGGTGAAACAGGTGCTGCAGGAAACAACGGTGCCACTGGTGCTGCGGGCACGAATGGCACGAATGGCACGAATGGTGCTCCCACTAATTCACAAACCCAAAATATTTGTGGGGCTAATGGAGCGACCGCATGTGCAATTGGGCTTCAGGGTCCTGGTGGTGGAATTGTTTTTATGACCCCGTCAACACCGGGAAATACTTTGGAGTTGTATTATGAAGCTGCACCATCAACCTGGTCATCTCCGTCCGGTGACCCAACGTCGGCGTGGTGTAATAACTCAAATAGGTTGCTTGGTGTTGCTTCTAGCGTGGACGGTACGGGCGCGATGGATGGTGCCAACAAAACGGTTGTGATGTTGGGTGTGTGTACGAGTGGAGCAGCAAATCTTGCCGATGCGTACACAGCCACTGTGAATGGTGTTGTGTATGGGGATTGGTTTTTGCCATCAAAGGGCGAACTGAACCAGATGTATGTTAACAGGACTGCAATTGGCGGTTTTGGTGGTGATATATACGACTATTGGACTTCGTCTGAGTACGACGCCACTAGCGCATGGCGTCAGTGGTTCAACGGCGGGGGCATTTACCCACTCACTAAGACGTACGCAAGCAAGGTGCGTCCAGTGCGGGTTTTTTCAGTAAGCAATGGTGCAAAAGGTGATACGGGTCCTACCGGTCCAATCGGTGCGAAAGGTGACACTGGCGCAGCAGGAAGCAACGGAGCTGCAGGTGCAAAAGGTGATACGGGTCCTACCGGTCCGATCGGTGCGAAAGGTGACACTGGCGCAGCAGGAAGCAACGGAGCTGCAGGTGCAAAAGGCGATACGGGTCCTACCGGTCCGATCGGTGCGAAAGGTGACACTGGCGCAGCAGGAAGCAACGGAGCTGCAGGTGCAAAAGGCGACACTGGAGTAAAAGGCGACACAGGAACTGCAGGTTCGAATGGTGCTAATACAAATTCTCAAATAAAAAACATTTGTGGTGTGGACGGTACGACTGCATGTGCAGTTGGATTAAAGGGTCCTGGTGGAGGAATTGTTTTTATGACCCCGTCTACCGCGGGTAACACGTCTGGTTTGTTTTATGAAGCCGCACCATCAACCTGGTCATCTCCGTCGGGGGACCCAACGTCGACGTGGTGTGACAACTCAAATACGTTGCTTGGTGTTGCTTCCACGTTGGCTTCCACAGGCGCGATGGATGGTGCCAACAAAACGGCTGTGATGTTGGGTGAGTGTACGAGTGGAGCAGCAAATCTTGCCGATGCGTACACAGCCACTGTGAATGGTGTTGTGTATGGGGATTGGTTTTTGCCATCAAAGGGCGAACTGAACCAGATGTATGTTAATAAGACTGCAATTGGTAGTTTTGCTTCTGGCTACTTTTGGAGTTCGTCTGAGGTCCGCTTGGACGCCGCGTGGTTCCAGCTCTTCAACACCGGGGGCCAGTACGCCGGCAATAAGTGGGACACCATCATCCATGTGCGTCCAGTGCGGGCTTTTTGATTCTTACAAATGTGCACGAGAAGAGGTGTGATGAGCACGTCTTATCATTTTGCGCATGTCGCGACCATACCAGTGGAATAGTTGTGAATTGATTTTCAGATATGACGCGTTGTAACGCCCGTGGTGAAATTGCGATGTGAATATTTGTGGCACACCGTTGGCACACGGTCCCGTCGAGCGTTGTCGCAAACCCGCTGTGGTGCAAGGTTTCCTATGGTGCCCGGAGCGGGAATCGAACCCGCATCGCGTGTTGCTGGAGTCATATTGATATGTGGCTGTGGGTGGTGAAGCAGCCGGGCGTGAAGAAACTGCGATACACGGTCGACCCAGACAACGTGGCGTCAGTCGCGTTGGTGCAACAGTTCGGGTTTACCAATGTTGGCCAACAGATTGACGAAGAAGATGGTCCAGAAGACATCTACGAGATGAGCGCTAGCGACTTTGGTCAGAGATTTCTATAGACCACTAAATGAGGCGATTGGAGCGGGTGACGGGAATCGAACCCGCATAATCAGCTTGGAAGGCTGAGATTCTAGCCATTGAACTACACCCGCGTTAGGTGAGTCTCCAGCATACAGTCGGACTTATTCCTGACCACCTCTGGTGCTGCGGGCTCGAACGATGAGGGCAACAAGACCGAGGCCCACAATGACCACCACCCCGTATTGGAGGTAATCGCCCCATACGCCAGCCTTCTCCCACTGGTCACCGAGAGTCCATCCGAGAGCCACCCAGACCATGTTCCAGATGAGGGAACCGGCAGCGGTTAAGAGAGTGAATTTGCCAAGTGGCATGCGGTCGCCGCCTGCAGGGATGGAAACCACTGAGCGAACCACCGGAATGAGTCGACCGAAAAACACCACGTAGTTTCCGTAACGCTCAAACCACACAAAACCTTTATGCACATCGGACTTCTTCAGGCCAACGAAGCGACCAATGCCAGCCAAGAATCGTTCCATTCGTTCGTCGTCTAACACCCGACCAACTCCGTACAAGAAGTACGCGCCAATGACAGAACCGATTGTTGCAGCTATGACACCACTGACGTAATCGAACCGGCCTTCGCTGACATTGAATCCGGCGAGGAGAAGAATTAGTTCAGAGGGGATGGGCGGAAACACATTCTCGATTGCAACGAGAAAAGCAACTCCAATCAATCCAATGGAGTCAATAACGTTTGTTGCCCAATCAATCACAGAAGTGATACTAGTAAGGCTCTATGTGTTACTGGCTATGAGTCGCAAACACAGAGGGCAGACCCCCGGTGTGGATGAAAACCACGTTTCGAAAGCCCTGGAATCCGCCTTCAGCGTCGATTCCAAGCAGTCCTGAGAATCCTTTGGCGGTGTACACGGGGTCGAGAATCCACGCTCCCCGGTGGGCCGCCCAAAGAGCAGCGTCTGCTGCGCCTTGCGTGGGAACCGCGTAGTCCTGGCCCAGAAAACGTTTATCGATGACGACGTCTTGCGTAAGTGTTTGGCGCGACGACCCGAGGAGTCGCAAAGTGCTATCGCTGAGTTGTCGAATGCTTTCTGCATGCAGTGCAACGCCTTTGGCAACACCAATTGCAATCACGGGGCAGTGTGGCGCGTCGTTCGCACGAGATTCAACCAATCCGGCAACGAGTCCTGCGTGTGTGCCGCCACTTGAAGATGTATGAACAATGACATCTGGAGTAAACCCAAGCGCAACACATTGCTGCATGAGTTCGCCATAAGCACGGTGATACCCAAGAGCACCAACTGGAGTGGAGCCACCGATAGGTATGGAATGGGGAGTGCGTCCTTGTGTGCGTAGTTGCGCAGTGAGTTCTCGGCGAAAGGCCTCAAGCGCTTCCCAGTCGTTTGCCTTTATTCCAGTGTGATGCTGAATTGCTCCAAACATGTGTGAGAGCAATTGATTGCCTTCAAGAATCTCAGGTTCGTCACCAGACAAAACAAGATGAGTTTCAAGTCCGAGTTTTGCACCTGCTGCAGCAGTCATGCGGCAATGGTTCGATTGAGCCGCACCAACTGTGACTAGGCAATCTGCACCTGCATCTTGAGCCTCTCCACATAGGAATTCCAGCTTGCGGCCCTTATTGCCGCCGGCACCTAAACCAGTGAGGTCGTCTCGCTTGACCCATAAGTGGGCACCACTTGGTAGCGCACCACCATTTTCTAGAGGTGTCGGCGTGGTAACAAGATCAATGCGAGTTGGACTCATTACTTTTCGAGAAAGATAAGTGGAATTTCTCGTTCAGTTTTTGATTGGTATCCGCCGTAGTTCGCGTACTTCTCCACAATCTGTGGCCACAGTGTTGCTCGTTCATCTGCTGATGCGATGCGTGCTGTGCGTTCGTGTCGCGGTTCATCGACAGTTTCTACCCACACCTTTGAGTTCGCACGAAGATTCACAAACCATGCGGGGTGATGGTCGTCTCCACCGCGTGATGCGACGATGACAAATGATGTTCCAGATTGGTATGGCGAGGTCAACATCACTTCACGAGGCTGCCCAGATTGGCGACCTGTAGTCGTGAGTTTCAGAACGGGCATATTGCCTGCGTTCCAGCCTTTCTTTCCACGAGAAACCACGAGGATGGTCTTGTGGACGAAGTTCATGGTCTTAAGAGTGAGGTCACTAGGCATAAACAGACAGTATCGGGCGAACCCCTGTGACAAGCGCTTTCGTCTCTAGGTCACCAGTGCTAGCCAAGTACAATTGAATTTCGCATGTTGAAGGAACTCTTGTCTACGGTCTTGGCCAAGTACAAGAGGTACATATGGCTAGTCGTCGCCTTTCAGGCCGTGCAGTCCATTGCGGGCCTGTATCTGCCCACCGTGAATGCCGACATTATTGATAATGGCGTCGTCAAGAATGATCTGCCATATATATGGCAGATGGGCGGCGTCATGTTGGGGGTCACCCTTGTGCAGATCATTTTCTCGATTGGTGCCGTTTACTACGGGTCCAAAGTGGCAATGGGGTTTGGCCGAGACGTGCGCCGCAGTCTCTTTCACCAAGTAAATGATTTCTCCTCGAGGGAAGTGGCTCAGTTTGGAGCGCCATCACTCATCACCCGCATTACAAATGATGTTCAGCAAGTACAGATGCTTGTTTTGATGACGTGCACTTTGTTGC
Organism: Ilumatobacteraceae bacterium; assembly: GCA_044354565.1. Classification (GTDB taxonomy): domain Bacteria; phylum Actinomycetota; class Acidimicrobiia; order Acidimicrobiales; family Ilumatobacteraceae; genus UBA2093. The sequence goes on from JBIKZT010000008.1 coordinate 22,036, forward strand.
TGGCAGCACCATTCACCACGATTGGTGGTGTGTTGTTGGCCATGCAGCAAGATCTTGGTTTGTCGCGAATTCTTGTGGTTGCCATGCCTATCTTGGCGATCACATTGGCAATCATCATTATGAGTATGGTGCCTACGTTTCGACTCATGCAGGAACGCATCGACCGCATCAATGTGATTCTGCGCGAACAACTCACTGGCATTCGAGTCCTTCGGGCATTTGTGCGTGAACCCGAAGAGACTGAAAGATTTCGTTTGGCCAATCAAGCTGTCACTGAAACAGCGCTTCGGGGCGGTCGTTTGCAGTCCCTTATGTTTCCTACGGCAACGTTGTTCATCAATATCTCAAGCGTGGCTGTGGTGTGGTTTGGATCCGACCGAATCGCTGAGGGCGTTATGCAGCCTGGCGCGATGATTGCCTTCCTCACATATCTCACACAAATTTTGATGTCTGTGATGATGGCCACTTGGATGGCAGCACTATTGCCACGTGCATCAGTTAGTGCTGAGCGTATTCAAGAGGTTCTACACACTCCATCGTCTGTTGTCATCAGTGCTTCAGCGATTACCGAGTTATCGCGTACTGCAGAGTTGAACTTCAATGACGTGGGTTTTCACTACCCAGGTGCAGAAGAGCCTGTTCTGAGAGACATCAACTTCACCGTACGAGCCGGACAAACAATGGCGGTGATTGGTAGCACTGGCTCTGGAAAAACAACACTTGTCAATCTTGTGACCCGCTTGTTTGATGCCACGGCTGGTTCCGTAGTTCTCGATGGTGTTGATGTGCGCGATTTGGCGCCTGAAGCACTGTGGTCAAGGGTGGGAATTGTTCCGCAGAAGCCGTATTTGTTTTCGGGAACAATTGCTAGCAACTTGCAATACGGAAAAGACGATGCCACCGAAGAGGAAATGTGGGAAGCCTTGCGTGTCGCTCAAGCGGAAGATTTTGTTCGTGCGATGCCTGGTGGTCTGAATGCTGTGATTGCACAGGGCGGAACAAACGTTTCTGGCGGTCAACGCCAGCGACTCGCGATTGCCCGAGCACTGATTCGTCATCCAGAGATCTATTTGTTCGATGACTCTTTCTCGGCCTTGGACTTAACCACCGACGCACAGTTACGCGCCGCCCTCAAGCCGCTGGCGCAAAATGCAGTGGTACTGGTAGTTGCACAGCGAGTATCCACTATTCGTGATGCCGACCAGATTCTGGTACTTGAAGACGGCGAATGCGTTGGCCTCGGGACACACGATGAACTCATTGCAACGTGCCCGACCTATCAAGAAATTGTGGACTCTCAAGCCGCGGTGAATGGGGAAGAGTCATGAGCGAAGAAACAGACGACAAGAAACCACAACACATTCCAGGTTCTGAACTCCGCAATACTCGTATGAGCAGTGTGGGTATGCCGGCTGAGAAGTCTGAGAACTTTGCAGCTACTTCAAAGCGCCTCGGGCGACTGATGGCGGGAGAGATGCTCGTGGTTGTGTGCATTCTTGTACTCGCGATTGTCAGCGTTTTTTTGGTGGTCATTGGGCCAAAGGTGCTTGGACATGCCACAGATATTTTGTTTGATGGGCTTTTAAAACGAGAGGGCCGAGACGGAGTGGACTTCGCTGCGTTACATCGCACTCTTATTTTTGCAATCATCGTTTACTTTTTCTCTTTTCTTCTTTCCTATATGCAGACGTTCATGCTTGCTGGAGTGGTTCAGAGAACCATGTTCTCTTTGCGGGCATCAGTTGAGGCAAAGATTCATCGTCTCCCTCTGAGTTATATCGATCGTCATTCCCGTGGCGACTTGCTGAGTCGAGTTACTAACGACATCGACAATATTTCGCAGAGTCTGCAACAATCTCTCAGTCAATTGATCACTTCATTGCTAACAATCGTTGGCGTTCTACTGATCATGATTTGGATCTCGCCGTTGTTGGCATTGGTGGCCGTCATTACTGTTCCTATTTCGATCGGAACTATGAAACAGATAGCGGGTCGGTCGAAACAGAAGTTCATCGCTCAATGGGCTCATACGGGGGCAATGAATGGGCTCGTTGAAGAGACATTTACTGGGCATGCAATCGTGAAGACTTTTGGACGACAAAAGGAAGTCGAGCAGCGTTTCGCTGAAACGAATGAAAAGCTGTATACAGCTGGTTTTGGCGCTCAATTCATTTCTGGTTCTATCCAGCCAATCATGATGTTTATTGGAAACTTGAACTATGTGGGTATTGCAATCATCGGCGGACTCCGTGTGGCATCTGGGTCGATGGGTCTGGGTGATGTTCAGGCATTCATTCAGTACTCCCGAATGTTCAGCCGACCGCTTACGGAAACAGCATCAATGATGAATGTGTTGCAATCAGGGGTAGCGTCCGCCGAGCGAGTGTTTGATGTACTGGATGCTGAAGATGAAACAGCAGAACCCGAGATGTCAGCCACTGATTCTGTGCAGGGCCGAGTGGTGTTTGAGCACGTGAACTTCTCGTACGATGCAGACCGGCCTCTGATTGAAGATCTTTCGTTGATTGCTGAGCCCGGCACAACGGTTGCAATCGTGGGGCCTACTGGTGCAGGTAAGACAACTCTTGTGAACCTAGTGATGCGCTTTTATGAATTGAACTCTGGCCGTATCACCTTGGATGGTCGAGATATTTCTCAGATGGCACGTCGTGAGTTACGCCAAAACATCGGCATGGTTCTTCAAGATACGTGGTTATTCGGTGGGACTATTCGAGACAACATTGCCTATGGAAACCCTTCTGCCACAGAAGAACAAATCCGTGCCGCTGCAAAGGCTGCGTATGTTGACAGGTTCGTTCGCTCGTTGCCGCTTGGTTATGACACGGTTCTCGATAATGACGGTGGGGCAGTAAGTGCTGGCGAAAAACAGTTGCTCACTATTGCGCGAGCATTCTTGGCAGACCCCAGCATTTTGATTCTGGACGAGGCAACAAGTTCTGTTGATACTCGTACCGAAGTGCTCATTCAGCGCGCCATGGTTGCATTGCGCAGTCAACGAACAAGTTTTGTGATTGCGCACCGTTTGTCCACCATCCGTGATGCAAACATCATTTTGGTAATGGAGCAGGGAAGCATTGTTGAGCAAGGTTCGCATGAGGATCTGCTCGCAGCGCACGGCGCGTATTACCGCCTGTATCAATCACAGTTTGCTGGCGCAGCTACCGACATCGGTTGATATCTATCGCCAGTCTGGCTGCGTTCTTTGTAACGGAGGCCGTTGGCTTACAGTATGAATGTGGAACATTTTGATGTAGTCGTCGTAGGTGCCGGAATCTCAGGAATAGGTGCTGGGTACTTTTTACAAAAGGAGTCACCGAATCGTTCGTATGTGATCTTGGAAGGTCGCGACGACATGGGAGGCACGTGGGACCTGTTTCGGTATCCGGGAGTGCGCTCTGACAGCGACATGCACACCTTGGGTTACAGTTTCAAGCCGTGGACAGCTGCTAAGTCAATCGCTGACGGGCCGAACATTTTGGCGTACCTGCGTGAGACAGCTTCTGAGTTTGATATCAAGAAGAACATCCGATTTAAGCATTTGGTGACAAAAGCGGAGTGGTCGTCAGAACTCGCGCAGTGGACTGTGACGGCAACTCAAAAAGACAGCAATGCGATTGTGGCGTACACGTGCAATTTCTTGTTCATGTGTTCTGGGTATTACAGCTACAAGGGCGGTTACACCCCCGACATCAGTGGGCTTCAAGATTTCAACGGAACAGTGATTCACCCGCAGGCCTGGCCAAAAGATTTCGATTATGCAGGTAAGCGAGTAGTAGTTATTGGGTCTGGGGCAACAGCCATGACTCTGGTGCCCGCAATGGCCAATACTGCAGCGCATGTCACCATGTTGCAGCGATCACCTACATATGTTGTGGCGCGTCCTGATCACGACGCAGTGGCCGATGTATTGCGGAAATTCTTGCCATCAAAGATGGCATACAGCCTCACGCGGTGGAAGAACACCTCGATGCAGCAACTCATCTACAAGCGAACGAGAACGAAACCACAACAAGTGAAGGATGCCTTATTGAAGGGCGTACGAGATGCGCTTGGGCCGGAATACGACGTGGACACTCACTTCACGCCGCCATATAACCCATGGGACCAGCGCCTGTGTCTAGTACCAAACGGTGATCTTTTTACTGCCATCAAAGATGGAAGTGCGTCAGTTGTGACCGACCATATTGATCGCGTTGACGCAAGTGGAATTGTTCTGAAGTCTGGCGATCGCATTGATGCAGACATCATCGTGACTGCTACGGGACTGAATTTAGTCACCCTTGGTGAGATGGATTTTGTTGTTGATGGTCAGGCCGTTGATTTCTCAAAAACCTGGACCTACAAAGGCTTGTCGTATTCGGGCGTACCAAACCTGGCATCTAGTTTTGGATACATCAATGCCTCGTGGACATTGCGAGCAGACCTCACCTGTGAATACGTGTGCCGTCTGTTGAATCACATGGAAAAAACCGGAACCCAGAAGTGTGTAGCCGAACTTCGCGCCTCAGATGCTGGAATGCCGGAACGTCCATGGATTGATAATTTCAGTGCCGGTTACATGGAGCGAGTCATGCACCAGTTCCCACGCCAGGGAGATCGCGAACCGTGGATCAACCCGCAGGACTACAAGCGAGATAGAAAACTATTCCGCGACTCACCAATTGATGATGGCGTGATGAATTTCTCTAAGGCGTCTTTGCTCGTCTAGTTGACTTTGCTGATGACTTCTTCGCCGTACTGAGCAAGAGTCTCTGCAGTACCGCGGTAGAACAAGAACGCAGGGACAATGACCCGCTCAACGCCGAGAGCTTCAAGCGCACTGATTTCTTCTAGGGCGTTAGGGCCAATTGCCCCGTTGCCTCCAGTTGTGATCTCTACGTCCTTTGGGTTACGGCCATGTTTGATGGCAGATTCCCGAGTGATACCAATGATGCGAGCAAGCTCCTCATGTGAACCACCTGCAGGAAAGAAGCCATCGCCAAGTCGACCAGCTCGCTTCGCTGCGATGTCTGTGCTGCCACCAATGTGGATAGGGATAGAGCCCTTGACTGGTTGCGGCCGCAAAATGCAGTTATCAAAGTTCACGTATTCGCCATGGTACGACGCTTTTTCTTCTGACCACAATGCGCGCATCGCAGCGATGTTTTCATCGTTACGTTTTCCGCGTTCGTTGAAGGGCACGCCGATGGCATCGAATTCTTCTTTCATCCAGCCAACGCCGGTGCCAAGAAGCATGCGTCCGTTTGACATGAAGTCAAGTGTTGCTAGTTCCTTTGCAAGAACAAGAGGGTTGCGTTGCGGCAAAATGAGAATTCCTGTTGCAAGGTTGATTTCCTTGGTTGCAGCTGCGATATACGTCAGCCAGATCAGAGGATCTGGGATAGGGGAATCGTCTCCGCCAGGCATTTTGCCTGTGTCGCTATATGGGTATGGAGATTGGTAATCAGATGGAACAACAACATGTTCCACTGTCCATAGTGATTCAAACCCGGCAGCTTCTGCGGCCTGCGCCATGGCAACAGCCTTGTCAGGGTTGATGAAGGGTCCGGTGTTGGCGAATGCCATTGCAAATTTCATGATGAACTTTCTTGAGTCTTAGTTAGAGAACTTTGCGGAAAATCTTCAATTTCCGCTCGGTGTATGGCGGGTATGTGAGTTTGGGGTCAATCTTTGTTCCGCGCTTCAGCACTGGCTTCATGTGTTGGAAAACTCGCACTCCAGAAACGCCGTGGTATGCGCCCATGCCGCTTTCGCCAACGCCACCGAAAGGAAGGTGCGGGCTAGTGAGGTGCAAGAGAGTGCCATTCACAGTGACGCCACCAGCAGTTGTTCTGTCGAGAACCTCTTCGATAACAGATGATTTCTCTGCGAATACGTAGAGCGCCAACGGATGGTCGCGTTCAGTGATGAATTGAATTGCTTCTGCGGTGTTCTTGATGCCGATGATGGGAAGCAGTGGACCAAAGATTTCTTCGTTCATCAATGGTGATTGCAGACTGACGTTGCCAAGAACCGTAGGTGCGATGTACCGGTCTGCAGCGGAAGATTCTCCACCGATGATCGGCGTGCCGCCGCTCATGAGTGACACCAGACGATCGAAATGACGTGGCGACACGATACGTCCGTAACTATCACTCGTGTGTGGATTCTCTCCATAGAAATCAATCAAGGAAGTGCGGAGCGCATCAACAAATGCGTCTTGAACTGTTTCATCAACTAGTACGTAGTCAGGAGCGACACACGTCTGACCAGCGTTGAGCCATTTGCCCCACGCCACGCGACGAGCTGCAACAGAAATGTTTGCACTTTTGTCAATGATGACAGGGCTCTTGCCGCCAAGTTCCAACGTGACGGGAGTGAGGTTGACAGCAGCAGCTGCCATTACAACGCGGCCAATCTTTCCGTTACCTGTGTAGAAGATGTGATCAAATTTTTGTGCGAGAAGTTCTGTGGTTTCCGGAACTCCACCTTCAATAAGTGCAACTGCAGTTTGATCGAGATACTGAGGCACGAGTCGAGCAAGTACCGCCGAAACATTTGGTGACACTTCCGATGGTTTCAAAGCAACCGTGTTGCCGGCAGCAATTGCACCCGCTGCAGGCACAAGAAGTAGTTGAACTGGGTAGTTCCATGGGGCAATGACGCACACCACACCAAGTGGTTCAGGGATGCGGAAAGACTTTGCAGGCATGGCCACCATAGGCGTAGGAACTTTCTCTGTCTTGTTCCACTTCTTCAAGTTCTTAAGCATCAACTTGATTTCGCCCGTGACGAATGCAAGGTCGGTAATGAATCCTTCGGTTTTTGGCTTACCAAGGTCAAGAGCAAGCGCATCGAGAAAATCTGTTTCATTTTCTTCCAACATGGCAATCATGCGGCGGAGTTGTTCCTTGCGCCAGGCGAGGGGACGAGTGGCTCGCGATTGAAAGGTTGCTCTGAGTGAGGCAACCGTGCGAGAGATGGAGGCAATATCGGTGTGTGGATCTAACTGCATAGTCATGGCTTCATTCTCTCAGGAATATGCATTGATAGCCCAAGTGGACTCATCTTCTAAGATGTCTCCACTATGACAATCACTGTTTTTGTGGCTCGATCTGTGGTCACCCTTGACTCGGCTGTGGATTTTGCCAATGCTGTGGCCGTCCAAGACGGACGTGTTTTGCATACGGGTCGCCTCGAAGAAGTTCTGAGTGACCTACAGGGCCAAGACTTAGTAGTCAACGAGCAGTTTGCAGATCAGGTCATTGTTCCCGGATTTATTGAGGCGCATAGTCATATTCAAGGCGAAGGTGCTCTGGCTCGGTATCCATGGGTGGGTGCATACCCCCGCCGTGCGGTTGATGGTTCATTTCAACCAGGGTGCCCAACTATTGATGACGTGATTGCGCGGTTATATAAAGCGCATGAAGAATTGAAAGACCCCACTGAAACTTTGGTTGCAGTGGGCTTCGACAAATCAATGGTGGGCGATGCAACCATCACTCGTCACATGCTTGATGCAATTTCAGAGTCTCGCCCTATTTGGGTGCAACAAAGTAACGGTCATGTTGGTCATGCCAATACTGCAATGCTCAACAAGGCTGGTGTTGACGATTCGAATACCGAAGAGGGTGTGCATCGTGATGAGACTGGTGACCTCACTGGCGAGATCCGTGAATTATCACTTGCATTGTTTCTTGGCAAACACGTGAATTTGAACGATGGTGGTGATGCGTCTATTTGGGATGGTGGTCACCTCTCGCGACAAGCAGGTTGCACCATGGTGACCGAGCTTGCGTTTCGCCCAGCAAAAGGCGAAACAGAGGCATATGCCGCAGTCGTCAACAACCCACAGTTTCCCGTGCGTGTTCGCTTTGCGCCACTCATTACTTTCATGTCGGTTCGCAAAACTCCCGAACAAGTATTTGCACAAGTACAAGAGCTTGAGAAATTCTCTTCTGACAAATTTGCAATGGGGCCGTTGAAGTTTATTTCCGATGGTTCTATTCAAGGGCGCACTGCACGTATGCGTTGGCCGGGTTATTGCTGTGGTTCTCCCAATGGGCTGTGGCTAGGGGACCCAGAAAAGC
>JBIKZT010000118.1:0-3848 GCA_044354565.1 Ilumatobacteraceae bacterium
TGCTTCACCAAATACTTCACCCCAGCGGGAAATCGGCACTTGCAAATGACTGTCAAGGTCAAGGATGCGTCCGTGAACGGAGTTCAGTGTGGTTGTCATATTCAGATAATAGAGGGCACTTCAGATATCCAGCAACTAGTGATTGCTCGCGCAATCTCTGGCTTGCACATCGAATAACAAATGGTTAGAACGTGACCGACATGAGGTCGCGGCCTACTAGACAATTGCCGGTGTAGCCGCCGGCTTTCACGTCATCTGAAAAACCTTGTTCTTCAGCCTCATCACGCGGTGGTGGCCCAAGATGTGTGAGTAGCAGTGTCTGTACCTGTGCGCGTTGCGCCATGGTACCCAATGAAATTGTGTCGGAGTGATAATCAAGGATCGACTCGATGCGTGGAAAATGCTCGATGACATGTTCGAGTGGTGCACGGCGAAAGGCTTCGTGAACAAGAACGTTTGCATTGCGACTGAAATCCTCTACCTCTTGGCAGACTCGTGTGTCACCAGAGATCACCACTGAACCATCTGGTGTGGTGACTCTGTATGCAACGGCGTCGGGAACTGGCTCATGGTGCACGGCAACAGATTCCACAACAACAGCGCGATCCTCGGACGCCCAGATTTCTGCGACTGTGAATGAGGCAGGAAACTCACGAGCATCAAGAACAACTTCGCGTGAGCCTGTGTGTTCACGACGAATGTGAGTGTCTTCTTCGTACGGTTCAAGCATTCTCTTCACAAAACGTGCGGCTCCACCGGATGGCGCAAAAATTGGAAGGGGAATAGCCACTTTGTCGAATTGTGTTTCAATCCATCTCGACAAAACAAGTTCGGCTAACCCGAAAACGTGATCGCTGTGAATATGAGTGATGAACACAGCATCGAGATCAGCCAGTCTGAGCCCAGCTTCAATTAGCCGGTTACATGTTGCGCGACCAGCATCGAACTGCACCACCACATCATTGTGTTTTACGAATACTCCGGCTCCGGCGCGGCCAGGTGCAACATTGGGTAAACCTGTACCGGTGAGTGTGACTGTCGTTGTCATGAAGTGACTACTTTGGATTCCAACTGGGCTGACACGAGAGAAATAACGTGACTGAACTGTTGTAGATCTTTCGCTGGTATCGCGCCGTACATTTGCGCACTGTGTTCAGCGATCAATTCAATGATTTGGTCAGCTACTGCAGCGCCGCTCTTAGTAATTGAAACAAGTGAACTACGACGATCTGAATTGTCGGCACTTCGGGTGATGTGACCAGACTTTTCGAGTTGTGTGAGTCGATGTGTGAGACCAGAAGGGGACACCAGGGCTACTTCAGCGATGAACGAGGGAGTCAATGTGCTGGTAGCGCCGTGGCGCCGAAGAGTGGCAAGTACGTCAAATTCGCCAATGGTGAGCCCATGGGACTTTGTGATGATCTGAATCTTGCCAATCGCTGCCTCAGCCATGGCGTGGAACCGAAGCATGTAGCCCATGGGTACGAAGTCAATGTCTGGCCTTTGTTCTTGCCAGGTCGTCACGGTCTCATCTATGTATTTGCCGATTTCCATGCTCTTATTATAGGCACATAGTTTGACATCAAATAGTTTGATGTCGTACTATTCTTCGATGGCATTAAACGGACTATTAGATATTCAGATTGCGGTCGCGAACCCGCAAGAGCTCTTCGACTTCTGGTTGCAGCACGGAATGAGCGCAACCTCTGACGGCGTGCTGGGCACACCTGACCGCCCTGTGCAGATGCAAATTTCGGAGGGGTCATACCGTCACCTTTCATCTATGCATCTCAGTTGCGAGACAGAAGCTGACATTGCTGCGATCACAAAGCGCCTCGCTGATGCCGGAATTACATCTACGGGTGACAGCACAACATTGCGATGTGTTGACCCGATCTTTGGTCACTCCATTGTGATTGATGTTGGTTCACCACATTTACTCACGCCAACACAAACTCGTGCATTCAACGGCCCGGGCGAGCGCACTCGTGTCAATACGCGTGCTGATGCAGTGCTGCATACAGAGTCACCCATTGTGCGCCGTGTTGGCCACGTTGTACTTGGTACGCCATACCTTGCTGAAGCAGTTGATTTCTACGCAAATGTTTTGGGTTACCGCATCTCAGACCAAATCATGAAAGGCTTTGCAACCTTCATGCGCGTTGAGTCAGATCATCACAACTTGATGATTCAACCAGGCCCTACGTCATACCTGAATCACTACGCGGTTGAAGTAGATGACATTGATGCCGTCGGTCTTGCCGGTTCGAATGCGTTGAAAGACGAAAGGGTTTCTAGTGTCATCGGCGTTGGCCGACACAATCTCGGAGCGAACGTTTTCTGGTACTTACAAGATCCATCAGGGAACATGTTTGAGTTCTTCTCTGACATGGACCAAATAGTTGATGAAGAACTGTGGGATCGCGTGCATCGTCGGCTTGATTGGGAAGGTGAAGATGGTCCGTCTGGTTTCTCAGTGTGGGGACCAACTGATCCACCAGAAGTTTTCTTTAGCCCGCCTGACCTTCCTGCTATCGCAGCAGCTCGTGAAGCAAGTGGATTGAAGTAACTCAATGGATCTGGGAATAAAGGGCCGCTGGGCCATACTTGCTGGCTCTAGTCGTGGGCTTGGGCGAGCATGCGCAGAAAGCATTGCGCGTGAAGGAGTCAATGTTGTCATTAACGGTCGCAACCAAGCAGATGTCGATCTTGCAGTTGAGGAACTGATATCGCGACATGGTGTTGCAGCCATTGGAGTAGTGGGTGATTCGGCAACATCAAGCGTGCAAGATGAACTGATGGCCGCTTGCCCAACGCCAGACATTCTTTTGCTGAATGGTCAAGGGCCATCACCAAAGTCATTTCTTGATATTGAAATCGAAGACTGGAATGCTGCAGTGTTGCAAGCACTCACTGGTCCTTTAGGTCTTGTGCAACGCGTTGTGCCTGGTATGAGAGAGCGCGGGTTTGGTCGCATCGTTGCTGTGAGCTCTGCCATGGTGAAATCGCCCAATTCACTCATGAGTTTGTCGCACGGAACACGCCTAGGCCTCACAGGAGTCTTGAAGGGCCTGTCGAAAGACCTTGCAAAGTTCAATATCACGGTGAACCAGTTATTGCCTGAAAGATTTGACACCGCACGCCAAGAACAAATGGCTCACGTTGCAATGAAGATGCTTGGCATCACATACGAAGAAGCTCGGGCACAACAAGTCGCATCAATCAAAGCTGGTCGACTTGGCCGTCCGGACGAATTCGGTGATGCGTTTGCGTTTCTCTGTGCGGCACAAGCCGGATATATCAGTGGTCAAAACCTGCAACTTGATGGTGGCAGTTATGAAGGAGTTTTCTGATGACAATGACAAGTTCACGCACAAGTAGTCACGTAGCAAGACCAATTGAACAATTGGTCAGTGAAATCTCAGCATTGCATTCACAATTCGATGCAACTGCTGCAGAGTCTGAAGAACTGGGTGATGCGCCGCAGGCCCTAGTAGATCTCATGCGTCAGATCCGCGTGCCAATGATTAAGGCACCTTTTGAAGCCGGCGGAGATCGACTGTTGTTGGCCGATCAGTGTCGCTATTTCACAGCATTGAGTTATTCGAACGCAACAGCTGCATGGACCGGTTTCAACCACGCAGGTGCAGCAGCAGCGGCAGGGTCACGCCTTAGTGATGAAGGCGTTGAATTGTTATTCGGATCCGACCCATCGCCGTTCCTTGCTGCAGTGGCATTGCCAACAGGAACATTTACTCGTGTTGATGGTGGAGTACTGATGAACGGGACATGGAACTACGCAAGTGGAGTTCGCCACGCCGATTGGGCAATGTTGACAGCAATAGAAG
>JBIKZT010000040.1:0-10452 GCA_044354565.1 Ilumatobacteraceae bacterium
ATTTGGATACGTCATATCAACGTCGGTCCACACAACGACTCTGCCACGCGCCGCTGTTGTACCTGTGCGCCGTGCAGCACCACTTCCCTGGTTCACCCGGTGAGTGATCAAACGAATGTTGGGAATTGCAGCAAGCTCTTGCTCAGACCCATCATTGGATCCATCGTCCACGACAATCAACTCGTACGAATACTTCGACGCATCAAGCGCGACTCGAATTCGTTCGATCTCAGTTTTTAGATGCCCCTTCTCATTGAAGATGGGCAACACCACACTGATGTCATATTCAGACTCGCTTGTCATTCTTATTCCTAGGTGTTCAAAAGGTTCAACAGTGAGTTGAACCCACTCGTCTAAACAATACTCGCTGGAACCCCGGCTCTTCAGCGACGATCTCCCAAGATCCTTCAATTGGGGGCCGCTCACGCCATCCGTAAATACATGAATAAGAGGCGTCAATCACAGCATCAGGTGTTGAGGCATCAAAATAAGTCAAGCGAACAGGGTGCAATTTGTATCGCAGGAAGTAGTACAACGCATCGTTAGAAATACCCTTATCAAAACCGATCTCCTCAACGCCAGGCATCAATGCAACTTCACGCGATGAACCAGCTGCCTCCAGATAATCGCCGCGCGGCAACAGAGAATCTTGCGCAGAAGTAATGGAGCCGGCAGCGAGCAACAGTGCCAAAAGGGCAAGTGCCCACGATGCTCGCTTCAGATACACCACATACAGAACCGCAGAGACAAGAGAAAAAGCAATCGTGAACGAGACAAAACCAGGCGATACCAGTTTGCTCATCGCATCAATACCAACGGTATTGGGAAACACCAAAGTGTTGCGTTGATATCCATCTTTCACGCGGTCCAACCCATCAATGATTTGATAAGCAAAACAGATGCCGATGAATGCCGCCACAGATACAGGCCACACTCGCAAAACAAATCGATGAGCCTTGTACAGCGCCACAATGCCCACTAACCAGAGCGCAGGAACCATCACCTCCACGTAGCGACCATAAATGAGGTGGTCAGCGCGTCGTCCGTACAGCAACTGCAACCCACCTGTGAAGAGAATGGAAATCGTGCCGAGCAAGATGGCAATCATGGCAATGGTCTGTGGGTTGCGAGACTTTTTCTCCGTTGAAGGAGCAAGAATGTTTGCGACCATAAACATGAGCGCGATACCAACCAGACCAGCCGATGTTGCCAATAGGTACCAGGTTTGACCAGCCGTAGTGCGAACTAGTGCCGTCCATAACTCCGGCTTGAACAGACGCAATAGCAAACGGTTCTCTTGGTCATATGAGGTTGTATACACGAGTGTCTTAACGAACGTGTTGAGACTGTACGAAACAAAGTAGGCAACAAAAACCAACGCACCGCTAATACCTAGCACCGCTCGCGAACACTGCTTCGTGAGAAACCACCAACCGAAAAGCAAGAACGTGATGGGAATAAACAAGGTAAATCGTCCATGTAAGACGGGCAAGATTCCAACGAGAACTCCGATTGCCATCATCAGGCGAACATTCATTGACGCTGCAACTCGAGCCAGCAACAACACCCACACCAAGGCCATCAATCGCGCTGCCGTCTCTGGCCATGCATAGGCCGAACTAACAACAGTCCCAGGCGCCACAAACACCAGACACGAACCGATGACCGCGACATATGTGGGCAACTGAAAAATGCGCCGTGCCAAAACATAGATGAGGCCGGCAACAGCTACAGCACATGCAAGATTGAAAAAGAGAGCAAATCGGTATGCACCACTAATGCCACCGAGCAAAGTGGCACCTATTGCAGTGACTACCCCATACCCCACCGGATAGAAACTTCCAGTCGGCACAACGGCTTCGTGGTGACCCAGAAAAATTTGACCATTCAGTAAGAAGCCGAATTCATCGGGATGAACCGTTGGGCCTCTCATCCGCCATGCGATGGTGACCATAAAGAGTCCAACAATCGATGCCGCCACTACCAAGATGAGAGCTTGCGGTCGCCGTGCCTCTACCTTCGGGCCATCAGCGATCATGGTCGCGATTCGGGAGAACACTTCTACATAGTAGTCGTGCTGAATTTTCTCAGTGGGCTATTGCATGGCAATAACGCCATTGGGCACCCAATTGCCGTGTGCGCCATACGGCACTCGTTGAGGCAAATACACCTCTGCGACTGGTGATGAAGAAAAATCTTGAGCATCAATGATGACCAACCGAGACACCCCAGATTGCGTGTCGTGGACGATGGTCATCACATAACCGTCATCTTCGGCGACTGCATTTTCCCGAGCTGCAAAAACTGGTTCTCCACCGCGTGTAGTTGGTCCGAGATGATGCTCCCAACACTCACCAGTGTGAAGGTCGTACTTCCACAAAGACGAACCATAAACAGGCTCTTCGGAGTCTCCTTCACCAGCAAGTGACATGAGATATGCGTACTGCGCTTTTTGGCCCACATATGCATCGTTGACGCGACCGAAATCTCCGGGGCGATCATCAACCATTTCCTCCGACACTTTGCCCGTGATCGGATTGATTGTCCATCGATACAGTCGTCCTACTTCTGCATAGTCATCAGAACTAGAACCAAATGCTTCGTTTTGCCGAGACACGTGGAGCACGATGTTGTCACCATCGTCATACGCGTTAACTGGATGAAATACGTAACACGGATCGATATCAAACCAACGCGTGTCGGAACCTCGTCCACTTCTGGGCATCACACCCAATCTGGCCCCAGCGTTACGATCAAACTTGAACGGAAATCCGGTTGACAACTGGCCAAGATCAAACAGAACAGGCAAGTCCATAAACACAATGTTGTTACGCGTGACATTAAAGTCATGCATCATCACCATGTTTGGGACATCGATGGGGTCTAACTGCTTCAGTTCCCCATCAGCACCAATACGGATGTAGTGAACGTATGGCGGTTCAAAAGAGAAATAACTAAAGGCCAGCAACTCACCAGTATCTGGACACACCTTCGGGTGAGCAGTCATTGAACACGTAAGAGCACCGCCATAGTTTTCATAACCCATTGTTTCAAGCGAACTATTGATCTTCCATGGCCAATGACCTTCTTCGAGAGCGAGAAGTGAACCGTTGTGCGGAACCACGTGCGTGTTACCTGTTCCCCGCCCTAACTCGGGTCCGCGTTCGTATGCGGTTCCGCGAACCTTGGCAACACTTGGCGTCTCTATGTAACGATTTCGATACCACTCGGCACGACCGTCTCGCAATCGCACACCGTGCAACATGCCGTCACCATAAAACCAATGCGGCGAAGAACCAGATGCAGGGTTTGGGCCGGTGCGGATAAATAGCCCATCGAGTTCACGTGGTATCTGACCGATGACCCGTAACTCGGTGCTATGAATTTCTTGCTGCATTGGCTCCCAGTTACCTTGCAGGTGCCAAGGACGAGATGCTGTATCGGAGGTGGCGTCAATAGTGCTCATACACGCAGACTAATTCAGCACGAAGCGCCTCTGTAACAGTGGCGCTACTCCACGGGTCGTTTACAAATAACCAGGCCCAAGATTCTTGTTCTGTTCCATCTCGCCTAACGCCGCCAGGGCCTCGCCAAGCGGTACATGCACGGACTGGATACGCGACAGTTCTGCACCACTATTCAGTCCAGACTCAACGACCCATTCACTGTGGGCTGCAACCACACCGTGGAACAGGCGGCGAATATCACGAGCGTTGCCAAAACCCTCTTCACGCCCCCAAGACGACAACACAACTTTCAGTGCATCAACTGCAAGTTCATCCAGTGTGTAGTCATGTTCAGCGGCCATCTCCACGAAGATCTGCACAAGTTCGTCATCTGAGAAATCAGGGAAGTCAAGTGTGTAGTCAAAACGACTAGCGATACCTGGATTCATCTTCAAGAAATCATCCATCTCGGCGGGATACCCCGCTACCACTACCACCAAGTCACCGCGATTGTTTTCCATGTATGTGAGAACAGTCTCCATCACTTCGTGGCCATAATCGTTTGCGTGAGGACGATTGAGCGCATATGCCTCATCGATGAACAAAACGCCACCCTTGGCAGAATCAAGAACTTCTTTCGTTTTGAGAGCTGTTTGCCCGACATAACCTCCAACTAATCCCGAACGATCAACCTCTACAAGATGACCACGCGACAAAAGACCCAGCTCGTGGTACAAACGTCCAACGTGACGCGCCACAGTTGTCTTTCCCGTTCCTGGGTTACCTTTGAAAACCAGGTGTGGTGAGGGCGTTAACACTTTGAGACCGGCGCCTTTACGTACCGACTGTGCGCGTTGGACCGCGACAAACTGATGCACCAAGCGCTTTACAGGACCAAGCCCTACCAAATCATCGATGTTCTTCAATGCCTCTTCGAGCCCGACGACAGACGGAGCTGTTACCGGAGTTTCAGTCGCAATCTTTGACGTGTCAACTGCAAACGGGTCTTCGTCGTCTTCTTCTTGAGCGGTGTCGTTTTCTTCAGACTCGCGAGCTGTCTCTAGCTCGGTGAGGGCAACTCCCCATTTGGCAGCGACGTAGTCAAGCGATCCAAGCGTTTGTTCGAGCTGTGCGCGAGTCACTTCATTTGCCAAGAATGAATGCGTCGCGATGATCTTCACCTTCTTGCGATTCACCTGATCGATACGTGCTTGCACGAAGGGCATCCAACCCGTATAGGAAGTCACCCAGCGGCGCACCTCGGCCGTGTCGACGACCGTTCGCACATCTGCATCGATACGTAAGACGACGGTGCCGTTAAAGCGTTCATACAGTGTGGCCGTGCACTGCACAGAGTTTCCGAGCGTGGCAAAATCAACCGGCCATACCGTGGTCTCACCACCCGTCTCAGGGTCAAGTTGAGTAACAAAATCAGCATCGACATCGGCGAGTTGCAACAAAAGTTGACCGAGGCGTTCTTCCTCGTGCAAAAGATGTGTCATTTGTTCTCCTTCTGGTTCTTGGATAGATGCGCAGTCCACTCGTTTTCGAGGTAATCCCAGAAAGAGTCGTTCCATGTTGCATAGTGAGGCCATGTGTCAGAGAGCCATTCATGGGCTTCATCATGGGTTTTGTTCTCATACTGCATGTACCAGGCCTTGAGGACCAGTGCTGTACGGCTTCGACCACCATGGCAATGCACCACAACTTTTTTGCCCTCTTGCAAGAAAGCATTCACGGCACCAACGGCGTCACGAACCACAAAATGTAAGTTTGGGTTGTACTTACGCGGCTCATCGCGAAGGAAAACCAAGCGACGATGCGAGTGATTGACGAAACGATCTGCAACGAGACACAACGAGACCACCGCAACTGAAGGATCTACGTCGGCAGCTCCTTCGAGACTTGCCGCTAGCACACCAGCCTCATGCACTTCCTTGGCAGGAAACTTGGTGTCTGGCCTAGACATATGTGCATTTCCCAAACCAAGAAGACAGCGTGCGACGTCTAGTAAATCTTGTGTGCGGTAGTGCTTCTTTTCTCCGGTTGGCAAAGTGAGATACCCATGAACGTGCGTTGTCCAGCGCACCGGAATGCCTTGGATGCCATACACAGCACCCGCCATTGCCCCAGTGATCGCAGCAACTGTGTCGGTATCGCCTCCAAGTTCAATGGCGGCCACAATTGCATCGTGAAAGTTTGTTGTGGTACGAATAGCCCACACTGCTTGCGCTGTAGCTACCCACGCAGAACCGTTGGAGTGGCCTTCATACGTATACGGATTGAACTTCGGGGACAGCAACTCGCGATACGGCCCTACGAGTGTTTCACCTTCGGCTCCGAGTTCGTGTGCCACGGCTACGAAAGTCTCTTCGCCAAGTGCTGCGTCAAAATCCCCCGTGACAATGCATCGACGAATCACTTCAGCAACGATCGCTGCGCCTGTTGCAGCAGCACGATCGAAGTGAGTCACATCGGACTGTTCAATAGCAAGACAGATGGTGCCCGCGCGTCCGAGACGCACTCCGAACACTCCTACCGGCGCAATGCGCATGATGCTGCCATTGCTGGCACTTTGGCCGTGAGCGCGATGGGCAGCCACTGCTGCACCCTCGTGATTCGTCTGGCGCAATACGCGACCAGTATTGATGCCAACGTCTACTGCCTCTTTGTACCAAGCACGGAAGAATTCCCAGACAGAGTCGACATCGAAGCCACCACACAAGATGAGAGATTCAGCAAGCGCCATGGCCATCTGCGTGTCGTCAGTGAATTCGCCTGGCTCCCAATTAAACGAGCCTCCGCCCACCATTTCACCCATGCCGCCGAGAACTGGCTGAGGGAACCTACGAAGCCATTGTCCACCAGGACCAAACTCAAATGGAGCACCCGTGGCGTCGCCAACTGCGGCACCAATGATTGAGCCGAGTGCGCGTCCGGATTGATGATGATCGAGATCATCTGCCTGCATTGCTATATGAGTTTGGTGTGGGGCCATTTTGGTCTTCTTTCTGTGCTCGGTTTGCCGAGACACGGGAATAGGGTAGATGTGACAAAATATAACACAAGGGTGTTTTTTCCTTGATAAATAAGGGTGGAGGTGACCAAAATGAGTAGAATTGCTTTATGGCACCTTTTAAACGCACGAAGCAAATGAACTTTTTTGTGTACGTAGACACCGTTGTCTTCACCATCAACCCCAACCGCGATGTGGAGCCCCGGGATCGCCTCGAAGTCCTCGTGATGAAGCGGCCAGAAGGCAAAGCTGGCAAATGGGCTCTCCCTGGTGGCCTGGTTGGTGAAAACGAAAAGTTGACCGATACCTCCATTCGAAAAGTGGGTGAAGAAACTGGGTTGCAGTTAAAGACGAGCGACCTCCACCATGTAGGCGCGTACGGTGACCCAGACAGAGACGACCGTTTCCGGGCTATTGCCATTGCCTACATGGCGCTTGTTCCACACCCTGAGCAACTAAAGCCTGCGTTCAACTCCGATGAAGCCAGTTTTATTCCCTACCGACGCCTCCGGGACAAACGACTTCTGGAGTTCGATCACACGAACATCATCTATGACGCTCGCAAGGCAGCGCGTCAGATGCTTGAAGACACCAATGTGGCCCTCAGTTTCTGTAACCCGAAATTTACGATCAGTGAATTACGGGGCGTCTATGAGTCATTCCTGCAATACAAGGTCGACCCAGCAAACTTTCGCCGCAAGGTAGATGCTGTCGACGGACTTGTTGTGCCAATCGACGAACTATCTGACTTTGGCTCCTTACCTGGCCGACCTGCACAGATGTACAAAGCGGGCCGAACCACCACCCTCTCGTCACCTATACGTTTTCGACGAACCGCAGAGACAAAACCTCGCCGCTAACTGTTTTCAGCCAATTAGGGTAATTATGACCCACCCCCTTGGTATCTTGTAGATATGTCCTTATTCGGAGGGCATACCTACAAGGAGAAACAATGGCCCCATCAATAGAAAACAGCACACACATCGTGGTCCTCATTGACCGTTCAGGTTCAATGGCGACCATCGCTTCAGATGTCATCGGAGGGTTCAACACCTTTGTCGATGACCAACGGAGCAACGGAAACGATGCACGCATGTCCATCATCCAGTTCGACTCACAAGACCCCCAAGACGTCACAGTCTGGGGAGCTCCGTTGGCAGAAATCACACACCTCAATGGTCAGACCTTTCAACCGCGCGGCGGCACTCCCCTGCTCGATGCAACGGGACTTGCGATTGGTCGTGCGAAAGTCGACGGCGAGGCTCGCGTTGCTGCAGGACTTGCAGCGCAAGACGTGATTTTCGTTGCGATCACCGACGGTGAAGAGAACCAGAGTCGAGAGTTCACACTCGAGCAGATCCGTGAGCTCATTGCAGAGCGCACCGAAGCAGGCTGGAATTTCATTTACCTTTCGGCAGGTCTCGACGCGTACGACGATGCAGAGCGCATGGGTATCCACTCAGGAGACACTCAGCAATGGAAGCGCGACGGCGCAAATGCACGCCTTGCATTCAGCAGCACCTCTAATGCGATCAAGAACATGCGAGAAAAAAAGCGTCGTCACGAAGAATCCCAACGAGGTAGTGCGTTCGAGACCGGCAAAGACGCGGAAGAACAGGAATAATCATCCCCCTCAGCACTGCTGAGGAACAACCTTTAGTTCACTTGTGGACGAGGCTTGTTCGGGTCGGGCTCCTTCGGGAGCCCGAGTACCCGTTCTCCCACAATGTTGCGCTGCACTTGGGCCGTACCACCCCAGATTGTCGATGATCGATGTTGAAACATCGAACCAATCCAGCGATCCACTTCGTATTTGCCGTCTTTATCGTTCTCGATGAGAAGCGAATCTGCTCCACGAGCGTTCACCATGAATGTGCTGAACTTTTGCGCATATTCTGACCAAAACATTTTGTTGATAGATGCAGCTGGTCCCGGCTCTTTACGAGCAATCACTTCGGACAACAACTTCAACCCTTGGAAGCGCATGATCTCCACGTGAGTGAATGCCCATGCAAGTTGCTGACGAACAACAGGGTCCGCGGTCTTACCGGATTCCTTGAGAAGTTTCACACCGTCCCAGAATTGACGCGTGAACTCCACGTGTTGTGTAGTGGCATTTCCACCGCGCTCGTTACCAAGAGTTGTCATGGTGACACGCCAACCATTATTCATACCGCCGATGATGTTTGCAACAGGCGCGCGAGATTCAGTGAGAAAGGTCTCTGTGAAGTGCGAAGCACCATGAGGTTGCTGAATGGGACGCAACTCAATGCCGTTAGATGACTTGTCATCATGGAACATAGGCAAGAGAACATATGAAATTCCCTGATGCTTTGGCGCGTCAAAATCTGTTCGGCACAGACAGAACATCATGTTTGCTTCGGTTGCACCTGAAGTCCACACTTTTTGTCCGGTGATCACCACTTCTTCACCATCAATGACGCCTCGAGTTTTGAGTGCAGCCAAGTCAGACCCAGCATCAGGCTCGGAGAATCCCTGACAATAACGATCTGTCCCGTCGATGATGCGCGGCAAAAATCTCTTTTTCTGTTCTTCTGTTCCCCACACGATGATGGACGGCCCCACAAGCCACTCACCCATTCCACGAGTAATGCGCGGCACATTTGCGCGGGCGAACTCTTCGTTCATCACTGCAACTTCAAGCCCGCTCAAGCCGCGGCCACCATATTCTTTCGGCCACGACACACACATGTACTTGTTATCGGAGAGTTTCTTCACCCATTCACGTGCAGCAGGAGTCATTTTTCCTCGGGCAAGTGCGTCTGCAGAAACACCAATTAGTTCTGCTGGCTTATTGGCTTCAAGCCATTCACGTAGCTCGGCGCGAAAAGCCTGAGCTGCTGGTCCGAAATCAAGTTCCAACGGCATAGTTCCCCCTGATGGTTGAGAACGACAGTCTTTCAGTTATGCGAGCGACCCTAAGAATTGGAGAATCGCTGCGTTCACTGGCTCTGCATGAGTCATGTTTGCCGCGTGTGGCCCACCCTCGATGGCGACCAAGGTTGTTGGCCCTGCGATGGAGTCACGCAACACTTCTGCTTTTTCCATTCCGATTGCCACGTCGGCAGTTCCGTGCACGATGAGGGCTGGACAAGCGATTTCGCCAAGCCGACTAGTGATGTCATCGCGATGCATGAGACAGTTGAACGCCTTTGAGAATTGATCAGGCTGCATAGCGCCCCACTTGGCGAACCACTCGCTCCACTCGCCTGGGCCAAGAATGATTCCGGCGATGATGTCTTGCACAGCAACTGCGCCGTGTTCCAACCATGCTGCGTGCAGTTGGTTATACGGCTCGATTGTGGCGGGGTCTTCAGTGCCTGCTTGTGTATCGAGCAGAATAAGTGCTTTCACGCGTTCTGGTGCTGTGAGTGCTACACGCAAAGACAAGAAACCACCCTGGGACATACCGCCTACAACTGCCGATTCAATCTTCAGATGATCCATGAGAGCCAGCACGTCATTGGCAGAATCCCAATATGTGAAGTCAGCTTCTGCACGAGTTCCACCAAAACCTCTTTCGTCCCAAGTGATAACGCGATACGCATCCTTCAATGCCGCAACTTGGGCATCGAACATGGAATGGTCCATCAGGAAACCATGACTGAGGATGACCACGGGGCCAGAGCCACCCGAATCTTCAAACGCGAGTGTTATTCCATTGACATTTGCTGTTTTCATAATCACACCTTAGACGCAAAGCAGGTGTCCAAAAATCAGCAGACCGACTGCCCCACGCGACGCCAGAGCACCCGCTCGATAAATGTTTCGCGGCCAACAATTTCCCACTCCCCATCAACGGGCCTGCGGTCCTCGTACCCATACAGACACGAGAACGATTCGGGAATGCGATTCTCTGTCCGAGTATCTACCCACACAATGAGCGACGGATGGGATGCATATCGCAGCGTGTAATAGTTGCGGTCTTGAGGCTTCAAGCCGTCATATGCAACGCGAGACGAATCCAAA
>JBIKZT010000119.1:0-3797 GCA_044354565.1 Ilumatobacteraceae bacterium
TGTCGCTCAAAACATTGGTTTTGCGATCATCGCTGCAATCATGGTGATTGGTGCGCTTCGTGTTGTGACAACATCGAACGTCGTACATGCCGCTCTCTGGCTTGTAGTTGTTCTCGCTGGTGCAGCCGCTCAATACGTACTTCTTGCCGCTGAGTTCGTAGCAATCACACAAGTACTTGTGTACATCGGTGCTGTGATGGTGCTATTCCTTTTCGGAACAATGTTGACTCGTGCACGTATTGGCGTTGAGACCGACCTGAACAATAAGAATTGGTTCATGGGTGTGCCGGTTGCGGTATTGCTCTTTGCGACACTTGCTATCGCACTCAATGATGGTTTTGGCGATCAACGCTTGCCTTCAGATTCTCCTGTTGTTTCTACTCAACAATTATCTGACCAGATTTTTGGACCGTACTTGTTGCCGTTCTGGGCACTGTCGTTTGTTCTTCTTGCCGCCGTTATCGGAGCCATTGTGCTTTCAAGGAGGGACTAAGCCATGTTGTTGAATCAGTTCCTTATTCTGGGCGCCGTCTTGTTCTGCATCGGCGTCTACGGAGTCATTGCGCGCAAGAACGCTGTCATGGTGTTGATGTCAATTGAATTGATTTTGAATTCAGTGAACATCAACTTGCTGGCTTTCTCATTGCGTAACGGATCCGTCGATGGCCATACGTTTGCTCTGTATGTCATTGCAGTCGCAGCCGCCGAAGTCGGAGTCGGACTCGCAATGGTTCTCCTTATGTATCGCAACCGTCGCTCCATCGGACTTGACGAACTCTCAGAGATGAAGGGCTGATCAGATGTTGGCAGCAGCGACCGAAATGACAGAGACAGTGTTGTCGTCTGGTTGGTTCTTAGAGAACGCATGGATTATCCCTGTTATCCCTGCAATCTCATTTGTACTCATTATCTTTTTTGGCAAGCGCATGCCGAAAAAAGGCAGCGAGTTCGGTGTCGCTTCCATGTTGGGAGCCCTTGTATTTTCTGCAGGCGCCGC
Source organism: Ilumatobacteraceae bacterium (assembly GCA_044354565.1). GTDB lineage: Bacteria > Actinomycetota > Acidimicrobiia > Acidimicrobiales > Ilumatobacteraceae > UBA2093. The sequence goes on from JBIKZT010000119.1 coordinate 998, forward strand.
ATACCAGTGGATTCAGCGAGTTAATGGCGCTGAAGAAGGTGCCTACATCGCACCAATCGTTAAGACTTGGACCTGGTGGCAAAACGATGGTGTCTCGCTCGGTATTGGCCAACACGTTGATGGTCTGACGGTCACCATTCTTCTAGTCGTTGCTTTTATTTCTTCACTTGTACAGATTTACTCACTCGAATACCTTCGCGGTGACCGTCGGTATACACATTTCTTTGCATCTCTTACGTTGTTCTCTGCGGGCATGCTCAACATGGTCGTTGCTGAAAACATGATCCAACTCATCCTTGGTTGGGAAATCATGGGTCTGTGCTCGTTCATGCTTATTGGACATTGGTGGGAAGAGGGCGCAAATAGTCGTGCTGCCCTCAAAGCATTCTTTACGACCCGTACTGGCGACATTGGTCTCTTGACCGGTACTGCCGTCTTGTACTTCGCTGCGAACGATTGGACTACAAAGACACTCGGTGTTTCTGGCTTCTCGATTCGTGGTCTGTCATCATGGGCGCTTTCGGGCGACCCAAGCTCTGCGGCAATCACCGTTGGCGCCGTGGCTTTGTTCATTGCAGCAATCGGCAAGAGTGGCCAGTTCCCACTACACACCTGGCTGCCAGACGCAATGGCTGGCCCAACGCCAGTTAGTTCCTTGCTGCACTCAAGCACCATGGTTGTTGCTGGCGTGTTCCTTGTCGCTCGCGTGTATCCAGTGTTCTTTGAAGGCCTCAACATTCTTGGTTCAGGCGCCAACTTCATTGTGATCATCGGTGGCATCACCATTGTCATTGCTGCTCTTCTCGCGTTCGTCCAAACAGACATCAAAAAGGTGTTGGCGTATTCAACTGTGAGCCAGTTGGGATACATGATGATGGGACTTGGCGCTGGTGCTTGGTTGCCAGCTGTCTTCCATATCTTTACGCACGCGTTCTTTAAGGCTTGTCTGTTCTTGGGCGCCGGCTCAATCAGTCACAGCTCATCGCATCACTCGTTTGAAATGAAGAAAGACATGGGTGGACTACGCAAGTTCATGCCCATCACTTTCACCACATGGATCATCTCAACTTTGGCATTGTGTGGTGTCTTCCCATTCTCTGGTTTCTTCTCTAAAGACGAAATCATCGACAATGTTGGTTACGCCGGATACAACGTGTTCATGATTGTCGGCCTGACGGGTGCATTCCTCACCGCCGCATACATGACTCGCGCGACGTACCTCACCTTCTTTGGTTCGCCACGCGGCGCATCTGCTGGAGAGCATCATGAAGAAGAAGGTCACGACGCACACGCAAGCCATGATGATCATGCTCATGACACTCACGGTCACGACGCACATGCAAGCCACGATGATCATGCATCACATGGTCCGCATGAATCTGGTTGGCTGATTACTGCACCTCTCATCATCTTGGCCACCCTTGCATTGAGTTCTGGTTTCTTGAACGCAGCCCCATTTGGTCACAGCTGGGAGAACTTCAAGAAGTGGGTAGAACCAAGTGCTGAAGTCATCAACCCAACAGGCATTGCTTATGTCACCGGTGGTGCAGGTGAAGCACGAATCACTTCCGATGAACCAACTGAACCTGTTGTGGGTGAAGAGGCTCACTCGGGTGCACCTTTGGCTGCAGCGAGTGGTGAAGAAGATCATTCAAAAGAAGAAGGTCATCACAAATCTGATTGTGGAACCAAAACTCCAGTAGACGGAGTGTGTGTTGCGCCGCAACTTAATCATGCGCCATTCAAATGGTCGAAGGCTGGCTTGTCCATGCTCATCGTGTTTGCAGGAATGTTGTCTAGCTGGATCTTGTGTGTTCAGTTGTATGAGCGCAAGAACAAAAAACTCGTTGGTCTCACAGAGCGCAATAAGGCTCTAGGTGCCGGGTACAAGTTCTTGGTGAACAAGTACTACCTCGACGCTCTCTACGAAAACGTGATCGTACGTTCCATCGCGCATCCAATCGCGCGCGGTGCGTATTGGATCAACCAAAACATTCTCGACGGCATCGTCAACGGCGCAGGTACAAGCGCCAAGACCGTTGCTGGTTGGGTGTATCGCAATGTCGATCAGAAATTGGTCGATGGTGCAGTGAATGGTTCGGGTAACGCAGCGCAAGCAGCGGGCGGCGCCCTACAACCTGTTCAGTCCGGAAAAGTCAATATGTATGGGGCGTTGTTGTTCGGCTCAGCCGCCATCGGCGCTCTCATACTCGTCATCATTAATACCTGAGGGAGCACATAGGCATGCTTAGCGAACACAACTGGGTGCTATCAGTCGGCACATTCTTGCCACTGGTGGGAGTCATCATCATGCTTTTTCTGCCGAAGGCAGACGAAGCACTAACTAAAGCAGTGGGCATCATCACAGCAGCGGCAACGCTTGCTGTCGGTGTGTTTACCTTGATTCAGTTTGACTACGGTCGCGCTGGCGAGATGCAGTTCGTGGCAAACCACGAATGGATCTCTGTCATCAAGTCTTCGTACTTCATTGGATTAGACGGAATCAGCCTTCCTCTGTATTTCCTTTCAATGGTCATCACTTTGTTGGTCATGATTTACAGCTGGGACCACGTTCCTTCACCAGGTAACCCCAAAGCATTCTTCATCTTGATGTTGGTATTGCAAACAGGTATGGCCGGAACATTTATCTCCCGCGATCTCATTTTGTTCTTCGTTTTCTTCGAACTTGTTCTGTTGCCGATGTATTTCATGATTGGTGTTTGGGGTGGCGAGAATCGCCAGTACGCATCACTCAAGTTCTTCTTGTACACCATGTTTGGTTCGGCGCTCATGTTGGTGG
>JBIKZT010000121.1:0-3781 GCA_044354565.1 Ilumatobacteraceae bacterium
CTGCCAGTGTTCCACGGCCATTGCTTGAGACCGTGAAGCAAACCATTAAAGACATGGCAGATATTGATAACCATCCTGATGCTGTCAAGCGTGAACTAGAACCTCAGTTGTGGAGCACAAAGCAGCCATGGTTTGCCGAGCGCATTGCTGCGATGCAGGCAAAAATCTCAAAGAAGTAAATCTGGCGCCAGTGATGGTGCAATAAAAAAGGCCCGAGTCATTACGACCCGGGCCTTTTTCATTGAAAAGGTTATGGCACCAATGTGATGCGAATCTTTTGTGCCGAGTTTCCACCTGGACCAGATGGCTCTACTTGCACGTCGAAGTCGCTTGCTCCTGGTGTCCAAGTTGGTTTCGGATTCTTTGTGCTTTCGGTGTAGCACTTCTGACCAATTGCCCAAGTGAGCAACACAGTGGATGGTTTGTCGGCATCGAGAACGGTGTCTGAAGCCATGCCTGTGTCGGTCACTGTTAATTGGTCGCACTTGCCAACACCACCGGCATTTGGAATGTCTGGCGTGTACTTGAAGCCACCTAGGTCATAGAACTCTCCAGCTTCACCGTCCATTGCCAAGCGTTGTGGACGTAACACTTTGAGATACAAAGTCTGTGCTTGTCCGACGCTGATAGTTGGTTCAGTGATGCGAGCACCTTCAGGGCCAGTGGTGGCGTTGTTGTAATCAACTTTTGTGAAATTTGCACCGTCGGTGCTGTACTCCACAAACATTGGGTGTGTAACAAACACGAATCCGACACTGGAAGTGAACTCATACAACTTTCCATCGGCTGTTGTTACGCGCATTGTGAAGGTGTCTTGTCCGGTTGGCAAATCAGATCCGGTAAATGTGTATCCACCGAACGCTGTCTTGTTGCCGGCTCCGGGGCAGATGAAGCCCTGGCCGATTGCCCACTGGTAATCGCCTGTGTTGCAAACCCCACCACTGAGAGACACGTAATCAGTAGGGGCATACGGAACACCGTTGCCCTTGAGTTCTGTGGTGACAACACTTGATCCGCACACAGAAGTGATTGGTGAGAACACCATGGTCATTGACTTAGTGATCGTGGAAGCGATGTTTTCTTTGGTTGCTTTGAATGCGCCAGGGGCATAAGCATTGATGGTGCCCGCATAGCCGCCTTGTGTTGCTTTGTAGTTCGTAAAGATACGGAAATCAACTGCACTGCAATCTTTGGTGCCGTCATCAACTGCAACTTTTGGTGCAGGTGTTGTTGCGTCGGCAGAGTCAAGTATTTCGTCACCATCGTCGTTGACGTCGAACGCGTTCGGAATACCGTCGTCGTCTTTGTCGCCACCAAGTGTGTCGTCTTTGCTTACTGTTGTTGTTGCGCCAGGCTGACCACCTGGTTGACCAATGGGGTTACCTTGCGGATCGCACGTTGGTGTTCCCACTGGAGAACAAGCAAATGCACTGACGCCGTATGACTTCACAGAAGTGGTGCCAGTCTTACCGTATGTGCCAACACCAATGGGGCGACCCTTTGATGCTTTTACAGCCGCACTTGACGAAGTGTCAGCAGCTGAAGATTTTGTCGACGTAGTGGCGTAGCCCTGTTGCGTAGAACCAACTGCCTTCTTCACGGTGACAGTTCCTAGTTTCACGCCTGTTGCAGCTTTTTGTTTGAGCTTTGTGTACACAACGGATGACTTGGCCGCGGTAGAGCTCTTGTTGCCAAGAACAACGGGGCCGTAATACTTACCTTTTGCAGTAGATGCGGAACCACTGACAAGTTGCAACGTGGTGCCGCCAATTGACGCGGTGCCTTTTGCTTTCAGAGTGATGTTCTGCGATGACTTTGTGACTTTCGCAGAAGCGAGCAAGCGACCGGAACCAGAAACCATGAGAACGGTGAGGTTCTTTGCGCCTTTCATAGTGGCGGTGACTGTGTAGGTCTTGCCTTGCGCTGAGACTGCGGCTTGAACTGGAGCTGCCGAAGCGATAGCCGCAACGACCACTCCGACGGTGAGGGCCGATTTAAGGCGAGATGTACGTGACTTCATGGCGTCCTTTCCGGCTGAGCCGAAGAGTTGAAACTTCCTCAACTGTACCATTAGGGATTGTGAGGCGAAATAGCACTAGTCAGAGAAAGGTGCTGTGGGCCTGTGTGATCGCCATCTGTGCCTCTGTGGGGCTTACAGGCGTCTCCGGGGCCTCCTCTGCCCCTGTATCGGCGCCGTGGCATCTTGACCGATTGAACCAGCACCTGCTTCCTCTTGACGGGATCACTACTCATGGCATGTTCACGGGGGCAGGTATCGACATCTACATCATTGATACGGGGGTGCGTGGAACTCACGAGCAATTGGCTGGCCGAGTGGTGCCTGGCATCGACATACCCACCCAAAATGGCGATGCACCGGTGAATCCGCTGAGCAGTGACTGCGATGGTCACGGAACACATGTGGCGGGACTTGCTGCAGGTTCAACAGTTGGTGTCGCACCACAAGCGCGAATCATTTCAGTTCGCGTTCTTGATTGCGGCGGTGACGGATCTATTGGAGATGTCGTAGAGGCTTTGCGATGGGTGCGTGGGCATCATCGTTCTGGTGTTGCGGCTGTTGCCAACTTGAGTCTTGGTGTTGATCTTGGCGACGATGGGGCAGAGATAGACGAACAAGTACTTGCCATGATCAAAGAAGGAATTGTTGTGACGGTGGCAGCCGGAAATGGCGACGAACAGGGACGTCCATTTGATGCGTGTCGGATCGCCCCTGGAAATGAGACTCGTGCAATCACTGTTGGCGCAACATCAATCGCCGACGCAATGACTTCCTATACGAATTACGGACCGTGTATTGACTTGTTTGCTCCTGGCGGAGATCGCACGCGAGCTCTTGAGTCGTCATGGTGGGAATCAGACACTCATTACGACTTAGATGTGGGAACTTCGATGGCGTCGCCATTGGTTGCTGGGTATGCAGCATTGTTGGCGCAACAACAACCTGGATTGTGCGTTGATGCAATTGCGCAAGCCATCGTTTCTCGTGCAACTCAAGGAATTATCACCGGTCTTGAAGCAACATCGCCAAACCGTCTATTGCATCTTGAGTTATCGCCCGTTGCAGTTACGGTCCCTGGTCAAGCATCACATGTGATCACAACCACTGATAACGGCGCACTCAATGTGAGTTGGGATTCGCCGTGTGATGGTGGTTCGCCCATCACGTCTACTCGTGTCTCAGTTTTATTGAACGGCAAAGTAGTGAAGAAGGTAACCGTTGCAGGTACGGGCAGAACTGCACGCGTCACTGGATTGCGAAATGGATTGTCGTATCACGTAGTTGTGAAGGCAAAGAATGTGCTTGGTGAGGGTATTGCTACTTCTCGAATTCGGTCTGTGAAAGTAATGAACTTACGAAGAGGTACAACTGTTGCTGTTAGTTCAGTGGGAGACATTGATTCGGATTTGTCTTTGTTGTGGGCGGTTTCTTCAGCCTCAAAGGCCGTGTGTTCACTCAATTCGTCGAAGACAAAACTGACTTTGAAGAGAAGTGGTGTGTGCGCAGTGCGTTTGCGCGCCATTGACGGGCAAGATCCAGTGAAGCGCAATCTGCGAATCTCCTAAATCTGTGGATAAATGAACGCTCGTTAGTCCTTCACAAGCGCCACGAAGAGGAGTACCTTTCGAACAAGGGAACCATTTTGGAGCCTTGGCTCCGGAAGGAGGCAGTGATGAGCAAACGACATCGCAACCAGGACTTTGCGCCACCCGCGCGTGCAGACCTGCGGGCACATGCCCATAACGAGAGACACCGTGTGCA
>JBIKZT010000120.1:0-3781 GCA_044354565.1 Ilumatobacteraceae bacterium
AGATATGTCATCTGTTTCTGCTCTTCGCCGCTCACAAATTCTTGAAGTTGCACTCACTGCATTTTCGACGTCCGGTTATCACAACACATCTATGAACGACATTGCCGATGCGTTATCAATGACAAAGCCTGTTGTGTACCAATACTTCGATTCGAAGCGTGCGTTATATCTGGAACTTCTCCACCATGTTGGCGCAGATCTTGTACAAGCAGTCACCAGTGCAGTTGCGGCAGCGGGCGAACCACGCTTGCAAACCGAGCGAGGCATGATTGCTTACTTCACTTGGGTGTCGCACAACCGAGAAGCTTTCTCTTTGCTCTTTGAAAGTTCTGCCCGAGTTGACGAGGAATTTGCCGACATTGTGAGCGAATTTGAAGATGCTGCGGCGCGTGCCATTGCTCCATTTATTGCTGCAGATGTCTCCAAAGAAGAGCAAACCACTTTCGCTGTTGGTCTTGTTGGAATGGCTGAAACCGTTAGTCGTCAGGTCATTCGTCACGGTCGCGATTTTGAACCAGAAGAGTTGGGTCGCGCCGTAGCTGAACTTGCGTGGGGCGGGTTGCGATCTGTTGGTCAGTCACGCACTGCACCATTGAGATGACGCGGTCACCCCAGAGCCACCGAGAGGTAGGCTGAGGGTATGCCAAATCCTGGTGAGCACCATCCAGCCTTCGAAGAATATTGCGAGTGCATTTTTGACTTGCGCGAAGACGATGTAGACATCATCCAAGCTCGAATAGCGGAACGACTTCGTGTCTCGCGTCCGTCAGTATCAGAAATGATCAAGCGCATGGCCGAAGAAAAAATCATCGTGGTTGTAGGTGGAAAGATTTCCCTCACTGAAATCGGAGAAGAAATCGCAGTGCGCGTCGTACGCCGACATCGAATTGCCGAGCGCTTCATGACCGATGTACTTGGGCTCTCGTGGTCACTTGCTCATCAAGAAGCAGGACGCTGGGAACACGTCATGTCTGAGGCCGTAGAGTCTGCAATGGTTCGCGTTCTTGGAGAGCCCACAACATGTCCTCATGGCAACCCAATCCCGGGCACGAATTATGTACCACCTGCAGCAATTCGTTTATCAGAACTTTCTTCTGGTCAAGAATTCACTGTGTCGCGTATTCCAGAAGAATTGGAATTCACTCCTGGCATGCTCGAGTTCCTAGAAAAATCACATCTTGTTCCAGGGTCACACGGAACTGTTCGTCGTAACTCACGTCAGGGTGAAATGACAGTTGAGGTCGACGGTCACGAGATCGATGTCGATGCATTTGCCACAGTGCGCATGCTCGTCACCATCTAGAGCGCGTTATCACATGAGTGTTTTTTCGCGTTGTGCCATTCTCTTAGTTAGTGCAACTTCACTCAGTGCGTGCGCCACTGAAATTGTTGGCTCTACCCAATCAACAATCCCAGTTGTCACCACAACAACCACGCTTCCTGCTCCCACTGGAGATATCGAATCGCTGCTCACGCAGTTACATACCGAAGCAACTGGCCTTGGTCAATTGGTAGTCGATGGAAAGAATTCGGAGGCTGCGCTTATCGTTGCGAGAGCCGATGCAATTTGGGTTGCATTGGAACCACAAATTCTTGAATCCAAGATTGATATCGCAGAAGATGTAAAACGCATCGTGAACCTCTTTCACACGGCAGCCGAGCGTAAACGTCCAGCCGATGCAGACAAAGCTGTTCGATTCACAACTCTGATGCTTGAGAGCATCCCGCAACTTCTGAATAAGTGATTTACAGCATTGCGTCTGGCAATGCCACCGCATGCACCACGGTGAGGCTGCGTGTTGAACGCGTAAGAGTCACATACAACAGTCGCAAACCCTGAGCATCGTCAGCAACGATGGCTGTTGGTTCCACCACAATCACATCGTCTAACTCGAGGCCCTTCGCCAATGACGCTGGCACGATAGACAAACCTTGATCAAGACCTGCGGCCTGTGCGCGACCATGGGGCAACGATGCAGCATCGAGTGCTGCCGACATGTCGTTCACGAGGTCGTCTGGGCAAATGATTGCTGCACGACCAGCATCTTCACGCTGCACCAATTCTGCTGCGCGGCGTGCTGCAGTTACCAACAATTCGTCATGAGTTGCAACAGCCAAGATCAGTGGCACTTCGTCACCATCGCGCACACTGCGTGGCGAACGCAAACCTGGTGTCGCTACATGCATCACTTTGTCTGCAAGGTCCATAATTTGTGATGGAATGCGATACCCAACAGAAAGACCAACTACCCGTGGTGTTTTGCGTGATGGTAGGTGCGCGAGAACATCGTCCCAGTTGTTCGGCGCAAGCGGTCCGGTGGCTTGAGCGATGTCGCCCACCACAGTCATAGAACCACTCAATGAGCGACGTGTCACCATACGCAATTGCATTGGAGTGAGGTCTTGCACTTCGTCCACAACAATGTGCCCGTAGGTGCGGATTTCATCTTTCTCATCAACTTTGCCATTGCGCCGTGGACGAGGACCGAGCAAGAAACGTGCTTCGTCGAGCAGTGCAGCATCAGCGGTTGACCAAAGCACTTCTTCAACAGATTCTGAACGAGCGCGATACAAAGCGAGATAATCGGCTTCGGGGAGGATTCCCGACGCAGCAAGTTTCAGTAGTGCCTTTGAACCAAACAGGTCGTGCAGTAACTGTGCGGGAGTTAGTAGTGGCCACATGCGTTCAAAAGCCGCGCGCATCTCTGGCGTACCACGCAATTTTTCGCGAACATCTTCGGCATCTGCTCCACTGCGCACTGTTGCAGCCATGGACTCCCACACTTCGTTTTCAATAAAACGTCGTGCTTGGTTATGCCGGTGATAACGACGGCGAGCAGCCTTCACAATGCTGAGGGATTCTTCTGCGCGTAAACGAATAAAGCCAGTTCCGAACGGCAGAACTACATCTTCACGCAGTGGGCGCTCACGATCTGAAATTGCTTTGTCGATGACCTTTGACATTTTTTTGATGCCTTTAACGCGAGCCACTTCAGAAGTATCACGACCACCGAACTGCACGTCAGGAACAAGATCCGCCAAGATGACTTGTTGCACGCCCGCTTCGCCCAACGATGGGAGCACACGCTCGATGTAGCGAAGAAACACACGGTTCGGCCCAATAACAAGGACACCTTGATCTTCAAGTGGGAAACGGTGCGTGTACAACAAGTACGCAGCCCGGTGCAACGCAACAACAGTCTTTCCCGTACCTGGTCCACCTTGCACCACCAGAACTCCAGCCTGTGGCGAACGAATGATCTCGTCTTGTTCTGACTGAATAGTTGCAACGATGTCGCCAAGTTGACCAGTACGACTACGACCTAATGCTGTGAGCAATGTGCTGTAGCCACGCAAACCTTGACGCGGGTCGTCACTGAGTCCGTCATCTTGACCAACGCCTAAATGTCCTTCTCCAAAAAGTTCATCTTCAAGTGCGAGCAACGTTGGACCATCGACAACAAAATGTCGACGGCGCAACAAGTTCATTGGGTCGCGTCCGGTAGCGCGATAAAACGGCTCTGCAACTGGTGCGCGCCAGTCGACTACAACTGGTTCACGCTGTGCGTCGGCAACAGCAAGACGGCCAATATGGAAACTTTCAATTCCTTCAACATCATCTTTATGACGATCAATGCGACCAAACACAAGTGCGGCATTACCGAGCTCTAATTGTTCAAGTCGATGCACCAGGTTTTCGTCAAATACATTGCGTTCGAGGCGCGCTTGAAAGGTGCCACCAGGCCCAGATGACGTGAGCTCACGAATCTTCATCGCTCCG
>JBIKZT010000122.1:0-3776 GCA_044354565.1 Ilumatobacteraceae bacterium
TCAACACTGCACAGTTTTCGCGGCGTACCAAACGATGCGTTAGTGCGACAAGGTGCAGACTCTGCGTATCTGCGCGCCGTTATTGTGCACGACGACGGCCGCGAGATATTGGTGGAAGCCGAAATTAATCGTGCTGGCCGCAACAAGGTATTAGTGAATAAACAAAGGCTGGGTCGCGTGCGCGACTTGCTAGGCGTTGTGCGTTCCACAGTGTTTGCACCAACAGATTTACAGTTGGTGTACGAAGGCCCCGGCGTACGTCGTGACATGTTGGATGATGCTCTTGTCGCGCTGTCGCCAAAGTTAGATACGTTGCGTCTTGAAGTAGATCGCATCATTAAGCAGCGCAATGTGTTGTTGAAACAGTCGCATGGTCGCTTGACGCCAGATATTGAAATGACCCTCGATGTATGGGATACGCAGTTCGCACAAAAAGGAACTCAGCTCGGCGAAGCACGCGCAAAGCTGATCGCTCGCCTCGCGCCATTCGTGAGTGAGGCATATGAATCTCTGGCTGCAGAAGCAACACCTATCGATCTTGTGTATGAACCCGAATGGCGCAGCCCTGGTCTTGTGGCCGCATTGGCCGCAGCACGCCAAGACGACATTCGCCGCGGCATGAGCACCGTTGGCCCACATAGAGACGACGTTGTTCTGCACATCAAGGGAATGCCAGCGAAATCTCACGCCTCGCAAGGGGAGTGCCGGACCCTGGCCTTGGCCCTAAGGCTTGGAATTCATCGATTAGTCACCGAGGTGGTGGGAACAGCACCGCTGCTGGTGTTGGACGACGTGTTGTCGGAACTGGACCCCGTTCGCTGCGAGAGCTTGTTACGTAACATGCCGGATGGCCAAGTTGTCATCACCACGGCGCACATTTTGCCCCCAGCGGCACACCCCGACAGCATCATTCATATTGCAAACGGCCAAGTGGTTCCCACACAGCCAATAGTGACGGAAGAGCAATCATGAGTGACGACGAATGGACAAGCCCAAGCAAAGCTCCGCGACCATTGTCTGAAGTACTCGGAAAAGTGTTGCGCAAAATGAAGGTGTCAGATGAAACCACCGCGCTAGGACTGTTTTCTCATTGGAGAGAAATTGTGGGTGATCCAATCGCCGATCATGTGCTTCCAAAACGTCTCGAAAAAAGAAGACTCGTTGTGGAAGTCGATGACGCTGCATGGGCAACACAATTGAAATTCCTCGAAGCGCAATTGCTCGCCACATTGAAAGAGCATGTCGGAGATGAAGTGGATTCTCTTGAGATTCGAGTGCGACGTTCCCGATAACGACACCTCATAATTGGTAGGATATTTGCGCCATGGTTGCATCTAAAAAAGAGTCCTCAAAGAACCCCTCCGCCGATTACGGCGCCAAAGATATTCAGGTTCTCGAGGGACTAGATCCCGTTCGTAAACGTCCCGGTATGTACATCGGCTCCACCGGTCTTGCAGGTTTGCATCACCTCATTTGGGAAGTTGTCGACAACTCCATCGACGAAGCAATGGCTGGGTTCTGTACTCGCGTTGGCATCACTCTTCTCGAAGACGGCGGCTGCCAAGTCGATGACAACGGCCGTGGAATCCCAGTCGATCCGTACCCATCTGGTCCCCACAAGGGCAAAAGCGCGGCCGAAGTCGTACTTACCGTCCTTCACGCCGGTGGCAAGTTCGGTGGCGAGGGCTACAAAGTCTCTGGTGGTCTGCACGGTGTAGGTGTCAGCGTTGTGAACGCATTGTCACGCCGCGTTGTTCTTGAGATTGACCGCGACGGTGATCGTTGGGGCATGGAGTTTGTCGATGGCGGTAAACCAAAGGGCAAGCTTGCAAAAACTGGCAGCACTCCAGCACGTGGCCGCAAGAACGGAACCACAGTTACTTTCTGGCCAGACGAAACCATTTTCGCTTCTGAAGGAACTGAGTTTGTTGCGCGCACCGTTATGGAGCGTTTGCAGACAATGGCATTCCTCAACAAAGGTCTCGAAGTTGTCTTCACCGACGAGCGTCCAGGCAAAGAGCAGACCGTCACCTTCCAATACAAAGGTGGCGTTGTCGACTTTGTGAAGCATCTCAATGCCACGAAAGAACCGTTATTCAACAAGGTTGCATCACTTGAAGACGAAGACGACGAAGAGGGCATGCAACTCGATATCGCTATTCAGTGGAATACCGGGTACTACGAAGGTATTCACGGGTACGCCAACGGTATTTCCACTACAGAAGGCGGCATGCACGTTGAAGGCTTTAAAACAGCCCTCACATCTGTGCTCAATAAGTATGCGCGCGACAAGAACATCCTTAAGGAAAAAGAGGACAACCTCCTGGGTGAAGACATTCGCGAAGGCATCACGGCCATCATCGCGGTGAAACTTCGCGAGCCACAGTTCGAAGGCCAGACCAAAGCCAAGTTGGGCAATGTGCCTATGCGTTCGTTCGTACAAAAGAGCACCAACAAGTATTTGGCCGAGTGGCTGGAAGAAAACCCTGCCGAAGCAAACAAGGTTGTGAAAAAAGCAACTGCTGCTGCGCAGGCACGTCTTGCAGCAAAGAATGCACGCAACGCAGTTCGTCGTAAAACGTCATTGTCTGGTGCTGGTATGCCAGACAAGTTGAAAGACTGCTCAAGTGGCAAGCCTGAAGAGAGCGAATTGTTCATCGTGGAAGGTGACTCTGCTGGCGGCACCGCAGTAGACGCACGTGATCCACGCACACAAGCAATTCTTCCTATTCGTGGAAAGATTCTCAACGTCGAACGCGCACGACTCGACAAAATGTTGAAGAACAACGAAATTCAAGCGCTCATCACAGCCATTGGTGGCGGAGTGGGCGACGAGTTCGATGCATCAAAAGCTCGCTATCACAAGATCATCGCATTGGCAGACGCCGATGTCGACGGAAGCCATATTCGTACGTTGTTACTCACCTTCTTCTATAGGCAGATGCGCCCAATGGTGGAAGCGGGGTTTGTGTACATCGCACAACCACCGTTGTACTCCACTGAAGTTGGCAAAGAAAAGATTTATCTGAAGGACGATCAAGCAAAGAATCGTTTCTTGGCAGAAAAGCCAAACCACAAAAAAGAATTCCAACGCTTGAAGGGCTTGGGTGAAATGGACTGGCAAGAACTCAAAAGCACCACCATGGACAGCGCCACTCGCACATTGTTGCAAGTCACTGTTGAAGAAGCAGCAATCGCCGACGAAGTGATGAGCGTGCTGATGGGTGATGACGTAGAAAGCCGTAAGAAATTCATCACCACCAATGCCCGCGATGTTCGCAACCTCGACTTCTGATCACAGGAAACACATATGACCGACGTCAACACACCATCGCCAATTGATCCAATCCAGCCCGTTCCTTTGCAGGACGAGATGGAGCGGTCGTTCCTTGATTACGCAATGTCCGTCATCATGTCGCGCGCATTGCCCGACGTTCGTGATGGTTTAAAGCCAGTTCACCGTCGCATCATCTGGGACATGGAACAGCAAGGTTTCCGCCCTGACCGCCCATTTGTGAAATGTGCTCGCGTTACCGGTGACACCATGGCTCGTTATCACCCACACGGTGACGGCGCTATTTACGATGCACTCGTGCGTATGGCTCAGCCGTTCTCACTGCGTCACCCACTCATTGACTTCCACGGAAACTACGGCTCTCCCGACTTCGGACCAGCTGCTGCTCGTTACACCGAAGCCCGTCTGCATTCATTAGCAATGCGTTTGCTCGATGGCATTGATGAAAACACCGTCGACATGATTCCGAACTATGACGGCA
>JBIKZT010000009.1:0-29690 GCA_044354565.1 Ilumatobacteraceae bacterium
CACAACGGGCAAGTACGAAAAACGGTCCGGTTCTGTGTATCGGTCATCTTGCTACCTTGCCATAATCAGAGCCCACATCTCGCAGTGTTCGTACACTGTCCCCATGACGTCGAGCCAGCATCAGGTGGAGATCTGCATGATCACCACACCAGACGGCACCGTCGATGTGAATGGTCGCTCTGGCCCACTTGGTGGCCCTGCCGATCAACAGCGCCTGCGCAGCCTTCGTGAGACCGCATCTGTTGTGCTTGTAGGCGCAGGAACCGTGCGGGCCGAGTCCTACCGTGCCCCATCGCGTAGCGACCTGCGCATTGCAGTCGTTACTCAATCATGCAATCTGGATTTCTCATCGGGGCTCTTTACCTCTGGCGCCGGAATGATTGTCACCACCACATCTGCACCCACGGTGCCGGTTGACAGCATTCGTGCCGGCTCAACAGTCGTGGATTTGCCCGCAATCATTAGCCAACTCCCTACAGGCATCGTGCACGTAGAAGGCGGCCCACAACTCAATGCAACACTGCTCGATGCTGACGTTGTTGACGCAATCAATCTGACCGTGTCCCCGCACCTCAGTGGATATCGGGCCGCATCATTGTCAGCGCCACCACATGCGTTACGTCAGTTTTCTCTTGTTGATTTTCGTAGAGAAGATGACTTTGTGTTTGTTCGTTACGAGCGCAATCGCAACGCGCAATAAAAAGTTACGTTTGCTTCAGCAGTGCGAGTTCGCGGCGGAAGTCGGCGGCATCATCAAAGTTTTTGTAGACACTTGCGAAACGCATGTAGGCAACTTCGTCCAGTGCTTTCAAATGTTCAAGTACTGCGTGACCAACAGTGGACGACGTAATTTCTGTGCCGGCAGCAGCGGCAAGACGCATGTCGTCTTCCACCATCTCGGCAAGTGCATCAATTTGCTCATCTTCCACAGGGCGACCCTTGCAGGCTGAGCGCACACCAAAGATGACTTTGGCTCGATCGAACGGTTGGCGATCACCAGAACGCTTGGCCACAAGGAGCGGCGCGCCTTCTAGACGTTCGTACGTAGTGAATCGATATGAGCATTCCGGACAAGAACGGCGACGACGAATAGCAGCACCATCATCGGCTGGGCGCGAGTCGATCACCTTGGTGTCGTCGTTGGGGCATACGGGGCAATGCACATGGGTACTCTAAGTCACCCTGCATTGACATTTTGTAAGAATCGCTAGTTTTTTATGGGATATGTATGACTTGGCCCGCTTCGATACGAGCACCATTTGCTCGTACCAAAGCAGTGACCAGCTCCGAAATGTCACCCTTCGGAGCGATCGTGCGCGCAATGTCCCAGAGAGTGTCTCCGGATTGCGCAACAACTGTTCGTGGCGGCACTTGATTGGCCGGCGTGGGATTGGAAGCAAAAGCTCCAGTGGAGATGACAACGGAGGCCACAGCAAAGATGAAGACGGCGCCCACCACGCGGCGACGGCGCTGGAAGACCTGAGCCGTGGGGGCTGGTCGCCTAGCTGAGCGAACAGATGAGATGGAAGTAAAGAGAAGAGGATCGATGGTGGTTGCCATGGGATTTCCTTTCAGGAATGGGGTTTGGTGGCCGGTTTGCCTATGTGATGAACACCGTAGCGAACAGGTGTTCTATAGTTTTACCGAACAGGTGTTCGGTGTCAAGGCTTTAGCCGAACATTCGTTCTCCGAACAGGTGTTTGACCTTTACGGCGAACACCTGTACGCTTCCAGATATGTCTGAAGCCCTCACCCCACGCCAACGCGAAATCCTCAACGTCATCTCCCAGAGCATGCAAGACCGTGGCTATCCGCCATCCGTGCGTGAGATTGGCGAGGCAGTCGGCCTCAACTCCCCCTCCACCGTGCACAACCACCTCAACACCCTCCAGAAGATGGGCTTCTTGCGCCGTGACCCAACAAAGCCTCGCGCCATCGAAGTGCGCTTCGACACCAACAGTGAAGTAGCTATGGAACGTCGTCCTTCACGTCACGTGCCTCTCATTGGTGACGTTGCTGCAGGTACTGGCGTTCTCGCTCAGGAAAATGTTGAAGACCTCATTCCTCTCCCCACAGACTTCACTGGTGAAGGCGAACTGTTTATGTTGCGCGTTCGTGGTGACTCAATGATTGAAGCAGGAATTCTCGATGGAGACTTCGTTGTTGCGCGTCAACAAACCGTTGCAGAAAATGGCGACATTGTTGTCGCAGGTATTCCTGGAGACGAAGCAACCATTAAGACATTTAAGAAGTCTGGCAACAACATCACGCTTGTTCCATCTAACTCTTCAATGAAACCAATGGTCTTCACATCAGACGAAGTGCAGATCTACGGAATCCTCGTCACAGTTATGCGCAAGTTGCGCTAAGCGCGCACGCCAAGGCGTTTGGCAACCATTGCCAGTTTGGCGTCGGGCTGCACCACGGCAACACGCACATTGTGCGATCCGCCTGCACCATAGAAATCTCCTGGGCTCACCAATGCCCCACCCTCACGAGCAAGCTTCTCAGTGAACTCCCACGCATCACCTGCGTTGAACCACAAGTAGAAACCACCAGCCGGCAGGGCGATATCAATACCTGACCACGCAGTCAAAGTCTTGGCCATCACTTCTAAACGCGACATATAACGATCACGTTGTACGCGAACATGCTCATCGTCATCAAGGGCGGCAACGCCAGCTGCTTGTGCCGGACCAGGCACCATAAAGCCCGCGTGCTTACGTACTTCTTTGAGATAGTCGACGATCTCTGCATCACCTGAGTAGAAACCCACGCGCACACCTGCAAGGTTTGAACGCTTCGACAATGAATGAACAGCAATCACGCCGTCGAGACCGTGCTGCAAGATTGATTGTGGCGCTGTGCCCCATGTGAACTCGGCATAACACTCATCACTAAACACAGGAATGTCATGTTTGCGTCCCCAGTTAGCTGCGTATTTCAGATCGTCTAATCCGCCGGTTGGATTGCTTGGGCTATTCACCCACACCATGAGCGCACGCGCAATGTCATCTTCGGACAATGACGCAAAATCCATGTGGCCTTCTGCATTCATAGGAACTGGAAGCGCACGCAGACCAGCAAGCGTTGCGCCCATCTCGTACGTGGGGTACGCAACGGCCGGATAGATGACTGTGTCGCGTCCAGGGCGACGCAACTTCATGTACTGCGGTGTAGTTGCAACAAACTCTTTTGTGCCAATACACGCCGCTATGCGGGAAATGGGAACATCGATTGAAAAGCGTCGGCCCATCCAGCGAGCAATAGACCTGCGCAAGTTTTCAGAACCAATAGATGCTGGGTACCCGCGCTCTGAACCTGAACCAGCAAGAGCATCAATCACTGCTTGTGGAGGCGGGTCACATGGCGTGCCGATGGAAAGGTCGACTATTCCACCGTCGAATTCACTCGCCATCTTCTGATACGCGTCGAGTCGGTCGTATGGGTACGGAGGCGGCTCAAAGCCCACCTGGTTTCTATTGATGCCTGCGCTACTCATGAGACCTCAAGTTTCCTTCATCGTCAACCTGTACAACGAACTCGCGCAAACGCCCCGCCGAAGCCTCGGACAAACGTGCACGAATATGCATGCCATCGGGGTGGTCTTGTGAAAGAACCACTTCACCTTCACGATGGATAGAGGCCAAAATATCGCCGCGGTCAAATGGCACCACAAGGTCTGTGACCTGAGTGATTGAACGCATGCGATCAGCAAGTTTTCGCAACAGCACATCGAGGCCCTGGTTCTTCAAAGCTGAGACCGCAACCGCGCCGTGGTAATCCTCAACCAATTGCGCTCCGAAGTCTTCCAACTTGTCGGCCTTATTGAAGACGATGAACTCAGGAACTTGGTCTGCTCCGATTTCGGCAAGCACTTCTCGTACTGCAGTCATTTGTTCTTCGGGGTGAACGGCACTTCCGTCTACAACATGCACCAATAAGTCTGCTTCGGCTGCAACTTCAAGCGTGCTCTTAAATGACTCAATAAGACCGTGAGGCAATTGACGAATGAAACCAACAGTGTCCGTCACAAGCACTGGTTCACCACCAGGCAAAGCAAGTCGACGAGTCGTTGGATCAAGAGTTGCAAACAATCTGTTTTCCACCAGCACACCTGCTTGAGTCAACGCATTGAGCAACGTAGATTTTCCTGCGTTTGTGTACCCAACGATGACCACTGATGCAAGGCCGCTGCGACCACGACTCTTTCGTTGCGTGTGTCGAGTACGCGACAACCCCTTGAGATCCTGTTCGAGTTTTTCGATGCGCCGCATGATGCGTCGACGATCTGTTTCTAATCGAGTTTCACCAGGACCGCGTGTTCCGATACCGCCACCTTGCTGAGACAATCCGGCCTTTGCACCGCGACGCAAACGTGGCAAGCGGTAGCGCAACATTGCAAGTTCCACTTGCGCCTTACCCTCTTGCGTGTGGGCATTTTGAGCAAAGATGTCAAGGATGACTGCAGTTCTGTCGAGCGCAGTACGGCCAAGCACTCGTTCCAAGTTGTACTGCTGTCCTGGTGACAGTTCGTTGTCGAACACCACAGTGTCTGCGTCAATTGCAAGACACACTTCCTTTAACTCCTCCACTTTTCCTTTACCGATGTAAAAGGCATTGTCGGGAGTATCGCGTCGTTGCGTGAGGCGAGCAGCTTCGTCGGCACCAGCAGTGTCTACTAACAGTGAAAGCTCGTCAAGACCTTCTTCTGTGTCTTCATCTGTATGGCCACCAAGCGTGACTCCCACCAGAACAATGCGTTCTCTGAATGTACGCTCAATCAGTGTGGCGCCGAGGGCCTCCTGGTACGGATTGCTCACGCTGATACCGAATGTTCACTCATAAATACTGCAGGCCCTGTGAGAACTGCATGTCGATTCTCGGTGATGTGTACAAGAGCATCGCCACCATCCATATGAACAATCACTTCAGACGAAGTGCTAGGAACAAAACCCCATGCGATTGCTGCATCGGCTGCTGCGCACGCGCCCGTGCCACAAGCTTGAGTGATTCCAGCACCACGTTCATGCACCCGCATCGTGATCGCATTTTCTTCGGGGCCAGGCTGAATGATTTCAAGATTGATATGTGGCACTACTGCGCCAAGTGACGCCAAATCAACAGATACAACATCATCGACACCAACAACCGAGTGAGGGTTACCGAGAGACACATGACGCACTGGCCGTAATGGATCACACTGCAATTCGTTCCAATTCTTTGGCGCATCAAGGTCGGACACTTCACCCATGTCTACGCGTGCCAAGATCTGGCCGTCAGAGTGATGACTAACAACTGTTACTTCACGAACACCCGCGTCGGTGATGACTTCATATGTAGTGCCAGCATTGTTACCCAATGTTGAATGTGCGGCCTGCACCAAACAACGGATTCCGTTGCCACTCATTTCAGCAACGCTTCCATCTGCGTTATAGAGCCGCATGCTCAACGTGGTGTCGTTCTCAATACCAAGCAACAACAGACCATCGGCGCCGATGCCATTTTCGCGATGACACCACTCAAGTGCACGCTGTGGCCACTCGCCCGCTATCTCACCTTGCGCGCGGTTGTACACCAAAAAGTCGTTCCCAAGTCCGTGGTGTTTTGTGAGTGAAACCTGCATGTTCTCCAAAGACTATTCCAAGGCACCCAGTACGTGAGGGGTCACTTCTGCAACGGGGTCCTTGTGAACATCGACCCACTCAATACGTGGGTCGCGGCGGTACCAGCGTTCCTGACGTACAGCGAACTGTTGTGTGCGCAGAACTGTGGCAGCCACTGCTTCATTCAGGCTGCACCGACCCTCTATGAATTCAATGACCTCTTTGTATCCAAGAGCCTGGCGAGCCGTGGGCGACATGCCCTCTGGTTCTGCGCATAAGGACTTCACCTCGTCTACTAATCCGGCACTCATCATGATGTCTACACGGCGGGCAATCCGTTCTCTCAATACGTCTCGATCCCAACGGATACCGATGAGTCGAGTGTCGGTGGGAGCAAAGGTTCCAATTCCCTCACCAAACGAACTGAATTTCTCGCCACTTCCCAAACACACTTCAAGAGCACGAATAATGCGACGTCGATTGTTCGGCTCCATCTTTGTCGTTGCTTCCGGATCTAATGCGAATAGTTCGGCAAACAACGCTTCGGTATCGTCGCGCGCCTCAAGTGCGGCACGAATCTCTGGCCACTCTCCCGGCATCTGTAGTCCATCAACAATCGCTGTGACATACAAACCTGTTCCGCCCACAATGAGTTCGGCAGCATTTTGTGCACCAATGGTTTCACGAGCCACCGCAATGTCGTCCATATACCGAGCCACTGTGTATCGCTCACTTGGTTCAGCAAGATCAAGACCATGATGAATCACTTGATCACGATCAGTGCGCGTTGGTTTAGCCGTACCAATATCCATTCGCGTGTACACCTGCATGGCATCTGCAGCGATGATGTGCACTTCGCCTCGTTGTGTGGCAGCAGCCATCGCAACGTCACTCTTGCCGCTTGCGGTTGGCCCCAGCACAACCACTGATTTTTGAATTGTCATGCGCGCTATACCGACGCCACAGGAATACGGATCTTGTGTGTTGGTTCATGCAAAATGTCAACAAGTCGCCCCTGTAAGAAGTGTGGCGCTGCACGCGTGATGTACACGGTGCAATACGTGCCAGGGCGTAACTGACTCGGAGTCGCAAAGTGCACCAGTTTGTTCTGGCGAGTGCGCCCAGTCATCACGCCTTCGTTCTTGCGGCTCGGGCCTTCTACGACCACTTCTTCCACAAGCCCAACTCTTGCTTCATGCATCTCGAGCGCATGCGGCTCCACAATGGCGCGCAATTTTTCAAAACGACGCGACACAACTTCTGGTTCAATGAAGTGCTCGGTCATGAGTGCTGCTTCAGTGCCTTCGCGCGGTGAAAAAATAAACGCGAACACCAAATCGAATTTCGCCTCACTTGCGATTGCAAGTGTCTGTTCGAAGTCTTCTTCTGTTTCACCAGGGAAACCAACGATGATGTCCGTGGTGATAGCAATGCCAGGCATGAGGCGACGCGCTTCACGCAGTTGCTCCATATATCGCTGAGCGGTGTACCCGCGATGCATCAGTGCCAGCACACGATCTGAACCAGATTGCAATGGATAGTGCAGGTGTTCACATACAGCAGGGGTCTCCGCCATTGCTTCCAGCACATCAGATCGCATGTCTTTCGGGTGAGGGCTCGTGTAGCGCACACGTTGAATGCCAGGCACAGCGCCTACTTCGCGCAAAAGATCAGCAAACATTGTCTTTACTCGAACATCGGCACCAGATTTACGTTCAGCCAAGTTGATATCGCGACCATAACTGTTTACGTTCTGCCCAAGCAGAGTTATCTCAGTAACGCCATTTGCTGCAAGTTGTTTCACTTCATTCACAATGTCGTCAAATGGTCGGCTGATTTCTTTTCCGCGCACCGCGGGAACAATGCAGTACGCACACGTGTTGTCGCAACCAATTTGAATGGTGACCCACGCGTTATACGAGGTCTCGCGTCGCACTGGTAATGCACTAGGGAACAATGCATGATCATCAATGAGCGCTTCTTCAAGAATCTCAGTAACAGGGCCATACACAATGGCTAACTGCAACAACTCGTTTGTGCGATGCACGTTATGGGTACCCATCACCACATCTACCCACGGGGCGCGATCACGAACGATGTCTTTATCTTTCTGAGACAGACACCCACCCACCACAATGCGGCGACCATCTTTGGCGTCTTTCCACGTCTTGAGGTGACCCAATGTGCCGTAGAGCTTGTTGTCGGCATTTTCGCGAATGCAGCAGGTGTTCAGCACCACAACATCAGCGTCGTCATCTCTCTCTGCACGAGACATGCCGTCGGCCTCCAGAAGCCCCGCAATGCGTTCGGAGTCGTGCTCGTTCATCTGGCACCCAAAGGTGCGCACAACATACGACTGTGGAGTGGTCCCGCTCACGGGACGAAGGCTATCTAGGTACGCCAGCTACTTGGTGGTGGTCACCGAAGACGAGACATACACCCACTTGCCAGCTTTCTTAGCCTGCAACATTGCCGACAAACGTTGACCTTTTGCGGATTTGGCGGAAACTGTGGAAAATACGGACTTCGACTTGCGACCGACTGACGCAGTGGTCAGCTTCTTTGAAGAGGACCCGACCTTTGAGGCGATGGAACTCACCACGACACGGCAGCTGTACTTAGCGCACGCAGATGCTGTGACTTTCAATGTCAAGACAGACTTTGATCCGGAACGACGCGTGGTGATCTTCTGTGATGTTTTCGCCTTCACTTTGAATTGCGCAGGCGCAACCGCCGATGCAAAAGCACGAACACCTTGGGCGCCAGCTGCGGCTGTTGCAAAAGTGATTTCTGGAATAGTGACGAGCCATCCATCTGAACCTTGCGCATCGGCCGTCCAGCGAGTCCACGTAATTGCACCTTGTGTCCCACCATCTGTGCGAGCCAAGTTCAGCGCATTCGTCTGGAAAGCTGTTGTTGCGGCCACTTCAGGTGTTGCTCCGTAGAAGTTCAAGATTGCTGCATCCGTCAGCACTGCAGACATCTCTGCCTTGTTTTCGGTCCCGTCGCTCCATGTCTTTGGCGCTGAAATGCCATAGGTCATCTGAGGAGTTTCACCTGGTTGCGTCATGAGCGATCCCATGAATGAGCGCGAACTAGAGAACAGAGCCCCAGTAAATACAGAATCCAATGATTGATCGAGACTCAACGTCAAACTTGCTGACAATGTCTCATGCGTGCTTGCTGAGTATTGGCATGTTTGTACGGGCACTTGACTGCACCCAACTTGTTGTCCGCCCGAAACCACGAGTGGCATCAGTGCAGGCTTTAACCGAACACGAATAGTTGCGTTGTCTGCACCAAGGTTTGATGCATTCCAGTATGTAGGTACACCGCTTGCCCAAGTCCAACGTAAAGACCTGCCGATGGTGTTGAGATTGATTGTCATATCGAATTCGGTATTCGCATTGACCGTGCTCGAGATTGACGGATTGTTGAAGTCCCAACCAAGTTGTCCTTCGCCCATTTGATACCCGATGGTGATGCCAATGCGGTTTGGGGTTGAATAACACCTTCCGGGTTCTGGAGTTTGTCCTGTCTTGCACAAGTTGGTTGGCGAGATGGCAACTGCAATGCGGTTAGTGGGAACATTTGTTTCAGTTGTAGAAGTTCCAGCCGTAATCACTTGAGTAGAAACTCCGTTATTGATGACTGACAATTCAGATACATATGGACGACCTGTGTAGCCACCAGCAAGGTCGAACCATGTAGCGCCATATGACTGTGCCTTGTCTAATTCACTCTGATCGGGCGATGCAGTATTTGATGGCGCAGCGGCCTGCACAGTGGCACTAGAGATACCAAGTAGACCCACAACGATCATGGAAGTAATAGCAATACGTTTCATAAGTAATAATCTTTCTGAAGTAATTTCAGAAAGGTACCACAATCTTTTTGGTTTCACTAGACCTCTTGTAAACGCCAAAAGGCCAGATTCCCATACGAGAATCTGGCCCTGACGAGAGTGGCAACTCAAGAAAGTGACTATAAAAAATAGTCTGAAGGATTGTTAGTCGAGTTCGATCGGCTGTTCGTCTTTTTCGGAAAATTCAGCTTCTGCTTCAACGTCTCCATTGAGACCGGCGATGGCACGGATCTTTTGTTCCATGTCCATCATGATTTCCGGATGGTCGTGCAAGAAGTTCTTTGCGTTCTCGCGGCCTTGACCCATTTGCTCACCTTCGTAGGTGAACCATGCGCCTGACTTCTTCGCAATAGCCATTTCCACTGCCAAGTCGAGCAATGCGCCTTCGCGGCTAATGCCGTGGCCGTACATGATGTCGAACTCTGCTTGACGGAATGGTGGAGCAACTTTGTTCTTCACCACTTTGACGCGAGTACGTGAACCCACGACTTCTGTGCCGTCCTTGATGGCTTCGATACGACGAATGTCGAGACGAACTGATGAGTAGAACTTCAGCGCACGGCCACCAGGTGTTGTTTCTGGAGAACCGAACATGACGCCAATTTTTTCACGCAGCTGGTTAATGAAAATACAGATGGTGTTTGACTTGTTGAGGTTTGCTGTGAGCTTGCGCAATGCCTGGCTCATAAGACGTGCCTGCAAGCCAACGTGGGTGTCGCCCATGTCGCCTTCAATTTCGGCACGTGGTGTGAGTGCAGCAACAGAGTCGATAACAACTACGTCGAGCGCACCAGAGCGAATCAGCATGTCTGCAATTTCGAGAGCTTGCTCACCGGTGTCTGGCTGCGAGATCAACAATTGATCGATGTCGACGCCAATAGCTTTTGCATAGACAGGGTCCATGGCGTGCTCTGCGTCGATGTATGCACAGATGCCACCATTGCGCTGCGCTTCAGCAACAACGTGCATAGCGAGAGTTGACTTACCAGAAGACTCTGGTCCGTAGATCTCGACAACACGACCGCGTGGCAAACCGCCAACTCCGAGTGCGAGGTCGAGAGGAAGTGCGCCAGTTGGGATTGACTCGATAGCCAATGAACCCTTCTCGCCCATTCTCATGATGGAGCCTTTGCCGTATTGCTTGTCGATTTGAGCAAGGGCCGCGTCGAGGGCCTTGTCGCGTTCTGGGCTTGGTGTGGTCATTGGATTGCCTTTCGTTGCTTCCTCTGGCTGGTGCCTTTGGAATTGCGGACTGTATGTGATGGGTGTGTTCGAACAACAACACTGTAACTACGAACACCTGTTCGGTCAAGCATTGTCGACACCTAAATGTGGACCGCTAGGTACCCCCATGGGCACCAAGGAAAGGCTTATTTGGTAAGGGTTTGAGGTGAAGCCATCTGGGCTAGAAACTCTTCAGCCTGCGCAAAATCTTTTTCGGAGGGTGGTCGAATGGCGAGGTCTATGCCAAACCACACGGAGTACGTGAGGGGGTACGTGATGATCGGTACGAAGACAGCAAGGCTGCCGGCGACTAGAAGCAACGGCACGAGGGGCACACCGAAAATGACTGATGCAACCATCCAAAAAATAATGGAACCGAACGTAATGAAAACGCCCATGGTTGCTGCACCAAGTTCGAAACCTTCGTACCCACGTTCCCAGTTCATGCCGCACGTTTGACAGCCCGACTCTTTGCGATACCACGAAGAAAAGAATGAGCCTTTACCGCCACACCATGCACAACGACGAAGGAGACCGCGCAGAATCATTCGCAAGAATTTAGGTTTTGTGCGGTTAGGCAGTGAGTTCGTCAACGAATTCTCCAAAGATAGATGCATACCGAAGAGCTTCTTCTTCTGTGTGCACTACCGATATTAGCCATTGCTCATCAAGGCCAGGCGGGAGCATGATTCCGCGGTTGATTCCGTGAATCCATTGCGCAAATGCAATGTCGAAATCTGTTGCTTTGTAATCACGATAATTCTTAATCGGTTCAACTGCCCAAGTAACGCAACCTTTTGCACCAAATTGAATTGTGTGCGCTGGTAGCGCTGCTTTTTCAATGATGGTTGCGCAAGCATTCACCAACAATGCATTGCGAGCAACTGTTGCTTCAGTAACAGCCGGCGTGCACACTTCGCTGAGAACAGCTTTTGCCGCTGCCATGACGAGTGGGTTTCCGTTGTATGTACCGAGGTGCAAAACACGCCCAGAATCAATCTGATCCATGCATTCTGCTGTGCCACCGAATGCACCGATTGGCAAGCCGCCACCGATACTTTTCGCCAAACACACAAGGTCTGGTTGCACACCAAGAACACCTGTTGCACCACCCCACCCTGCGGTAATGCCTGTTTTTACTTCGTCAAAAATCAACATGGTGCCGTGTTCATGCGTAATGCGTCGCACTGCTTCGAGATAACCAGGTTGTGGCAAACAGATACCAATATTTTCCAGCACGGGTTCAACAATGAATGCTGCAACGTCGTTGTTCTTTAGTGCGCGTTCTAATGCATCAGCATCGTTATACGGAACAACAATCGTGTCAGCCATCACTGCTTTTGTGATGCCAGCAGTTGCAGGAACTGGAGTGGGATTATCTGGTGAACCCGCAGCACTCAGCAACGGCTTCATCGAGATCATCACTTCATCGTGGTGACCGTGATATCCGCCTTCAACTTTCACGATTTTGTCGCGACCAGTAACACCGCGTGCAACACGGATGGCATCCATGGTTGCTTCGGTACCAGAGTTAGTGAAACGCCAGAACGGAAGTTTGTAACGATCTGCAAGTAGCTCAGCTACATCGGCATTTGCTTCACAAGGCGTAACAAACAATGTTCCATTGTCGAGTTGCAATTCAATTGCACGACGCACAATGGGGTTGACATGGCCGGCGAACAACGCGCCGTATCCCATGCTGTAGTCAACATATGTGTTGCCATCAATGTCTTCGATGGTGCAGTTCTGTGCACGACGCAACACCAGAGGGTGCGGGTCATATGCTTGGAAACTGGAAGGAACGCCGAGCGGCAAGACTTTTCTCGCTCGAGCGTTTGCAGCCTGCGAACCCACCGTTCGCTCTGCGTATGTGCGCAGCTCACGCTGCGTTATTGCCTTGGCTCTGTCTGCCAAGTTGTGGTGCAACGTGTTTTTCGTTGCTGACATGAATATCACCCCGATTAACGGACTAACTCCACTCTACTTCACTTTTTATGTGGTCGTCACGGCCAAGTGTTTTCCCCGTGAAGTTGGCAGTTTCGGCCTTGCGTGGCAAACTGTAGATCCACTTGGTGGGCGTAGCTCAGCTGGTTAGAGCGCCAGGTTGTGGTCCTGGAGGTCGGGGGTTCGAGACCCCTCGTTCACCCCATTTCGGATGCCGGCATCGAGTCATCGGTGCCGGCAGAGCCGTTCTCTTTAGGGAACTACATCAGCTTTCGCCTAGTGTGGAAACTCGTAACGCGCCTTTAGCTCAGCTGGTAGAGCAACGGACTCTTAATCCGCAGGTCCTGGGTTCGATCCCCAGAGGGCGCACCATTTTGTTGTTAGTCGTGTATTGAACCGTCAGGCCTAGTTGCACCAGTCAGGATTGCATCGTTCTGGTCTAGAGAACCAATAGACAGACTGTGCCCGCCGGATCCAGGTCGCCATGCACCAGTCAGGTTTGCCCAAGTCAGGTTGGCACCAGTCAGGTCTGCCTCACGCAGGTTTGCCTCAAACAGGTTTGCGTTATACAGGTCTGCACCACTGAGATTTGCACCACTCAGATTTGCACCACCCAAGTTTGCGCCACACACTTCTGCACCACTCAAGTTTGCACCACTCAAGTTTGCACCACTCAAGTTTGCACCACTCAAGTTTGCACCAGACAGATCTGCACCAATCAGGTTTGCACCCGTCAAATTTGCACCCGTCAAGTTTGCACCAGCCAAGATTGCTCTGTACAAGTCTGCACCAATCAGGTTTGCGCCTGTCAAGTCTGCGCCTGTCAGGTCAGCTTCTTCTAGATCTGCACCTGGTTTGATCTTGTAGCCGTTGACTTCCATCACCAAAAACTAGACCAACGCCTGCAACCCCGATGCACCCCACGGATACTGTCGCACCTAACTCACCAGGAGGTAAGACAATGGGCTACGGATATTTAAAGTGGACAGCAATCATTTCATTTCTGATTGTGTTCCCAGCGCTCGCATTCATTGTGTTCATAGCTTTGTTCATGTTTGTGGCCGGCGGCGACTAACGAATTCAAGACGTCGCTGTTGAGATCAACCGCTAAGGGTTAGTGTTGCACTCATGGCAATTCTTGAGGTTGAAACCTTCACACTGAACCCAGGCGTTGAAGCCCCTGCATTTCGTGCTCTCGATGAGCAGATGCAGGAATGGTGCTACGTCAATCGCCCCGGCCTTGCGCGCCGCACAACAGCACGCAACGACAATGGTTCATACATTGTGATCACCTTGTTTGGTGACGCCACGCAATCTGATGCGAAGTACTACACAAACTCAGACGCTGTCGTTACTTCGTGGAGTGCTGCCATTAATGAATCAAGCCGCTCGCTTGCGGTGTATTCACTTCTGTAATTACTGCTGCACCAACGTAATTGGGTTGCCTTCAGGGTCTTCAATACCCGCAATCAACGCGCGGCCAGGAATCTGAAACGGTTCCGACGTCAACTTGCCACCAAGTGACACTGCCATCGCGCGCGATGCTTCAACATTCTTTACTTGAATAAAGAGTGTGACTCCGCCACGAGTACCTTCACTCATGTGGCCACCAATGCCATTTTCCGGGCCACCAATGCCCGTAGGAATCTGACGAAGGAAACCTTCACTGATATCCCAATTGAACATCTGGCGATAAAACGGTTCGAGCACATCAATGTTCAGTGCTTCAATCTGAAAATACACAACCGGGCGTGCCCATTCGTTTGTCATACCGTTTCCCCTATCGAGTAAAGATGCTCACCACTTCAACGTGATGAGTCTCTGGGAAGATGTCTAGCACTTCCATTTCTTCGAGCGAATACCCTGCGTCACACAAGTACTTTGCGTCGCGTGCACCAGCAACCGGATCGCAACTCACTAGCACCACCACAGGCGCACCAGTATCAATCACTGCGCCAGCGCCCATCTTGCCAAGGCCATGGCGTGACGGGTCTGCAATGACCACATCAGCTTGCATGGAATCCCACTGATCCATATTTTCCTGCTCGATTGTGGCGGCACAATCAGCAAGGTTGCGCACTGCATCTCGGCACGCAGACTCTGATGATTCAACCAGCAACAATTCGTCGAAACGATGTGAGAACGCAAGGCTGAAGAGGCCAATGCCGCCATATGCGTCCACCATGTAGCCGCCTTCGATACCCAAAGAATCGAGACGACGCGACACAGAGTCGATAATCAATTCAGCAGCCTCAGGTGACGATTGAAAAAATGAACCCATTGACACTTTGTATGTGTGATCACCCACGACTTCTGACACCGTTGCGCGCTCACCAGTTTTCAGACCAGCAGGTAAACCGTTTGCCAGTTTTCCTTCGTGACACCACACACCAATGTTGTTTGTGCGGGCGCCAACTCGAATAGTGACTTCGCCCGCACCTTCAAGAACTGGTTGGGAAATGAATTCATTAATGAGTGGGTGTGCAACCATGCACTGACTCACCGGAACAATGTCGTGCGATTCATGCGCACGAAAACCAAGGACACCATCTTCATCTGCCACCATGCGCACCGTGGTGCGACGAGCATCTTCCGTGAGGCGACGCAACTGCGGGGTCACTTCCATTTTTGCGGTACGAGCAAATGCTTCGATGACCACTGCCAATTTTGCTTGGCCTTGCACGCGACGTTCAATGTGTTGCCAATCGCAACCGCCACAGCCTTGTGCAACATGCGGGCACGGTGGCTCGCGGCGCTGAGCCGATGGCTCGAGAATGTTCAACAACTGACCGCGACCAAAATCGCGCTTTTCCTCAGACAGCGTGATCTCCACCAACTCGCCAGCCAAGACACCGGGCACAAAAACCACACGGCCATCTTCAAGACGAGTGAGCCCTTCGCCCCCCGCAACCAGCTTTTCAATACGTACAGAATGGGGAGTTGTCACCGTGACAGCGTAGGGCACCTCTCTGCAAAGCCTCGGGACACTTGGTGTTTCGTTGACTAGGGTGAAGGTGTGACGTTGCCGGTTCAAATTGCCCCATCTGTATTGCCCGCCGATTTTTCCAAGATCGGAGAAGAAGTCCGTGCTTTAGACGAAGCCGGCGTCGACATCATCCAGTGGGATGTCATGGATGGCCAGTTCGTCCCGAACCTCACTTTCGGGCCAGATGTCATTGCCTCTGCTCGCTCGTACAGCACCAAGCCGTTTGAAGCTCACCTCATGGTGCTCACGCCCGACGTCATGGCGCAGCGATATGTAGAAGCAGGATGCCAACGACTCATCGTTCATGCCGAAGCATGCACGCACCTGCATCGCACGTTGGAAAACATTCGCGACATGGGTGCTTCTGCTGCAGTTGCGCTAAACCCACACACACCAGCAAGCACTGTTGAGCATGTGCTCGATCTTGTTGACATGGTTCTTGTGATGACTGTGAACCCAGGGTTTGGCGGGCAGAGTTACATCTCCACCATGGAGCCAAAGATTCGTGAAGTGCGCAACATGATCACAGCACGCGGTCTTGGCGACACTGTGCATCTTGAAGTTGACGGTGGCATCTCGCCCACCACTATTGCTGGTGCAGCGCGCGCTGGTGCCAACGTGCTGATTGCTGGTAGCGCGTTGTATCGCGACCCACTTGGCTTGGGACATGCAGTCACTGAACTGCGCGCTCTAGCTACTGCCGCATTTGCTGACTAGTTAGCGCCGTGTTCCTCTGCGGAACCACACCAAGCCAACGAGTCCCATAAACACCAACACGGGTGGAAACAGAAACGCCGCAAGCAACAACAGCGGCTTGTCGAAGAAGTTGACAAATAGTCCTGAATCAATGGATGTCCCATCAACATTGATCGTGCGAGCAGCAGCTTCAAAACGTGGGCACTGAATGTTTGAACCAATCGCTTCTGGCACACCGAAAATTTCAGCAGAGTCACGAACAGTTGAAGCAAGTTTTCCGGTGGTCTGGTTAATTGCAACACCAACGATGTACGACGTGCCTGTATCTAGATACTTCACATCGCCGCCGTAACGAACTTCAACGGTGTTAGCAGTACTGATGTAGCCGTCTAGCGACCCAGCACGAACTTGCGACACAAGAAAGATTGCCGAAACAGGATCTGATTGTTTCACTGAACCCACAAACACCGCTTGGGCAACTGGCGGTAATGCACACCCTTCAGGAACCGTGGTGACCGCACTTGGCACGGTGGTGGTCGTGGTGGAGGTAGTGCTTGTTGTGGTGGTGAGCGCCGGATTGATGCAACCCAACACAGGCACCGTGGAAACAGTGGGGTCGCCCGATGGTGGACACAGAACGGGAAGGCTTGTTGAAGTAGTGGTGGTAGCGGCCGAAGCAGTGAATGCCGGCGCACAGAGCCACAACAGGAACACCACAAGTGAAGACGTAAGTACTGTGCGGCGCATTGTCTCCACGCTAGTCATCATGTGTCCGTGTTGAAGGTCGCTGTGGAGGCGATACTAGAGATATGGGATTCAATCCGACACGCAAACAAGTAGCCCGCAAAAGTGACATTTGGTTTGTCGGCATGGCTATCGGTGTGGCTGTAGTTCTCGTGGCGTGGGCATTTTTCGGATAACACAATGGCACGCGATATTTGGGACAACTTGTACGGCGAAGTGGAAACGCGACGGATTCAGCCATACCAAGCTCTGAAGTCATACATATGCCCTGGATGCGAACAAGAGATTCCTGTTGGTATGGGCCATACGGTTGCAGTGCCCACTGAAGCGCCCGACTTGCGACGCCATTGGCACCATGCGTGTTGGCAACGACGCAGCGGTGGAAATACTCGCTAACTCAAAACGCGTCTTCGTACACCGTGAGTTGTGTACCGAGCACAGTTGCTATATCGAAACGTAACGAACAACCTTGCTCTGCTAATTCACGCACAAACGCATAACCTGCGCGACGCACCCTGTGTTGTTTCGTGGTGGTCATCGCTTCTAATGGCGTTCCAAAATTGTTGTTTGCTCGCGATTTCACTTCGCACACCACAATCAATTTGCCGCGACGTGCAACAACGTCTAGTTCTCCCCCGCGCATCAACCAGTTGCGCGCAATGACTTCATATCCGTTGCGCAGGTACCACTCGGCTGCGCGTTGTTCACCCCAGCGCGCTCGCGCGAGACGAGCCGAAGTTAGATCACTACGTTCGGATCCAGAATGTCGTCCGACGGAAGTTCCTCGACGTTCACGTCCTTGAAACTGAGGACCTTGACCGTGGGGATGAATCGGGTCTTGCGGTACATGTCCCATACCCATGCGTCTGTGAGCTCCACTTCAATAAGTGGGCGTGCGCTGTCTCCGGTGACTTTTACAGAAACGTCGTTCGCCAAATAAAACCGGCGCTCGGTTTCAACGGCATATTTGAACATGCCAACAACATCTTGATACTCCTGGGCAAGTTTGTACTCGCGTTCAGCCTCGAAGTTGTCGAGATCGTCGGTATTCACCGAAGAAGTTCCGATGTGCTTTGCAGGAGCCTACGACTCGCGCTTCTCGCGAATCTTGGCAGCCTTACCAGCGCGATCGCGGAGGTAGTACAACTTCGCGCGACGAACATCACCACGACGGAGAACCTCGATCTTTGCTACTGATGGGCTGTGCACTGGGAATGTGCGCTCAACACCAACGCCGTAGCTAACTTTGCGCACCTTGTAGGTTTCGGCGATGCCTGAACCCTGAATGCCAATGATGTTTCCTTGGAAAATCTGGATGCGCTCTTTGCCGGACTCGACAACACGTACGTGCACTTTGACTTCGTCGCCTGGCAAGAGGTCGGGAATGTCATCACGCTTGTTCTGATTATCAACGATGTCTGTGCTCTTCATGGTGCGCCTTCGAACTGGAATGTGGACGGACAATCGGCTCTAAGGCCGTTCCGACGTGAACATTGAAGGATACGAGGCGAAAGCCACCCCTTCCAACAAGGCACGCTCTGAATCCGTCAATCCGCCTCGGGCTTCAATGAGGTCGGGGCGCATCTGCAGAGTTCTCCACAGGGCTTGGGCATGCCTCCAGGCCTCTACTTTGGCGTGATCGCCACTGCGGAGCACATCTGGTACTTCCCAGCCCCGAAACTCGGCTGGTCGCGTGTACTGGGGCTCTTCGAGTAGTCCCTCGGCCCCAAAACTCTCCGTGACTGGTGATTGGGAGTTCCCCATCACCCCAGGAAGCAATCGAGTGACAGCTTCGATGATGAGACACGCCGCCACTTCGCCGCCGGCCAACACCACATCACCCACAGACACTTCGTGGTCCACCAGATGCTCGCGCACACGCTGGTCCACCCCTTCGTAGCGGCCACACAACAAACTGAACCCACCGGCGTCTGCCAGTGCCTGTGCCATGGATTGATCAAATGTCTGTCCACCTGGCCCAAGAAGTATCAAAGGTCGCGGAGGTTGCGCAGCTTCAACGGCGGCAAAGATTGGTTCAGGACGCATCAACATGCCGGCGCCACCACCAAATGGCGTGTCGTCCACGGTGCGATGCACATCAGTGGTGTGTTCGCGAATGTCGTGACAATTCACTGCCACTGCGCCACTTTCGCGGGCGCGACCCAACAAGCTGTGTTCGCAAAACCCGTTGACTATGTCGGGAAAAAGCGTGAAGACATCGATGCGCATTGACACGGACACTATCTATTCCACAGCGTCACTGTCGTCTGATAACAGCGCTTCTCGTAACCCAGCAGGTGGATCAATCACTGTGATGCCTTCATCGCAGGACAATACAAATGGCATGGGAATGAGGACACCAGATTCAAGTTCCAATAAATCGTGGGCTGGATTGTTCAACACACCCGTGCAAATACCCCACGACACACCCGAAGTGTCTTCCACTTCAGAACCAATGAGTTGATGCACCCACAAACCTTCAGCGCCATCTATGGGTGCTGCATACAAGAACTTGTTCGTCAGTTTCTCTGCTGCATTGCGATCATCAATTCCTTCGAAGTGCACTACCCAACGATCTTGTTGTGGGCGTGACGAGGTGATGGTCAATGTGCGTTTGCCAGAGGAATCAAAAATGATGAGCTGAGCACCAACTTCGCGACGTTGCACAAGGTCAGACGTGAGCGACAAGAAAAGGTCACCACGAACACCGTGAGGTTTACCGATGCGGCCAACCTCGAGGAGACCGTCGGGTTGTTCAGACATGAAGATGAATCAGGCGACTGCCGATTCAGGCATCAACGAAGTCGACGTCGACATCGACATCGTCATTTGCAGCAGCAGCGCGAACAACGGTGCGGATGCTTTGTGCAGTGCGACCACGACGACCGATGACACGACCAAGGTCTCCAGGACCAACACGAACTTCAAGAAGGATCTTGTCGCCCTTGCCAGGACCAGATGAAACGTTTACAGCTTCAGCGTCGTCGACAATGCTTCGCACGATGTGCGTAAGCACGGCGATAGCAACGGGAGCCTCGAGAGTATTTGCGTCGAATTCAGACACGGGACTACTTGGCTTTTGCAGCGGTGAACTGAGCCCAGGCACCACTGATTTCAAGAAGTTTGCGAACGCGCTCGGTTGGCTGTGCGCCTTCCATAAGCCACTTCACTGCTTTGTCGTTATCGATGGTGATGGTGGACGGTTCAGTACGTGGGTTGTATTGACCCAAGATTTCGATGAAACGACCATCACGAGCGCGACGGGAATCAGCCGCAATAACGCGGTACTGGGGTTGCTTGGTCTTGCCAACTCGTGTGAGGCGCAATTTGACTGCCATGGTGCGATTTCTCCTGAAAGGACCCGATTCGGGACTAGGTAAGGCTATCGGTGGAAAAGCCAAGTCACCAACGGCTTTACTTGAAGAATGGCGGTACGCCTGGGCTGCCGTCTAGGCCAGGGAAGCCCGGCATTCCCCCTTGGCCGCCAAGCATGTCGCCCAACTCGCGCATGGCTTGGCGCTTATTGACCTTGCCTTTTCCTTTGCCCGCTTTGCCTTGTGGCTTTGCCAGGCCACCCATGCGCTTCATCATCTTTTGCATTTCGGTGAACTGTTTGATGAGGCGATTGACGTCTGCCACCTGGGTTCCACTGCCCTTAGCAATGCGGGTGCGGCGACTGCCGTTGATGATCTCGGGCTGCCTGCGCTCCTCGGGAGTCATCGAGCGAATGATGGCTTCGGTGGTCTTGACCTGATCGTCGCCTATTTGCGCATCCTTCATTTCTTTTGGCATGCCAGGCAACATGCCCATGATCCCCGACAACGGACCCATCTTCTTGAGTTGCTGCAACTGGTCTAAGAAATCTTCGAGAGTGAACTGGCCTTCCAGCATTCGTGCTGCGGCTTCTTCGGCCTTGTCTTGTTCAAAGACTTTTTCTGCTTGCTCGATGAGAGTGAGCATGTCGCCCATTCCCAAAATGCGACCCGCCATACGGTCAGGGTGGAATTGTTCGAACGCATCTATTTTTTCACCGGTGGCAGCAAACGCAATTGGCTTTCCAATGACGTACTTCACCGACAGCGCGGCACCACCACGTGCATCACCGTCGAGCTTGCTGAGAATAACTCCGTCAATGGACAGTCGTTCGTCGAACGCTTTTGCAACACTGACAGCGTCCTGACCTGTCATCGCATCGACAACCAAGAACGTGTAGTTCGGTTTTACTGTGGAAGAAATCTCTGCAACTTGTTGCATCATCTCTTCGTCAATTGCCAAACGACCAGCAGTGTCAACAATGAGAACGTCTTTACCTAAACGGCGAGCCTCTTCAAGACCTCTGCGCGCAGTCGTAACCGGGTCACCAGATTCTGAAAAAACTGGAACACCAATTTGTGAACCGAGCGTGCGCAACTGCTCGACGGCAGCAGGGCGCTGAAGGTCGGCGCCAACCAAGAGTGGTTGACGGCCTTGCGACTTAAACCAGCGCGCAAGTTTTGCAGCACTAGTGGTTTTACCCGAACCTTGCAGACCGGCCATGAGAACAACTGTGGGAGGAACACTGCTGTATGTGATCTTGAGTGTTTCTCCACCCAACATGCCAACAAGTTCAGCGTTAACAATCTTGATGATTTGTTGACTTGGATCGAGCGCTTCAGAAACCGTGGCGCCAATTGACTGCTCACGAATACGCGCGACAACATCGCGAACAACTGAAACGTTGACGTCTGCTTCTAAAAGTGCAGTACGAATTTCCGCCAATACCTCATCGACATCAGCCTCGGTGAGACGACCCTTACCTTTGAGTCGTTTTACAATTCCTTGGAGGCGATCACCGAGCGAGTCAAACATGCGAAGTAAAGGCTACTGATTCACAGACTGCTAGCCGATGGTCACGGCAGTGACCACGGTCTTGACAACAGTGAGATTGACCCTGTTTTTTGAGTAATCCTGGGTCAACATGAACGCTTCGCCATCACGCATTGCCACGCGAATAGTCCAACCACGTTCTGACGCCACCTTCACGGCTTCGGATTCAGTAAGACCAATCAATGACTTTGCAGTTTCTTCTGTCAATGAGGTGGGTAGTGAGCCTGGATCTACTGCTCCCCCATTCCCTGAGGAACCACCACCAGTATTGCCAGGAGAAACACCGGTGCCCGGGTCAACTGGCTGTGGCGGCACAATGGTGTTGATGGCAATTGACGGAGCGTTGAACGTGATGTCTTCGTCTTTCATGGCAATCACCGTTCCGACATCTCCGTCGTTATTGAAGTATGTGTACGCCGGCACAAGGATGGACGCATCATTCGTGAGCGCAACTTGCATCAGCACATATCTCACTCCAGTGATCGGTATCACAGTTGTTGGCAGCGTTCCCGAATCGGTTGTCAGCGGACCTTCAACTGCTGGTGGAATTTTTGAGGAAACGGCGATATCTACGGCACTACGAGTTGCCGCACCCCATGCTGTGTAACGCGGATCATTGAGTCTCTGCACCGCATCATTTGGTGACACTAAGTAATAACCATTCGCCCGAGCTACATAGAGGAACGGCCCACTTGCTGAAACAAGAGCACCATCCTCACCATAGGAAAAATACACAGAAAGATTTGTGGGCACGCCATCTACCGAAAAAACTCCAGAGACATCTGTGGACCAAGCGGAAGTTTGAGCTGTGAGGTGGAACGTTGCTGGGTTGTAACCACCACGTGTCATCAACGTTGCCGTTCGATTCAATGCCTCACGCGCAGATAACAAATTCTTCGGCAGCACAGTCTCGCTTGCAGCACACTCTTTACTGTCTGGCGCGCACGGCGATGTGACCGCGGTGGAATTCATTCCACTTGCATACGACCACCAAGCACCAGCAGTGTCTACCCACAACCACATACCAGTGCCTTTATCGGCATCCAAACCAAGGGTGTAGGAGTTCTTCTCGTTCTTCTTTACTTCGCCAGTGACACCAAAAGCAGCAGCCAATTCGCGGAATGCATCTTTTGCCTTTGGCCTTGCCACCACCGACCAAGCAAAGCCCGAAATTCGATCAACGCTGAGGTCGTTCATGGCTTTGTATTCCACTTCTGAATACATTGCCTCTTTCGCCCCATCAACTGTGGCTGCAATGGAACGATTATCACCCGATTGCGCTTGCGACAACTTCAAAGACAATTGCAATGGACCAGGCTCACCACAACTCGTCAGAATTCCAATACTGAGAGAAGCAAGGATCGCGCAACGAACTGCGCGAGAAGACAAGAAACGTCGCATCTCCTCAGTATGGCTCACCGTGGCCCACAAAATGTGTCAGGCTCACTCGAAAAGGGCAGCAACAAATTCAGCAGGGTCAAAGACAACTAAATCTTCTGCGCTTTCGCCAAGACCCACCAACTTCACGGGGATTCCAAGGTCTGTCTCGATTGCAAACACGATGCCCCCTTTGGCGGAACCGTCAAGTTTGGTCAGCACAACACCCGTTACGTCCGTGGCAGACGCAAATTCTTTAGCTTGCGATAATCCGTTTTGTCCGGTTGTAGCGTCGATAACCAACAACACCTCATTCACTGTTCCCGGTGCCTTGTCTGCAACGCGTCGAACTTTCTTCAGTTCTTCCATCAAGTTGGATTTGTTCTGTAATCGACCAGCGGTATCACCTAACACCAATGTGACACCTTTGGCTGCCGCGCTTTGAATGCCGTCGAAGATCACAGATGCAGGGTCACCACCTTCGGCACCGCGCACAAACGATGCACCAGAACGTTCTGCCCACACTTGTAGTTGCTCTGCTGCCGCCGCACGGAATGTGTCGCCAGCAGCCATTAACACAGAGGTTCCCCGCGCGGCTTCTGCTGTTGCAATTTTTCCAATAGTTGTGGTCTTGCCCACACCATTCACACCAACAAAGAGCCACACATTAGGAGTCTCAGCTGCATCGAGATGCAATGTTCGATCTGTTGAAGACAACTGTTCAGTCATTGCAGTTCGCAGCGCTTCAATCACTTCGTCTCCCGAACGTAAGTCACCGTCTTTGACGGACTGTCGTAGCGGATCAAGTAAGCGAGACGCTAAACCAATACCAATATCTGCCAACAACAGCGTCTCTTCAAGTTCGTCCCACGTGCTGGCGTCTACATTGCGGCTACGGATGGATTGGAACGCATTAACAAACAGTGACCGCGTGCGGCCAGCGCGCTCACGCACATTGGGCGCCTCGACATGCGGCGTAACTTCTGTTGCGACTGGAGTGGCCACATCTGTGGCGTCGTCGTGGTCAGTTACAAATACTTCAGCAACTTTTGGCGCATCAGGCGCCTGGGAAGTAGACCTTCGCGAACGACGAATGAAAAGGAATGAAACCCCAACAACACCAACGCCACCTGCCGCGATGAACGGAACAAGATTGGTCGATGATTCGGCGAGCATTACAACTGACGAGAGATTGCGTCGCTAGAACGTTCGGTTACTACCTTTGATGATCCACCTGGCTGCATGGAAACTCCCAACAGACAATCGGCTGCTTCCATGGTGCGCTTTTGGTGGCTCACGATAATGAGCTGGGCATCGCGGCGGAATTCGCTGACCAAACCGAGGAATCGATGCAAGTTCACATCATCGAGTGCAGCTTCCACTTCGTCCATGACATAGAACGGTGATGGACGACTACGGAACACTGCAAACAAATACGCAAGCGCAGTGAGTGAGCGCTCACCACCAGATAGCAACGACAACTTCTTGAAAGTCTTGCCAGGCGGCTGTGCTTCCACTTCAATACCGGTGTTCAACATGTCCTCAGGGTTCGACAAAATAAGTCGGCCCTTTCCGCCAGGGAACAACAACGCGAACAAGTCGGTGAAGTTGCGACTCACATCTTGGAAGGCTTCTGTAAAGACAGACTGAATCTCTGTATCAATAGCAGCAATAACCTGCGCTAGTTCACGGCGAGAGTTACGCACGTCATTCAACTGCTCGTCAAGGAATGTGTGACGCTCCTGTAGTTCAGTGAATTCTTGCAATGCCAGTGGGTTAATGGGGCCCATCAAGCGGATATCGCGTTCGAGCGCACGCGCACGATCTGCATGTGTGGTGCCTTCTGGTGCTTCTGGCATGGGGGATGCTTCGGCAACCTCTGGTTCTACTTCAAGGTCGCGTCGAATCATCTCAACTGCTGCTTCAAGGCGCATGCGTGACTCGGCATCTTCAACATCCACCCTGCGGGCGCGCTCCCGCAACTCTTCGAGCTGTTGTTCGGCCTCATGACGACCACGACGCGCAGAGTCAAGACGTGATGCAACTGCACGTACTTCATCGCTTTGCTTGCGACGCAACTCATGCAATTCCGTCAAACGATTCTCAGTGGCCAAGCGATGCGCTTCCACAACTTCAGCCAAGCGACCAATAGCAATGCGGGCCGCTTCAATCTTTTGACGACGAGCGCCAGCTTCAACGCGTGCTGTGGAGTCTGCTTCAAGACGGCGCTCCGTCTCTTCAGAACGTTGACGCAAGAATTGTTGACGTTCTTGCAAACCGGCCATACGAACGTCAAGATCTTTACGACGCAACGACATGTGTGTTGTTTTGCTGTCAATAACTGCACGTGCTTCGCTTTGGGCACGGGCTGCTGCAATTTCTGCGGCCTCCGATTCCTCAAGTGCCGGCAAGATACCTTCAAGTTCGCCCACACGACCCTGGTACTGCGCCAAACGGGTACGAATCTCTTGCGCCGAATCATTGGTTATCTGTGATTCCGAGGTGCTGTTGCGTCGATCGTTGATGGCAGTGGTGAGAAGCTCAGAAGATGTCTCTACCAACTGCACTTGGCGTTCAATTCTCTTTTCGATATCTGCAATCTGCTGACGCGAAGACACAAGTTCATTTCGTGATGTTTCAACCAGTGCAGTCAGTCGCTGCAACTCAGTGGTAGCAGCGTCTACTTCATTGCGTGTTTCTTCGATGACTTCAATAGAACCCAGTTCGTCAGCCGCACCAAGGCGCCAGCCGCTTGCAGCCAATCTGTCACCGCGACGCGTAACAACTGTGACACTTGCATTCGTCTCTACTACCGAAATTGCAGCGTTGATGTCGTCGGTGCAGCCGATGGAGCTAAGCAATGCATCGAGCAAACTATTCACTGCGCCTGGTGCTGAATCTGCAGCACGCACGTGAGAACGAACTGAGGCAATACCAGCGGGAAGTGCTGCACCATTACTGCGTGACAACCCAAGTGCCAGAACTGCACCATTGTGGTCAACGGCTTTCAAAGCATCGATAGCGCGGCGAGCAATTGATGCATCATTCACCACAACAGCAGCCAGAGCATCGCCGAGAGCTGCCTTAACAGCAGCATCCCAACCAGCATCAATAGTGATGATGTCGACAAGGGCGCCCACAACACCTTGCACCTGCGAAAGATGTTCAGCACCAATGCGAGCCCTCGATGAAGCCACAGCTTCTTCTAAGGCTTCGAGACGCGCACTTGCGCGAGCACTTCTGCGTTCGGCCGTTGCACGCTGTGTTTGTGCTTCGTCGCCAGCTGCTTCTGCATTTTCGCGGCGATCATGTGCTTGCGCAGCTTCGACGCGCAAATTTCCCAGCATTGTTTCTGCAGCTGCGAGTTCACCCTGCAATGCATCAATGTTTGAAGCCATGCTGGCATCACGCTGCACCAAAGCATCAATACGTGCTTGCAACTTTTGCAATTCACCGGCTGATTGCTCCACTGTGTTGCGCAATGTGCGCAGTTCGCCACGTACTTCAGCAGCTGCGTTGCTTGCTTCGTTGCCTTGCACTGTGTGAAAGAGGCCCTGCTCGTTTCGTTCGCGCTCAAACACTTCTTCTTCAACGGCAAGTGAATCACTCTCTTGCATTGCAATGGCAAGGCTGCGCTCTACTTCAACAAGTTCATCTCGCATTTGTGCGGCATCGGCTTCTAGCGCTGCCACAACATCGTCGGCAATCAGTTGACCTTGGTCGCGCTCCATAGAACGACGACGCTCTGTAATAACGGCCGCCAGACCACGAGCTCGTTCGCGCAACTGCTCGACACGCATGAGTTCATCGTTGACCCCAGATTCTCCCCTAGCGCTGAGATCTGCTTCTGCCGCAAGAACTTCAGTGTCTAATGCGGCGAGGCGCTGACGAATCTCTTTTTCCGAGCTCTCTGATGTGTTCTTTTCAGTGGCAAGAGCGGTGAGACGCGCGCGCAATGCGGCGACTTCGCGACCAGACAGGAACAGACGAAGCGCACGCAATTCACCCACGATTTCTCCGTGCCGACGAGCTGCGTCTGCTTGGCGTTCCAGTGGGCGTAGTTGACGACGCACTTCACGAATGAGGTCTTGGACGCGCAAGAGATTTGCTTCAGTTGCTTCTAAGCGACGTTCTGCCTTTTCTTTACGCTTGCGATACTTCAACACGCCAGCAGCTTCTTCGATGATTGCGCGACGATCTTCTGCACGTGCAGTAAGTACCGCATCAATTTGACCTTGGCTGATGATGACATGTTGTTGACGTCCAACGCCGGCGTCTGACAACAACTCTTGAACGTCAAGTAGTCGACACTCAACACCGTTGATGGCGTACTCACTGTCACCATTGCGGAACAAGATACGAGAGACCGTTATTTCAGAAAAATCTAAAGGCAAAAGACCAGCAGAGTTATCAAGCGTGAGCATGACCTCGGCGCGACCGAGTGCTGACCTTTTCTGAGTACCGTTGAAGATGACATCTTCCATCTTTTGTGAACGCACAGCACTTGGCGCTTGCGCACCCAAGACCCATGCAACTGCATCGACAACGTTTGATTTTCCCGACCCGTTTGGTCCGACCACAACGGTGACACCAGGCTCCATCTCGAGGACGGTGGCATCTGCGAACGACTTAAAGCCTTTGAGGGTGAGGGACTTGAGAAACACGGCGAGACCAACAGTAATAGACGAGGGCTCACAACGCCGTATGACGAGTTACTTCTGGCAGCGAGGACAGTACGAAGTGGATCGCCCTGCGACCATGACACGACGGATGGAGACTTTTCCAC
The DNA here is from genome assembly GCA_044354565.1 of Ilumatobacteraceae bacterium. Classification (GTDB taxonomy): domain Bacteria; phylum Actinomycetota; class Acidimicrobiia; order Acidimicrobiales; family Ilumatobacteraceae; genus UBA2093. Next base: position 28,095 of record JBIKZT010000009.1, read on the forward strand.
AGGTGATGCACCCCTGCCCTTCACGTCCGTACACACGATGATTCTCCTGAAATGAACCGACATTGCCCTCAATATCGACATATTGAGTGTCTTGCAGTGTGGAACCGCCAGCCTCGATGGCCTGTGTGAGTACTTCCGATATATGTGTCGCCAACTCGTTGATCTTCTTGCGACTCAAAGAATCCACAGTTCGATTCCAGCGCAACCCAGCGAGATGCAATATTTCATCGGCATAGATATTTCCAATGCCAGCCACGATGTGCTGATTCAACAACAACGGCTTGAGAGCCCCGCGCCGCCCTCGCAATGCACGAGCCAAAACTTCGGCATCGAACTCATCCACTATGGGGTCTACCCCAAGGCGAGCCAACTCCGGAAGCACCTCTGCGGTATGTGCAGGATCAAATACCACCACTTCACCAAACGTTCGTGGATCTACAAACCACATTTCTTCCACCACCCCATCTCGCTCAGCAAGCGTGAGCACCACATGCGTGTGTGGCGGGCGTTCCGTCCCTGCTTGCTCAACCAAAACGCGTCCACTCATGCGCAGATGAATCATTAACTGTTCGCCTGTATCTAGATCACACAGAATGTATTTTCCGCGCCGGCGTGCCGACACAAGCGTTGCCCCAAGTAATCCGTGAATGACAGCTTCCTTACCAACACGACGAACGGAACGTTCTCGGCCAACTTCCACTTCAGAAATTCGTCGACCTACAACTCGTGCCTCAATACCGCGTCGTACGGTTTCAACCTCTGGCAGTTCAGGCATTGTGTAATGCGACCAGCGCGTTGTACGCACCGACTGCTGCGATTTGTTCTGCAGCTTTCTTTGTGCGGCCGTCACCAAGTCCGTGGCGTTTTCCATTCACCAGAACAGTTGCTGTGAATAGTCTTTCGTGGTCTGGCCCTTCGCCCTCTACCTCGTACACCGGAGCCGCCAGATTCAGTCGCGCACACAATTCTTGTAACCGCGTTTTGGCATCGAACATTTCTAGGTGAGGAATCGCTTCTTCAATCAGATTCTCCATCAAAGAACGCACCACACGATGCGCCGCCACAGAACCGGCATCGAGATACACAGCACCGATGAGGGCTTCTAATGCATCAGCAAGAATCGAAGACTTGTCACGGCCGCCAGCAGCATCTTCACCTTTGCCCAAGAGAAGAAACTCACCAATCGCTAAACCTCGAGCAACTTCAGCAAGTGCGTGCATGTTCACAACGCTGCGACGTAGATCTGTGAGTTTGCCTTCAGGTAGGTCAGACAATCGATGAAACGCTAGATCTGCAACGACCCAACCCAACACGGCATCACCCAAGAACTCAAGACGTTCGTTTGTGATGGGCGAATCATTCTCCGCCTGCCATGACCGGTGAATGAGTGCTTGACGAAGCAATGACTGATCGGCGAACTCGTGGCCGATGCGTTGAGAACACTCGGCGAGTGCGTCCTCGGACACGTCCGACACCATTGCCTCAGACTCCGAGTGTGCGCGCGATGTAATCGACTGCGTCGGCAACTGTCTTCAGGCCAGGCAAATCATCATCATCGAATTGAAAATCAGGAACCGAGGAGGAAAATTCTTGCTC
>JBIKZT010000041.1:0-10357 GCA_044354565.1 Ilumatobacteraceae bacterium
CGCAAGCGAGACAGACGACTCGGCGCAATCGAAATCGTCGACCATCATGGACCTGTCGTTGTCGCCCACCAATCGATCGACGAGTGACGTGAGTTCAAGACTGATGAGAGCTTCATCACCTGAAATGAGATACGCCGCCATGCCTCTACCCTGCCACAGAGGTGGGTCGATTGGCCGAATTACGCATGCGCACCGCGATGACCCCTACGACAACAAGCCACCCACAAAGGTTCCACCACCCCGTGGGTGAGATCTGCGAACAAACCGCAGCAACCCCAGCCACCCAAGTAACGGGAGGCACCATGAGCCATGAAACGACTAGAGCAAATGGTGCCCAGATTCCGCCGAGAATTGCCAGTGGAAGCCCAATCATCATCACCGCTCCCGCAACTGCAAGTGACATTGGATTAGCAATTAACGACACCACCGGCACGTGCCCAAAGACGGCGAACGACACGGGCATGGTGCCTACCAACGCTGCAATTGTGGACGCCATACCGCCACGCGAACCCACAATCTTCTGCAACGGATGAGACAACCATGCCAATCCCAATGTGGCACCAACAGATAACGCGAATCCGATACTCCACGCAAGTAGTGGATCAACAACCAAAAGCATCATTGCCGTGAGCGCAATGACCGACCGCGCGTTCATCGGTTTGCCACGCAATGAGTTAGTTGCCACAACACCAGCCATGAATGCAGCGCGCAAGACTGAAGGTTCTCCTCGTGCGAGCGCAACGAACCATAGAAGTAGAAACTGCGTGACACACCATCGAGGGACTCGGCGAAGACGACCCAACAACGGAGACATCACGGCTAACAGATACGCCACGTTTTGACCTGATACAGCGCATAGATGAGACAGCCCACTCGCGCGAAATTCGTTCACCATTTCGCGTGATTGTTCGCGATCATCTCCAATCACTAACCCCGTGAAGAGTGCTCGCAATTGATCCGGCATATGACGCACACCGCGAATCATTGTTTTGCGTGTTCTATTTGCCGCCCGCATATACAAGGAACCATCAGAGAACTTTTCTGACACTTCGGACAGAACGATGCGACCTCTGATGTGATTGACATGATCAAACCGTTGGTATCTCCCTGCCGATTGACCACAATCGCCGACAACAAAAACATGTTCACCGGCCATGCGTTCTTTCAGTCGCCACGCAAGACGCCCATGAGTAATGGCGCGATATCGAATATTCTCAATTTCAAGAACACTGATCACTGCATTGCCTATCTGCGTGGGGTCTGTGCGAACAATCGCATCACCAGAACAGGGAACGCTTGCCAACTCATCTACACCGTTCCACGCAGATGAACCTCCCACTAGACCCACAATCCCGCAGATAATAAAAAACCCAATACTGACTCGTGCTTGCCGGCCATAAAAGACAACGGCGACCGTGACGAGCCCAACAATCAATGCCAACGGCCGCAGATGCGCAACCTCACTGACATGCTCACCCAGAATCGTCATCAACCACATCACTGCAGCAGCCAATGTGATCATGAGCGACGGCCCAGAGAGATGCCCCGTTGCACGAGTGCTGGGGTCATACGATTGACCCATGCCTGCATCTGTGCCCTCTCCACGACGTTCGTGGCCAGTAATGCCTGGTGGATTATTTGCGACGCGGCGCGCAATCCGGCGACGCGGCGGCCTCATCGCGATTGCCATAGCTATTTCGCTGTGGTTACTCGGAGTCGTCGTGAAGTTTGTCTTTTCTGGTTCCATCGGCGGTGGCGTCTCATTTATCTGCATGGTGATGGCTTTACCTGTCATGCCTCTCTTGGGAATGCCCGCAACTGGTGGCGGCAGTCGACTGCTTGTTGCAATCGCACTGAGCGGTGCAATGTGGTGGCTACTCGGACAAGTTGTTGCCGCTCGCGTGACACAACGCCCCATAGTCGGCTGGCGCGAATGGACGCGCGAGTTTGTAGTTATGGGTAGTGGTCTTTGGGTAGGTGCTGCAGGTGGGTTGTTGCTCGGCGCGTTACTGCTCGGCGCCTTTTAACTCACTCGTATTTTTGATTTCATTGCCGCCAATTTGGCTGGCCCGATTCCTGGAACATTCAGCAGATCATCCACACTCGAAAATGGACCTTTCTGTGAGCGGTACGACACAATCGCTTTGGCTGTCATAGGCCCGACCCCGGGCAACGTATCTAACTGTTGCGCAGTTGCTGAGTTGATGTTGATGCGTCCATCGTTATTTGGAACTGATGGTGCAACACTTGGTGCAGCGACGCCCGGGATGTTGAGTGGAACCGTGGTGCGCGACGGACGCAATCGTGGTGCGACCGTGGTGCGTGGCCGCGATGACGAGCGACTCGGTACAAATATCTGTTCCGTATCAATCAGAGTTTGTGCCAAGTTGATTCGCTCGAGGTCTGCAGTTTTTGTTGCTCCACCTGCAGCAGTGACCGCGTCGATAACGCGCGCAGAAGTTTGCAAGCGGTACACACCTGGTTTTTGCACTGCACCAGTGACATGCACAATCAGTTCACCACTTCGTTCAACCGTGCTTGCTGTGACAACGGGTGTAGCTCCCACCTGAGGCACCACTGCCTCTACCAATGGCGCTGAGGGGCGAATGAGTAGCCAAACAACCACACCAGCCGAAACCACCGACACGGCCATCGCAACTAGGCGCCGGAGGCCGATGTACGCCAACCAGTGACGAAGGATCTTTTCAACGTGTTTCCAATTCGGTCCATCCACGCGTGAAATGTGGATTTCTGCCATGGCGAACGGCACCACCGAACCGCCTCCAATACTGTCGCTTAGGCCTCAAAGGGCCAACACAAGTAGTTTTTGAGGTGTGAGTCTTCCCCATGGCATCAGTCCCAATGTTGAGACTTGGCTTGTCGCCAACATTCCTGGCGCAACAGCTCCGTTCTCATACACCCAGATCGCTGGTGGCCACTCGAACCTCACGTTCAAGGTCGACGACGCTGCAGGTCATTCATATGTGCTGCGTCGTCCACCACTTGGTCATCGTCTCGCCAGCGCCCACGACATGAGCCGTGAGCATCGAATCATTGCGGGACTAGCAAAGAGCAACGTTCCTGTTGCGCCTGCGCTTGGCCTATGCACCGACGAAGCAGTTAACGACCTGCCGTTTTATGTCATGGCATTTGTTGACGGTCATGTCATCCGCGACAAAGCCACTGCTAGTTCCATCCTTCAACCACAAGGCTGCCGCAGAGCAAGTGAATCAATCGTGGACACCATGGCGGCCATTCACGCTGTGGACATCACATCTGTTGGTCTTCAAGATCTCGGCCGACACGATGGATACATTGCACGTCAACTAAAGCGTTGGCACGGCAACATTGTTGAACAGCGCACGCGTGAGCTTCCACTCGTAGACAGCGTGTACGAAGAGCTGATGACCCGCATACCAGTGCAAAGTACAGCCACGATTGTGCACGGCGATTACCGACTCGATAACTGCATGGTCGACACGCAAGGCAATGTGATTGCAGTTCTCGACTGGGAAATCTGCACACTTGGAGACCCCATGGCAGACCTTGGATTACTCATGGTGTACTGGACAGGTCCAGATGACGAAGCCAGCGCCTGGTCAAATGCAGTGTGTACCGCCGAAGGATTTCTTAATCGCGCCGATCTTGCACAACGTTATGGCGAAGTATCTGGCCGTGACATTTCACAACTTGATTACTACGTTGCATTTGCTTATTGGAAACTTGCGTGCATTATTGAAGGCGTCTATGCCCGATACCTCGGTGGCGCTCTTGGAGACCGAGACCCTGCCGAACTGGAGCCATTCAAGCTTCAAGTAGATGGTGCGGCCCAAAAGGCAGCAAGCATGCTTGAGAAACTGCGATGACCTCTACACCGTTGCCCTTTACCGTCAAAGGCCAATTACCAACGCTTGATTCGCCTGTTCTGATTGTGATGCTCAACGGTTGGATTGATGCAAGTGGTGCAGCCAATGCGGCAATGGAACATTTGAAGAATGCCATCGTCTCACGTGACCTCATTACGTTCGATGGTGACGCGTTCATTGATTACCGCGCACGCCGACCAATGATGGAGTTGCGCGAAGGAGTTAACACTCGGATCGTTTGGTCGTGTCCCGAGATGCGCGTTGGCAATGACGAAGTTGGCAACGACGTTTTGTTATTGACCGGCCCTGAACCCGATACGGCATGGCAACATTTTGCACATACTGTCGCAGGGCTTGCCCAACAACTTGGTGTTGAAAAGATGATTGGCATGGGTGCCTATCCATACGGCGCACCACATACACGCGCCGTTGGCCTTTCCACTACGTCCCCCGATGCTGACATTGCTGCGCGATTGTCATTTACAAAAAACTCTGTAGATGTTCCTGCCGGGGTTGAAGCAATTTTGGAACATGCATTGCACGACATTGGTATTCCTGCAATGGGAATGTGGGCACAAATTCCGCATTATGTGGCGTCCATGGCTTATCCGGCAGCAAGCGCTGCACTCGTCGAAGCGATCTGTCTTGAAGCAGGACTCACGCTCGACACTTCTGCTCTCAGACGAGAGGCTGGAGTGCAACGTGAGCGTCTTGACCAACTGGTGTCCAGTAATCCTGAACACGCTGAAATGTTGGGAAAACTAGAGATTGCGTACGACGAAATACATGGCATTCGGAGTTCAACTACCAATGACGATGCAGTTATCCCTAGTGTGGACGAATTAGCAGCAGAGGTTGAGCAGTTCTTGCGAGACCAGCAACCTGGAGGACAATCATGAAGGTAGATGGCGGACTTGGTACGGATCTCACGAAGGTTCCAAACGCAGCAAAAGAATTAGAAGCAGCTGGGTACTCTGGCGCATGGACCGCCGAGACCTCGCACGATCCGTTCTTTCCCCTCTTGCTTGGCGCAGAACACACAAGCACCTTGGAACTCGGAACTTCGATTGCCGTTGCCTTCGCGCGTAACCCGATGAACTTGGCCAACATTGGTTGGGACCTTCAGGCATATTCAAAGGGTCGCTTCATGCTTGGTTTGGGCAGCCAGATCAAACCTCACATCACCAAGCGATTCTCAATGGAGTGGAGCCACCCAGCAGCCCGTATGCGCGAGATGATTCTTGCCATTCGCGCAATCTGGGATACATGGGAGAACGGTACCAAGCTAGATTTCCGCGGCGATTTCTATACACATACATTGATGACTCCGTTCTTCACACCAGATGCAAAAGAGCTCAGTCCATTTGGAACACCGAAAATCTTTCTTGCTGGCGTAGGCGAATTGATGACAGAAGTTGCTGGTGAAGTGTGCGACGGATTCCTATGCCACGGATTTACCACCGAGAAGTACCTTCGTGAAGTCACAATTCCTGCACTTGCGCGTGGTCGTGCAAAGGCCGGCAAGACCATGGAAGGTTTTGAATTAGTCGGGCCAAGTTTTGTTGTAACCGGAACCACCGAAGAAGAGATGGCAGCGGCAGCCGCTGGTACACGCCAGCAGATTGCGTTCTACGGCTCAACACCTGCATACAAAGGTGTTCTCGACATTCACGGATGGGGCGGCCTTCAAGAAGAACTGAACGGATTGTCGAAACAGGGCAACTGGGTAGAGATGGGAAATCTCATTACAGATGAAATCTTGAATACCTTTGCAGTTGTTGGCGAGCCTGAGCGAGTTGCACCTGAATTGATTACTCGTTACGGCGACGTGATTGATCGCCTGAGCTTCTATGCGCCGTACAAGGCAAACCCAGATCGCTGGTTGCCAGTGATCGATGCGTTGAAGAAAGGGTAAGCGGTAGGGCTAGACGCCCAGTCCCACTAACCAACTCTGCACGTTGATACCGAGTTTGTCGACGTCATAGCCACCCTCTTGCAACACCACTGTTGGCAGCCCGAGCGCCGCCACTACTTCGCCACTGCGACGGAAACCATCGGTAGTTACTGACAAGTCACAGATGGGATCTGTAATGAATGTGTCTAGCCCAAGCGAGACCACAACCATCTGAGCGCCGAATGCTTGAATCTTTGCGACTGCGTCAGTTAGTGCATCAACATACTTATCATCGTCAGTGCGCGCAGCGAGTGGCACATTTACAGTGCTGCCAAGACCACGACCAGTTCCCGTTTCGTCCGCATAACCAATGGTGTACGGATACGCACGAGACGGATCTCCATGCAGCGATACATACATCACGTCGTCACGATCATAGAAAATCTCTTGTGTGCCGTTGCCGTGGTGGTAGTCAACGTCTAACACAGCAACTTTCACACCGGTAGTACTCGCAACATGATGCGCCACGATTGCCGCATTATTGAAGAAGCAGTAACCGCCATACAAATCTGTTGTTGCATGGTGACCTGGTGGGCGGCACAAACCATATGCAGCACGTTCGCCATCAAGCACTAATTGCATGGCAGTCATTGCAGTATCTACTGCGCCACGCGCTGCGGCATATGTGCCCTCAGTAAGAGGTGTTGTGGTTTCAAAACACCACCAACCCAGGCGACCCGTGATGGAAACTGGTTCGACACCATCAGCCATCTTGTGGCGAAGCGACGGACGATAGAAGACTTCAGGCGTTACTTCTCGGGTTGGCCCGATGATGTCTTGATACTCCTGCCAAGCAGTAGTGAAGAAGCGATGCAGCCCAGGGTTGTGTACGGCGTTGATGACATCAATACCCCACTCTGATGGCGACAACATTTCAAAACGAGAATCGGCAGAGAGCACTTCTCGAATCACTTCTCCCCGACCAATGTGCTCAAACGGAGAATGCACAGTTCCCTTCTCAATTTCTGAGTGAGGATCATGCAATAGATGCGCTGGCGTATAGACAACTTTCATGGCGCTAAGACTAGAAGATGATTAGTCGAAGCTTGGACGAGCACGCAATGAGCGCTTCAATTCAGCCATTCCGCTCGCCGTGGCAATCACTTCAATGGCATCCCACAAACGCACTGCTTCGTCGCCACGTGGAATAGTGGAAATCACGGGACCAAAGAAGGATCCTTCGCGCACTCCACCAGGGTTAAAAGTAATGATGGGCGTACCAACATCTTTACCTGTGCGCTCAAGAGCGATCTGTGTTTCGTCAGAAATCAGTCGGTCAAAGGTTTCATCGTTGACTGCGTCGGCCCATTCCACAGGCAACCCTGCTTCACCCAGAAGTTTTGCGATGTGGCCTTCGATGTCGGCAACAAACAGTTCACGCTCTTGTTTGTTGTGCAAACTTGTACCCAGTGCGGTGTACACCTTGGCTACTGCTTCGTTTCCGGCGACAGAACGCGCTTTGGCGGCCACGCGCAAACCATATGTGCCAGCTGCGTGAACTTCCTTGTAGCCAGCAGGCATCTTGGAATAATCCATTGACTCCTGGTTGATCAACTTCAACGAAATGAACTTCCACGAAACGTCATAATTGCGTAACTGTTGTACTTCAGTCACCCAACGAGATGTGATCCATGCCCAAGGACATACAGGGTCGAAGAAAAAATCAAGGTCAGCCATGGCTAGACCCTAGCGATTTCTCGTTCTTCGAACGTTTCAATAATGTCGCCTGGCTTGAGGTCTTGGAAGTCGGACAAGCCGATACCGCACTCGAAACCTTCACGCACTTCACGTACATCGTCCTTGAAGCGGCGCAATGACTGAATGGAGCCCTTCCAAATGATGGTTCCTTCGCGTAGGAAACGAACCTTCGTGCCACGAGTGATGACGCCCGTACGCACAACACATCCGGCGATTGCTCCGAGTTTTGGAACACGGAAGATTTCGCGCACTTCTGCTTCGCCAGTAACCACTTCTTCGAACTCAGGAGCCAACAGACCGAGCATTGCTCGTTCCATGTCTTCCAACAGTTTGTAGATGATTTCGTATGTACGAATTTCAACCTTTTCGATTTCAGCTAATTCACGCGACTTGCGGTCGGGACGAACGTTGAAACCAATGAGCGTTGCATTAGTTGTAGCTGCCAGTGTGATGTCGTTCTCGGTGATACCGCCAACACCACGATGGACAAATGCCACCTTGACTTCTTCGCGCTCCAATTTACGAAGGCTTTCCGTCACTGCTTCGAGAGAGCCCTGTACGTCGGCCTTGATAACAAGGTTCAGTGTTGCCACTTCTCCAGCCTGAATCTGACTAAAGATGTCTTCAAGCTTTACGCCACCTTGAACACGTGAATCTCCACGCTGGTTCAAGGTGCGACGCGTGTGACCACGTGAGTCACCTACAACGCGAGCAGTCTTTTCGTCTGGTGCTGCACGGAACTCATCGCCTGCTTGAGGCACAGACGACAATCCGAGCACCTGTACAGGTGTAGATGGGCCAGCTTCTTTTACTTGTTCGCCACGCTCGTTGATGAGTGCGCGTACTTTGCCCCATGCTGCACCAGCAACGATTGGGTCGCCCACTTTCAAGGTTCCCTTGTCCACCAAGACGGTGGCGACAGGTCCGCGACCAATGTCGAGGTTTGCTTCGAGAACAATTCCTTTTGCGCGTCCTGTTGGATTTGCAGTGAGTTCTTCTAGTTCAGCAACAACAGTGAGCTGTTCCAACAAGTCGTCGATACCCAAGTTTTGTTGTGCCGACATCTCGACAACGATGGTGTCTCCACCCCATGCCTCGGGAACCAATTCGTACTCTGCCAATTGAGTGAGAACTCGCTGTGGATCAGCGTTCTCTTTATCAATCTTGTTCACTGCAACAACAATGGGCACTTCAGCAGACTTTGCGTGATTAATGGCCTCAATTGTTTGTGGCATGACTCCGTCGTCTGCTGCAACAACCAATACAACAATGTCAGTGACCTGTGCACCACGCATACGCATCTTTGAGAACGCCGCGTGACCAGGTGTGTCGATGAAAGTGACTTTCTTGCCGTCTTTTTCTACTTGGTATGCACCGATGTGTTGCGTGATTCCACCGGCTTCACCAGCGACAACATTTGCAGAACGAATTCTGTCGAGCAACGTAGTTTTACCGTGGTCAACGTGACCCATCACTGTGATCACAGGTGGACGAGTCTGCTGCAATGTCTCATCGTCATCATCAGAGTCATCGAACAATGCTTGCAATTCAGTTTCTTGCTGCTGACCTGGATCGACAAGAAGAACTTCAGCACCAACTTCAAGCGCAAACAATTCCATCTGATCGTCGCTGAGTGTCATGGTGGCTGTCACCATTTCACCGTGCTCGAGCAAGTAACGAACAACGTCTGCTGCTGTGCGATTTAACTTTGGAGCAAACTCTTGTGCAGACACGCCACGTTCAATAACGATGGTGCCTTCTGGAACTGGAGCATTGCTGTTGGAGTAGTTCGTGAACTGCGGCTGCAATTCATCGAACTCGCGCCGACGACGTGCACGTGACTTCTTACGAGGTGCGCGACGCTGACCATTACGTGGGCCGCCGGGACCGCCACCAGGACGAGGACCGCCACCAGGGCCGCCTGCGCCAGGACCGCCACCAGGGCCACCGGCACCAGGACCACCAGGTCGAGCGCCACCAGGGCCACCAGGACGAGGGGCAAAACCAGGACGTGAACCAGGGCCACCGGGGCCACCAGTACGAGGACCACCAGGACCGGTACGTGGCCCACCAGGACCACCAGTGCGTGGGCCACCAGGACCAGGACGTGAACCAGGGCCAGGACGCGATCCAGGACCAGGACGGAAACCGCTTGGGCCACCAGGACGCGGACCACCAGGTGCAACACGACCACCAGGAGGCGGAGGTATTGGTCGACCAGAGGCAGACATTGGTCCGGGTGGTGGTGGAATCGGACGAGGACCTGCACTTGGGCCACGCGGTGGCATGCCGGTTGGAGGCATTCCCGCTGGAGGACGACCTGCAGGAGTCGATGGTCGAGAAGGAGGTTGTGGAACGACTGGAGGGCGAGGAATCGCCCCTGTTGGTCGACCACTAGAGATAACGCGAGACTCACCGCTTGGGGCGGCAGGCGCCGCAGGTGCCGGGGTTTCCACCACTGGCGCAGGAGTTTCAATAACAGGAGTTGTTGCTAAGGGTACTTCAACAACAGGCGTAACTGGTGGGGGTGCAATAACTTCTGGCGTTTCTTCAACTGGATCTGCATCAACTTTTGCAGCAGCTGCTTTTTTCGCAGGAGCTTTCTTTGCGGCAGCCTTCTTGACAGCAGTCTTCTTTGCCGGTGCATCACCGTCGCCAGATTCACCGTCTGCTTTTTTAGCAGCGGCTTTTTTGGCGGGAGCTTTCTTTGCTGGCTTCTCTTCAGCGGGTTGTACATCTCGTACTAATCCCTCTTTGACGGCTTTACGACGAACACGGTCAGCCTGTGCTTCTTCCATGGAAGAAGACACATTCTTGACGTCGATGCCCATTTCTTTGG
>JBIKZT010000123.1:0-3734 GCA_044354565.1 Ilumatobacteraceae bacterium
CCGGGCATCTGTGGCGTTGTTTCCATACCCGTACCTTGCCGACAGGGTGTACCAAAGTTGCCCTACAGGACCACGGCTCCGTCAAAATCAATATGAAGGATTTCCGTGCGTCCCCCTTCAGGCAACGCTTTCGAGATGTCTGACACTTGTTCGGCGGCACACATAATGGCAACAGTCGGCCCAGAGCCAGACAGCCATCCACACCATGCTCCGGCAGTCAGCCCGGCAGTGAGCGCCTCTTTACAAGCAGGTGACGAAGTGAACCGAATGTCTTGATGGATGCGGTCACGTGATGCTTCTTTAAGAAGTCCCACATTGCCGGTGGCAAGAGCTGTGACAAACATGGCGCTATGGGCAATGTTGAATACCGCATCATTGAGTGCAATTGTTGGCCCGATTTTTCCTCGTGATTCATTTGTTGAAGTAGTGAATTCAGGAATCCACATCACAAAAGTTGGAGCTAACGCCACGGGAACTTGTACAACCATGTTTTCAGATGTGATGACTACGCCGCCATGAAGCGAAGGCGCAACATTGTCTGCGTGACCTTCTAGTTCAGTTCCAATTTCTAAAGCGCGCGACGACTCACGGGTCCACAATGAACCAACTTGCTGCACTTCAGCGGCAATGATGCCACCCACACGCACAGCACCACTAAAGCCAAGCCCTCGGCCCATGGGAATTGAGTTGCGTACCCAGATGCGACCAACACCACCGGCGCGTGCAAAAGCGATGTGAGCAGGGTGCCCCTCGTCGGCGATGGACGCATCGCTCGGCATCGGGTCTGCATCGACAACACCAACTTCGGCGTACAACGAGAGTGCTAAACCAAGGACATCGAACCCTGGTCCCAAGTTTGCAGATGTGGCTGGTACGCGAACGCTCACGGCTAGAACTCCATTCGCGCTAATTGACGCGAGCTCTCTTCAGCGACGGCGCTTAGCACCGCAGCTGCCGAGCCTGAATCAATTGATGCACGTGCGCGCTCGATGCCATCCATGACATCTCCGGCAACGCCAGACACAAACAGCGCACAACCCGCATTGAAAGTCACGATGTCACGCACAGCGCCGGGTTTTCCTTTGAAAAGTTCTTTCATAATCGCCAAGTTCTGAGCCGCATCTCCACCACGAACATCTTCCAATGTTGACGACGCGATTCCAAATTCTTTTGCATTGATCTCAAACTGAGTGACTGTGCCGTCTTTGAGTTCAAACACAGTGTTTGGTCCGCTCACTGCCAATTCATCGAGCCCGCCGTGGCCATGAACCACCCACGCGCTTGTGACTCCCCTAGTAGAAAGCGCTCCGGTCATTGCAGCCATCATGTTTGGCATGGCAACGCCCACCAACATGTTGGCGATAGGAGCCGGATTAGCCATCGGCCCGAGCAAGTTAAACGCAGTGGGCACGCCAATTTCACGTCGCGAAGGCCCTGTGTATCGAAAAGCCGGATGAAACTTCGCAGCTAGACAAAAACCAAAACCAGTTTCAACGACACAAGCCTCTACGCCATGTGGATCGAGTTCAATTGCAACGCCTGCTTCTTCCAGCAAGTCAGCAGCGCCACACTTTGAAGATGCAGCACGGTTGCCGTGTTTGCACACTGGTACTCCTGCACCTGCAACAACGAGAGCAGACATAGTGGACACGTTGACTGTATTGCTGTTGTCTCCGCCAGTTCCCACAATGTCGATTGCGCGCTCTGCTAGATCTGGTTTTAGATCAACGCGCATTCCTGCCGAACGAACGGCATGCAACATTCCTTCAAGTTCAACGACGGTTTCACCTTTGGCGCGCAGAGCAACAATGAATGCAGTCATCTGTGAAGGAGTTGCATCGCCCTTCAAGATTTCAGTGATTGCAGCGCTCGCCTGAGCCGCGCTTAGGTCGCGTCGATCAAGAAGGTGTGCCAGAAGCTCAGGCCATCCGTTGAACTTCTCGTCGCGTGTCATCTACTAAGTATCTACGCCAAGCGACGCCGATGACGAATGATTCTTCGTCTTTCTTTGTCGGTGGCACCGCCCCAGATGCCATCCTTCTCACGGGTGGCTAGGGCATACTCCAAACAATTGACCCGTACAGGACACTCTGCACAAATGCACTTTGCTTCCTCAGCAGCATCCTCGGAGTCGGGAAAAAACACGGCAGGGTCAAGGCCATTGCAAGCTCCCTGCTGTCTCCATGACAATTCTGACCTGGACATCGCATACCCCCTCGATGTCGGAGCAACGCCCCTTGCGGCACATCGTATGTGTCCGTGGTCACAGATGTCTAATCCTCGTGAGCAACGATGAAATGAGGCCCCAGTGCCCCTCGGCGCAGGGCTAGAGCGACCTAGGGCCGAAGATCTGTGAGGAGTTCTTCCTTATTGGCGTCACTCAATGCAGCCGTCTCGAGGTAGTTCGGCTGGTCACAGACCACAGTGACAGGCCCAGAAGCGAACACTTCCACCTGTTCTGGAGTGAAATTGAAAGTGAGGTAGTGCACTGCGGCAGTGACGTCTTCACGGGTCAATCCAGCCGCATGCTGTGCATCAATTGCGCCACGAACCTGCGATCCATCTGCCAACAACAAATAGATGCTGTGCTCGAGTCCGGCCAATTTTGGCAACCATTCACGTACTTGCTCTTCAGATGTGAGCTCCAAGAACAAAGTTGCACAGACTTGACCGGGCTCAGGAATCATCGGGTTGTACGCCTTCAGTTCTTCCATCACTCCTTCATCGGTGAGCACCTTTTCAACGCGCACCATCTCTTGAATCTGAAGACGCATCGTGTCTCGATTTTCAAACATGATTGTGAGAAGTGTTCCGATTGCAATGCGACGACGACGCTTCACTTCGATCATGTGTGCACGAAAAGTTTCGCGTTCTCTTTCATATGCTCGCTGGTCAGCGATGTCGTTGAGTGTCAACTTGCGACTACTGAGGGGGGCTGCAGTGTTCATTGTTGTCCTTTTGTTTATTTTGTAGTTTGTTTATTTCGAAGATTCTTCGGCGATACCATAAGCGCGCGCCATCACTTGCAATGGATGTTGCGCTACTTGACCTGTCTGTTCGACGATTGCAGTGTTAGCAAGATGACAGTCACCAGCGACAATCTCGCTTCCAGCCGCTTCGATTTTTTCTGCGAGTTTTTTCGCCACTGGCACAGAGAACTTTTCGTTGCCAGCTTTAAAACCCCACATGCCGTCGATGCCTGAACACTGATCGATCAACTTGATCTTTGCTCCCGTCATCTTCATAAGGTCACGGCTGCGAAGGCCAATGTTTTGCGCACGAAGGTGACATGGGATGTGATACGAGATGGTCTCTGCGATAGTCCCAGGGAAATTCGTGTCGAGTTCGGTTCCTTCTGCTTTATGCAAATTCATCAGATACTCGGACGAGTCGTATGTATGTGCAGCAACTAGTTCTGCATCGGGTCCACCGACGTAATCCAGATAATCCTTCTTCAGGATGTAGCCACATGTTGGCTGAGGCACAACGATGTCTTTACCTTCTCGTACGGCTTGAGCAAGAACTGCTACCTGCTTCGTGGCAACTTTCGTGAAACCTTCCATGTCGCCGCTGTGTAGATATGGAGCACCACAGCATCCAGCGCCATCTACAAGCGAGCACTCAACACCATTGCGTTCGTAAACCTTCACCAAATCCTGGCCGATACCAGGCTGCTGGTATTCCACTAAACACGTAGGGAACAAAGCCACGGAACCTTGCTTCTTGGCAAGCAC
>JBIKZT010000124.1:0-3726 GCA_044354565.1 Ilumatobacteraceae bacterium
AAGAAAGAAGATGTTGAGCGTGGTCAGGTTCTTTGTGCGCCTGGGTCCATTACTCCTCACACCAACTTTGAGGGTCAGGTGTATGTGTTGACTAAGGAAGAAGGCGGTCGTCATAAGCCGTTCTTTAATAACTATCGTCCGCAGTTTTTCTTCCGTACTACAGACGTGACTGGCACTGTTCAGTTGCCTGCTGGTACTGAGATGGTGATGCCTGGTGACAATGTCAATATGACTGTTGAGTTGGGTAAGCCGATTGCTATGGATGATGGTTTGCGTTTTGCTATCCGTGAGGGTGGCCGTACTGTTGGCGCTGGCCGCGTCACAAAGATTCTTAAGTAAGTAGCGAACCTAAAAGTTCTGGAGAAGGAGGCTTTCCATGGCCAAGAGTGACAAGCGTGTGAAAATTACGCTCGAATGCACAGAGTGCAAAGAGCGTAACTACATCACCATGAAGTCAAAGATCAACGACCGCGAGCGTTTGGAGATGAAAAAATTCTGCTCTCGCGATCGTCGTCACACCACGCACAAGGAAACCCGCTAGTCGGATCCATGTGCACGGTCGCGGTAACGCGAACTGGTGCGACAGGTAGAGGGCAGTAGCTCAGCTGGTAGAGCGCCGGTCTCCAAAACCGATGGTCGGGGGTTCAAATCCCTCCTGCCCTGCAAAGAACATTTAGACAAGAGAAAAGAACATGTCAACCGAAGATCTGAATCGCGAGCAAAAGCGAGCTATGAAACGAATGGGAGTCCTCAATGAGCAGGGCAACCCCACGCGTACCCAGCCGCAAGCCCGCGTGAAGGCTCACGATGAACCTCGCACTGGTCCAGTGACCTATTTGCGTGAAGTCAACGATGAAATGAAGAAGGTGTCATGGCCGAAATGGCCTGAAGTACGCCGTTACTCCATGATTGTTTTGGTTACTGTCGTCATCTTCACCGCATATGTCGGTGGACTCGATGCAGTTTTTGGCTTATTTTCTGGTTGGCTATACAAGGAATAACTGATGAGCGACGATATTTTCACCCCCGTAGAAGCCCCCGAGGCTGCACAGAACGACACAGTCGAGCCCGATGTGGTGCTCGATCTCACTGACGACGCCTCAGACGAAGACAGTGACACCCCAACTGAAACACCTGCATGGGCAAAGCCTGGCAAGTGGTACGTGGTGCATTCACAGTCCGGATACGAAAAGAAAGTTGAAATCAACTTGAAGACTCGTGTCGCGTCTATGGATCTCGGCGACAGCATTTACGAAATCATTGTCCCGATGGAAGACGTTGTTGAATTCAAGAATGGCCGCAAGCAGACCGTTCAGAAAAAAGTTTTCCCTGGCTATCTCTTGGTTCGTTGTGAAATGGATGACGACACGTGGTTCTGCATCCGCAACACTCCAGGTGTTACAGGTTTCGTTGGCCAAAGCCATAAAGGCCAGAAGCCAACTCCATTGTCACGTAAGGAAGTGGAAACATTCCTCACTGCAAAGGGCGATGGTCAAGATGCACCGAAGCGCAAAGCACCGAAGGTGGATTACGAAGAAGGCGAAAGCGTTCGCGTGAAGGAAGGCCCATTCGCCGATTTCAACGGAACAATCGCTGAAATCAACACCGATCATCTCAAACTTAAAGTTCTCGTCAACATCTTTGGTCGCGAGACCTTGGTCGAGATGGATTTCAGTCAGGTCGCCAAGCTCTAGGGCTGTTGGCATTACAAGTCGTCACAAGGAAGAAAAACCATGGCAAAGAAAAAAATCGCAGCAATCGTAAAGATTCAAATTCCTGCAGGAAAGGCAACACCAGCCCCTCCAGTAGGTACAGCACTCGGACCTCACGGTGTGCAGATCATGGACTTCGTGAAGCAGTACAACGCTGCAACCGAGTCACAAGCAGGAACAATTATTCCTGTTGAAATCAGCATCTTTGAAGACCGCACATTCAGTTTCATCTTGAAGACACCACCAGCACCTGTGTTGTTGCGTCAAAAGGCTGGCCTCGATAAAGCATCATCCACACCTGGCAAAACAGTTGCCGGAACCGTGACTGAAGCAGACATTGAAGCAGTTGCACTCATCAAGATGCCAGACCTCAATGCATACGACATCGAAGCTGCCAAGCAGCAGATTCGTGGAACGGCTCGTTCCATGGGTCTCAAGGTCGTCTAAAAGTTTCACAAGTCTTACGCCCAACGGATTACCTCACCGGGCGAAGAAAACAAATAACAAAAAAAGGAAGAGGGAGGCGTTATGCCGTTAGCAAAGAAGTACAAGGCAGCTATTGCCCTGTTTGATCGTGACACACAGTTCACACCAACAGAAGCTGCTGAATTGGTCAAGAAGACCGCAAGTGCAAAGTTTGACGAGTCAGTCGATCTTGCCATTCGTTTAGGTGTAGACCCACGTAAAGCAGACCAAGCAGTTCGCGGAACTGTTGCTCTGCCTTCAGGTTCAGGTAAGACATTGCGCATTGCAGTGTTCGCTGCTGGTGATGCTGCTCAAGAAGCGCGTACCGCTGGTGCCGACCTTGTTGGTGCAGACGATCTGTTTACCGACATTGAAAAAGGCAATATGGATTTCGATCTCATCATTGCAACACCAGACATGATGCCTCTTGTTGGTCGCTTGGGTCGTGTACTCGGACCACGTGGTCTTATGCCAAACCCAAAGACCGGCACTGTTACCACCGACGTTGGTCGCGCAGTGAGCGAGTTCAAGGGCGGAAAAGTTGAGTACCGCACCGACCGTTACGGCAATGTGCACGTACGCGTTGGTAAGGCTTCATTCAGCGTTGCCGACCTCGAAGCAAACATGCGTGCAGTCATCGACGAAGTGCAGCGTGCAAAGCCAGCATCAGCAAAGGGCAAGTACCTGCGCAAGATTTCTATTTCAACAACTATGGGACCTGGTATCAAGATCGATATCAACCGTCTCAAAGTCGCCGAATAAACCCATCGCGCCCAGGGTGGGGTTTGTTTCAATCCACCCCTAGGCTCATTATTTACAACTGATCTCTCGGTCCTCGCCAGAGACATCCGGTCCGGTTCGCCGGCTAAGGGGTTTACACCCACCAGACGAGGCGGACTCCTCTCCTGCTTGGGAATTTCCCTCGCTCGTTGCGGCGTTCGTTTTACAGCGAGCGCCCCGAGCGAACAACAAGCAGTAGTACCAAGGCCATTGGCCAAGGTCGTAGAGGACCACCGAGGAGGTGAAATGTCAACTGTCCGTTCCGAAAAGGAAGCCGTCGTCGCAGAAGTGCGCAGCAAGATCGAAGCAGCTTCCGCGGTCATCATCACTGAATACCGCGGTCTCACTGTTCCTGCCCTTGCAGATTTGCGTACCAAATTGCGTGGTGTCGGAGCCGAGTATCGCGTGTATAAAAACACTCTTGCTCGCTTCGCCGCTCGTGAAATTGGTATCGAAGGTCTCGATGATCTTCTCGTCGGCCCCACCGCCATCACTTTTGTTAGTGGTGAAGATGTTGCCGCCGTAGCAAAGATTCTGAAGGAATACTCAAAGACCAACCCGTCGCTCGTCATTCGTGGCGGCGCCGTCGCAAATAAGGTTGTTACAGCAAAGTACGTCGAAGTACTTGCCGATCTTCCATCGCGCGAAGCCATGCTCTCGCAATTTGCGGGTCTATTGCTGGCCCTGCCACGCAATATGGCGTATGGCCTCAAGGCTCTTATCGATCAGAAAGAAGCCGCCTAAACCGGCCCTTTCGCCAGCTCCGTGC
>JBIKZT010000125.1:0-3702 GCA_044354565.1 Ilumatobacteraceae bacterium
TTGAAAAGATCCTGAGTATTAAAGTTGCCAACAAATCTTCCGCACATGCGTAGATAAGCCTACGAGATAACTCTCACTGGTCGGGCTGGCGGGATTTGAACCCACGACCTCTTGTCCCCCAGACAAGCGCGCTAACCAAGCTGCGCTACAGCCCGAATGGATACCAACTCTATCGCCCCAGTCGCTTACGCAACTAGACAAATATCTGCACGACTCGCCAACCGAGGTACAGACACAAAAGACCAACAAGCAGTTTGAAATGCCACGGTGCTTTTTCATTTTCGAGACACGCAAGTTTTCGCAAGTCCAGCGTGTCTGCGGTAACTCGACCAGACACCGAAATAACCTCCAAAGTTTCTTTGCATTGCGGACAACTTCCGTCGTCCATCAAGGCGGACGGAGCAAAGTATTTTGCGCACGGCTCACACCATGGCATTACTAATCGCCCTTTTTCCTGACACGCATCTTCAAGGGTGTAGATCCAAATTGAAATGCTTCACGGATAGAACGCTCGAGATAACGAATGTACGGTTGAGGCAACTCACGATTTACAAACAACGTGAACGTTGGTGGATCATTCGACCCTTGCACAGCGAACAATACACGTGCTCCCCCGCCGGCTGGTTGCTTCTGTTGAGCTTCAGCAATAATGCGATTCACGTCACGCGTCGGAATTTTGCGATGGTATTGCTCGATAGTTTCTTGCAACACAGGACGGAGTTTGTGCACACCCATACCCGTGAGCGCACTCAGTTTCAATACCGGTGCATCATCGATGAAATACAACATACGAGCAAGATCTGCTTCAACTGAACGACGATCTTCAGACTCCAATAGTTCCCATTTATTGAGAACAACAAGAATCGGGCAACCGGCAACGTCGATACGTTCGGCCAGGCGCTGATCTTGACTGGTCACGCCAACAGTTGCGTCGATAATCAACATTGCAATGTCCGCTCCATCAATAGCCTTCAATGCTCGAACCAACGAGTAATACTCTGTCGAATCATCGATCTTGCTACGACGGCGCATGCCTGCAGTGTCAATGAAAACTAAAGGACCTTCTGGTGTCTCTACCAGTGTGTCAATGGCATCTCGAGTGGTTCCTGGCATGTCGTGCACTACTGAGCGCTCTGCGCCAACAAGACGATTGAACAAGGTGCTCTTACCGACGTTTGGTCGACCCACTAGGGCAACGCGAGGAACTCCGTCAGGCTTAATCGCTTCTATCTCTTCGACAGGTGCTTCAACGTGTGGAATGCGTGCAACGACTTCATCTAAGAAATCACCTGAACGACGGCCATGCAAAGCCGATACCGACAGAGGCTCACCAAGACCGAGAGACATGAACTGCCAGCGCTCTTGCTCGCGACGATCGTTATCAGACTTGTTAGCGGCCAACAACACGGGCACATTTGTACGACGCAACCAGGCTGCAATCATTTCATCTTCATCGGTGACGCCAATCGCAGCATCAACCATGAAAATCACAAGGTCTGCTTCGCGAACAGCTTCCTCAACCTGACGAGAAACCTTGTCGTCTAGTTCGCTACCACTCGGCATCCAGCCACCTGTGTCGACGATCCAAAAATCAACACCGAGCCAAGCGGCCATACGGCGATGACGGTCTCGCGTGATACCAGGACGATCCTCAACGATGGCAGCTTGCTCACCAATGACGCGGTTGAACCACGTGCTCTTTCCCACGTTGGGACGGCCGACGATTACCACTACGGGGTAATTGACAATCTCTTCCTCAGACATGGGCTAACTCTTCCTTGGCTGCTTCCAACCTCTTACGCAAAATTGCGCCGCTTGTAGCAATGACTTCGACGTCAAACTCACTAGAAAGCGCTTCAAAGGTACCTCCGTCAAGGAAGACTCCATCGTTTAGGCACACATCGGGCACTAAATAGCGACGATTGTCACTCCGTCGGCGTAAAACAGCACAAATATCTTCATAAGTAAGGAGTCCAGCTACACCGGTGTTGCCACCGAAATATTCATTCTTCACCTCAACAACATCGACATCGGCAAAACCTTCTGCTTTCATGACGGAGGAAAGAATTACCGCCCCATAAGAACCTGTGATGACAGCCAAAGGCTTAGGCGTCTTCCTCTCACGTACGCGCAACGTCACCGATGCAACTGATTGAGTACGCAATCCTGTATCACTTGCAGGGTTCACAAGCCGCACATAATCCGTAGGTGAATCAACAGACGAAAAGAAACCATCGCTCCGTCCTGCGTGGTCGGGACCAACTCCAGTAAATGAGTCGACAAACGAACGAGCAAGACCAACGCCGTCTTCCAGCATCGGATAATCGCCATAGTGCTCGGCTTCGGGTAATGCAATTCCTGCCACGAGATAGAACTCGTCGGCTAAGTGAATCACATCACGACCAAGAAGTGATTTATAGCGTGACTGCCACTTCTCCACTATTGCGATGGTCTCCACAGCCTCATCCTTGGACTGCACTCTCATTCGGCTTTCTGTGTTAAACCGAGACAGTCCTAATGGAACGATCGCAATTGATTCAAGCTCGGGACATTCTTCCAAAAGCCCAGCAAGCGTTTCCGAAAGATGGTCTTTGTCATTCACGTCCGGACAAAGAACAATCTGCGCACGAACTTGAATGTCGTTCTGCGCGAGAATCTTCATCCAACGAAGACTGAAACCACCTCGATCATTTCTCAGCATTTCGGAACGAAGATGAGGACTGTTTGCGTGAATGCTCACATAAATCGGCGACAACCGCTCTTCAAGAACTCTTTCAAGGTCTGCTTCCGTAAATCGTGTCAATGTGGTGAAGTTGCCAAACAGAAAACTCAACCGATAGTCGTCGTCCTTCAGATACAGACTGCGACGCATTCCCTTCGGCAATTGATAAATGAAACAGAATTCACAATGGTTATCGCATGTGTGAATGCGATCGAATACGGCACTAGAGATTGAGACCCCAAAAGGGGAACCTGCGGCATTGTGCACCAAGACATCGATTGATTCGTTCCCACGCAGAAGCATCAACTCGACTTCATCGGAATCGACCAACTTCTGCCATTCAAGAATGTCGCGAGGCACCACACCGTTTACAGACACGACTTTGTCGCCCGGAAGCACTCCAGCAGATGCCGCATTCGACCCTTGCTCGACGCCAGCAATCACTGGGTAAGAATCGGTCACTGCTTTCACCAGTCATAGGCTATCGCTGGCCCTAATCGCTAGTCTGTTATCAACGTATGACAGTGCAAAAGGTTCTCCTTGCCTCACCAAGAGGATTCTGCGCTGGCGTTGAGATGGCAATCAAAGCATTGGCATGGATGGTCAGAACTTTTGACGAACCTGTCTACTGCTATCACGAGATAGTGCACAATAAAATTGTTGTCGACCGTTTCATTTCTCAGGGTGTGATATTTGTTGACTCCATCGATGAAGTACCAAATGGTGCCCCAATCATGTTGTCTGCCCACGGTTCGGCACCTGAAGTTGTTTCGGCTGCACGCTCGAAAGGAAGTTACGTTGTAGACGCTGTATGCCCGCTCGTCACCAAAGTACATCACGAAGTGAAGACTCGCGCGGCGAAGGGCTATCACATTGTCTATGTGGGTCATGAAGGTCATGAAGAGGCCGTAGGAACAATGGCTGTGGCACCTCTTGCAATATCTCGTGTCGAATCTGTTGAAGAAGTGAACGCGTTACCA
>JBIKZT010000126.1:0-3701 GCA_044354565.1 Ilumatobacteraceae bacterium
GAAGTCTTCAGGAACTAATTGCTTTTCACTTGCAAGACCAATGGGCTCTTCGTTGAGCAACATTGCACCCAACAACGATGCTTCCGCATCGAGGTTGTGTGGAGGTACGCGACTGTCGGTACGCGTTCCGCGTGGCGCAGCTGGCCGCGTATTTCGTTGCTCGATGAAGTCCGACATAGTGAACCTCTACCTTGCCTGCAAATGCCTGTGGATTGCTAGTGGATAACCCTGCGAAATAGCTGTGGATTCGGCTGGGGACAACAGCCCGAGCCTGTGGATAAAGCTTCGTTGCGCGGGCACTTAGCCTGCGACAACCGAAAGCTTGATGGTGCACTCAACGTCTGCATGCAAACGTACGAGCGCTGTGTGTGAACCGGTGGTGCGAATTGGCTGAGCAACGATCTTCTTACGATCGAGCGTGACGCCAGCTTGAGCGGTAAGTGCAGACACAATGTCGGCTGTGGTAACGGAACCGAACAAACGACCCTCGTTGCCAGCCTTTGCCTTCACTGTGAATGAACGAGCGGTAAGTGCTTCAGCAACGGTGTGCGCAGCAGCACGATCATTTGCTACTCGCAGGTCACGAGCACGGCGCATGGAGTTGGCCTGCTGAATTGCTCCGGCAGATGCAACAAGTGCGAGTCCACGTGGCAACAAGTAGTTACGTGCATGACCATCGGCAACAGTGACAATGTCACCACGGCGACCGACGCCTGCAATGTCTTCACGGAGAATGACGTTCATGGCTTATGCCTCCACTTCAGCTTCAACTGATTCGGTCACGGTCTCTACTGCTTCGACTGCATCGTCTGCAGCATCGTCCGGAACGAATGATGAACTAATTGACTGATCTGGCATCTCGAGAGTTGCCTCTTCTTCGCCACGACGCTCTGCGCCTGGGCGAGGTGCACGTGTGCTGACAGTGCGCTTTGTGTATGGCAACAATGCCATTTCACGAGCGTTCTTGATAGCAGTAGCAATGTCGCGCTGTTGCTGCACATTGGCACCGCTCATACGCATGCCGCGGATCTTTGAGCGATCAGACATGAAGCGCTGCAAGAGGCTCACGTCTTTGTAATCGATGAAGACAACCTTTTCGATGGCCAGTGGGTTGGCCTTCTTTTTGTACTTACGGTTGGCCTCACGGGCGTTACGGATTTTGTTCTTTTTACTAGTCATTGTGTGGTCCTTGAATCAGGGAAGGGTTACAGGGGAAAGGGAGAACGCTTTAGAAAGGTTCTTCGTCGTTTGGAAAGAAGTCGCCGCCGGTGTTGCCACCGCCGTTGCCGCCAGCATTGCCACCGCGAGGTGCTCCGCCGCCATTGCCGCCTTCGTTACGAGGTGTGCGCTCAACTGAAGCGGTAGCCCAACGAAGGCTTGGTCCGATTTCGTCGGCGTTGATTTCGATTGCCGTGCGCTTTTCGCCTTCACGGTTTTGGTATTCACGCTGCTCGAGACGACCTGAAACGATGACGCGCATTCCCTTTGTGAGGGTTGCTGCTGCGTTCTCGCCCATTTGACCCCACGAAACGACGTTGAAGTATGAGGTTTGCTCTTGCCATTCGCCGTTGACTTGGTAGCGACGACCAACAGCAATGCTGAAAGATGCCACGCCCTTGCCACCAGTGGTGAAGCGAAGTTCTGGGTCGCGGGTTAGATTCCCAACGAGAGTGATTGAGTTATCGGCCATATTGATGGTTCCTTCCGAATAAGAGGTGTACGAAGCAGGTGCTCGATATAGGTGGCTTATGCCGCCGAGATGAGTCCACGACGAGTTGCCTCGTCGTCTGGTAAGCGGAGCAACTTGTGGCGCAACACTTCATCAGAGATGCGGAATCCGCGCTCTACTTCGTCCATTGCTCCACCGGGGGCTACGAGGTTAAAGATGGCGTAATAACCATCGTCTTGTTTCTTGATTTGGTAAGCAAGACGACGCTTGCCCCACCAATCAGGGTTTCCATGAACAGTGCCGCCAACCGATGTGATCGAGTTGGTGATGTTCTTCAACCAAGAATGGGCAACGCTCTCTTCGAGATTGCCGCTGATTATTACCATTAGTTCGTATGCACGCATTGCGTGTGACCTCCCTTCGGACCCGAGTACGTTCCCGGGGCCCCCGAAGGGGCAGGGTGAATATGTGACCCGATGAGCGTACCTGCTGACTCTCACCGTGACACACGGGTGTTACAAACAGCCATTTCCCATACGCAACAAGACAAATGTGGCGATGGGAAACCCCAGTGGGGCAACAAATGACCTATTGGGCTCGGCGTGTACGGCCTCGACCCACGATGGGGAGAACACGTAATAAGTGGTGCCATCGACATTGTGGGCACGCCTCCACTACATAGGCGGCGTATTCGTGAGGCGTGCTTTGCAGCTTCACGATGTCTTTTCGATCGATGACGCACTTGCCATTCTTTGGAAGGCCGTGACCAAACACGTAGGTCACCAATGCAACGTTTACCTCTTCGCAAATGGGGCATAGCGTCTTCGATGGCTCCCCAATGTTCTTGGCGGCACGGATTAATTCGGGGTGCGCATCACAGACCGAGTCTTTGCTCACGCGTCCACGTTTCACTTCATTGATGAGCGCACGTCGCGATAACTGGTGGTCGACAACTCCAGCACCACCGCGCAACATATCAACGGAGAAACCCATGACTACACAAGATAGTCATAAGATGCCGACATGTCAGATGCGCGTTTTACCGCCAACGACGGCCCCGCCGTTTCCTTCGGATCATCCGTACACAACGAAAACGAATTACGAGTCTGCGGCGACGTAAAAGGCAAGCGTGTCTTGGAGCTTGGCCTGTACGGCACGGTTCCCAACTCGGTTGCCATGGCCCTTCGAGGAGCCAGAAGTATCGCTATTGACCCCTCGCGAGAAGCAATTCAGCGGGCGCGTCAAGCGGCTACCAACGCAGACGTTGTGGTGGAGTTTCACGAGGGCGAGTTAGCAGACCTTGGATTTCTCATGAATTCAGGAATCGACCTTGCATTGTGTGTGCACCACATCACCTTCGATACAGACATTGCGCGACTATTTCGCCAAGTGCACCGCGTGTTGCGACCTGAAGCCGGGTTTGTATTCGCGGTAACTCACCCCATGTCTGCAGTGTTCGACGGAAATGACTCCACAGCACGCCGTCAATACGGATCTACAACTCCCACCATTGGTGAACTCACTATGGCGTTACAACGAGCAAACTTTTCTATCGACGTGATGCATGAACTCGTGCCGCTGCATCAACCAATGGCTGTTGCGCCGTCAACACTTGTTGTACGTGCACGCAAACTTGGTTCGTAAGTTATTCAGACCTACGACGCCCAGAGCGCTTCGTGTTCATCACTGACTCGGCGTTAGCGCTCCACCACTCACGCAGGCGTTGAGTGATTACTTCTTCGCCAAGAATTCCTTCTTCCAAGCGAATCTCCATCATGAAATCCAACGCTGCACCAACAGCAGGACCAGCGGGAACATCGAGAAGTTCCATCACTTGCACACCATCAAGCTCGGGACGTAGCGCTGCAAGTTCTTCCTTCTGCATCAATTCAGCAATGCGATCTTCCATTTCGTCCAT
Source organism: Ilumatobacteraceae bacterium (assembly GCA_044354565.1). Classification (GTDB taxonomy): domain Bacteria; phylum Actinomycetota; class Acidimicrobiia; order Acidimicrobiales; family Ilumatobacteraceae; genus UBA2093. Next base: position 3,588 of record JBIKZT010000126.1, read on the forward strand.
TCGACGAGCAAGAATCTTTGCCTTCTTCTCATTACGTGTGGTGCAGTCACAGCGCACCAACACATTCAGTTCGGGCAGATACTTGCCGGCGTCACGGACGTAACGTCGCACGGC
>JBIKZT010000127.1:0-3632 GCA_044354565.1 Ilumatobacteraceae bacterium
GCAACTCGTTGGTGTCTTCCACACACACGATGCGCTCGTGTGGAGAAAAGAACTGTGATGCTGAAGAAAGTAGTGATGTCTTACCGGACGATGTTGCGCCACTGATCACGATGTTTGCACGAGTTGTAATTAGTTGCTTAACAATGTCTGTGGCAGCCGCAGGACCAAAAGATGCAAGGGGCAAGATGCGTTTGCTGAATTTGCGAATGCTGATGGTGGGACCATCAACCGAAATAGGTGGTATGACCACGCATGCACGAGAACCATCGGACATGCGTGCATCCAGAATCGGTGACATGAGATCGATACGACGGCCCGATGAGCGAGCGATTTGTTCAACACAATGTTGGGTCTGTTTCGAATTGATCGAAGCAACCATCTGAAGACCGTCGATGTCTTCAACCCACACCTCGCCCTCGTTGATGACCATAATTTCGTTGATCTCTGGATTGTCTAGGTATGTCTGAAGCGGACCCCAATCAACAGAGCCCGACATCAATTAGTGAAATAGGGGCTAAAGAGAACTTCTGCTCGGCTGACAAGAAGCCCTGCGTCGACTGCGCGGCTAATGGCAGAGTCGTATGGAATCTGCGCGGCGATGGGAGCGTGCAGCACATGACTGACGTCGTTGACTGTGAGCGCACGCCCTTCTTCTTTGATGACAATGACGTTGTGTGGATGAAAATGTTGCGTAGCGCGGCGCAAAGTGAGATAACACGGTTTCACCACCATGGTGACTTCGCCAATGATTGCAACGAGTTCGTCGGGAAGGTAGCCAGTTCCTGCATCAATGATCACGTTGAATGAAGAATCAGAGATGATGGCAGCCAACTCTTTCCAGCGAGGTTCACCGTCGACAAAGCGAGAGCCCCTTTGAACCACCATCAAGTTTTCCGTGACTGTGGTGCCAAGCAACAGAAGTGCTTGTGCATCTGCGGTATTTCGCTCGGCCAACCAGTCATTGATGCCCGGGCCTGTTGATTCGGGTAAACCCAATACGGCGGGTACATCACCACATAGATCGATGAGTAGTGTCTTGCCGTTTCGTTGTGCCGATAGAACTGAAAATGCTGCTGCAGTCACTGTTGTGCAGTTGCCACCTTTTGATGACATAAAGATTGTTGACATTGAACCTCCCTTGGTTATGGGAGTCAATGTGTACGGAGTAATGAACTGGGTGGAATCAGATAGTGACGACGTTGTGCATCTGTTCGTTCTGCACAAACAATGCAAAGTTACGAACAAAAAGCTCTTCAGCGCGCAGGCCAGACTTCACAGAGGCGCCGGAACTGTGAGGAGTGATCAGGACATTCTTCATTGACCACAAGGGGGAATCCTCGGGTAGTGGTTCTGTTGCAAACACATCGAGCGCAGCGCCAGCAAGATGTTGTGAGTTGAGTGCATTGATGAGTGCAGTCTCATCGACCAATTCACCGCGACCGACATTGATGAATTGGGCACCCGGCTTCATGCGAGCAAATTGTTGCTGGTCGAAGAGATTTTGGGTATCAGGCGTTAGGGGAAGGGCAAGGGCGACCCAATCTGCACGTCCCAGAACTTCGGATAATTGATCAAAACTAAATGTGGGGCATGGTTCGTGGCCTGTTGGCGATCGCCGTATTCCCTCTACATCCATGTTGAGCGCTGCGCCGAGCCTGGCGATTTCCACACCGATTGGCCCCATACCAATCACTGCTAATCGTGCGCCGTCTAGCTCAGTGAATTCGTGGCGTTCCCACTCCTTGTTGTCCTGATGTTCGAACCACGCGCGCACGTTACGGCTAAGGGCAAGCATGTACAAGATGGCAGTTTGTGCAATAGGTGAGGCCGCCGCGCCAGATGAATTAGTGAGCGTGACACCTTTCTTAATGAGGTCACTAAAGAAAGGGCTGTCCACACCAGCTGAAAATGTGTGCATCCATTTCAGATGAGTTGCTTTCAGGATTGAAATAACAAGACCACGTGGTCGGTCTGGCCATACGTCACTAGAAAAGAAGGCGATGTCGATAGTTGGTAGAAGTTCATCGGCAACGGGTTCATCACCCACGTAGATAATGGGTTGGGTGTTTGGTGCAATCGCCAAGATTTCGGCCGCGCGGCGTTCCCAGACGGTGTCACTAATCAGGAGAACTGGCGCAGCGGAAGATTTAGGCATGCATACAGACTATGGAAGATGGGGGCGGCGAAGTACCGTCTAGGTGTGGGCATTTTCCTCGGATTTCTAGCGGTGTTTTCTCTCATCCCGGTCCACCTTGGTTCTGGCGACAGCGTGCAGGCGCGCGACACTGAATCTGTCATTACTTCTGTGACACCAGGATTACCCAGTGGAGTAGAGGTAGGAATCTTGGGCGGTGATGCCCTCTTTCACGTGCAATCACAGAATCACGAAGTGATGATTCCCGGATATGAGAACGAGCCCTACTTAAAGATCACGAAAGACAACAAAGTATTTGTCAACGATGGTTCCACGACAGCGTTCTTGAATGGCAGTCGATATGGAAATGTCGACCTCTCGCAGTTTTCTAAGACAGATAATCCGCAGTGGCGTCTTATTGCGACTGATGGCAGTGCAATGTGGCATGACCACCGAGTTCATTGGATGAGTCCAAAGCCACCGGCGGCAATTGATGCTGAAGGAACAGTGTTGGAGTGGAAAGTTCCATTCACAGTAGATGGAATTGGCATTGAAGTTGCAGGAACGCTGTTCTTGCGAGAGAAAGCAGCCGTGTGGTGGTGGCTGAGTGGCGTGCTGATGTTGTGTTTGGCAATTCTGTTGTCGATTGCGCGACGCAGAGTGTTGTTTGGTGTGCTTTTGGCAATTTCGATCGCCGGTGTTGTTGCAGGTGCATTGCAATACTTTGGTTTGCCAATCGGAGCGCGAATCACGCCGTTACTGCTGATGTTTTCAGGCGGTGCAACCTTGCTGACTACAGCTGGTTTATGGGCTGGGCGCAAACCTGACGCCCCTCAGCACACCGCGTTGTCTTTACATGCTGGTGCAGGAACTGCACTCGTAATTTGCGCTTGGCTGTGTGCAAGCCAAGTACGAGCAGCATATGTACCTGGCCTTGAGCCAATGTGGATTGCACGCGTGTTGATACCAATGATGCTTGGTGTGGGAATTGTGGCCACCATAGATGGCGTTTCTCGCGTTGTGCGCGGAACGAACTGAGTTAGACCGAAAGAAGGTCGCGCGCACCAGTGTCTGATGACGGGTGACGCAGCTTGCTCATTGCACGTGCTTCGATTTGACGAATACGTTCGCGAGTGAGGTTGAAGTGTTCGCCTACTTCTTCAAGTGTGCGACCTTCGCTGCTTCCATCAAGACCGAAGCGCAAGCGCAGAATTTCGCGTTCGCGTTCGTCGAGTGGTGCAAGTAAGCGCTGAATTTCTTCAGGCAACAATGCAGTTGCAGCAGTTTCGAATGGAGATTCTGCAGAACGATCTTCTACAACGTCACCAAGTTCGGCATCGCCATCTTCACGAAGTGGTTCAGACAATGAGAGTGGCTCTGCAGCAAAACGAAGTGCCTCTGTGACTTTGTCTTCTGGCATCTCAACTTCTTTTGAAAGTTCAGCCAGCGTGGCAGGACGACCGTATTTCAACTCGAGACGAGAGCGAGCCTTTTGCAA
>JBIKZT010000042.1:0-9926 GCA_044354565.1 Ilumatobacteraceae bacterium
CAAAAAGTTTGCAACTCCTGAAGCATCACGCGAATACGTTTCGCTTCGGCTGCGTCACGCCATTGAATACCTCGGTGCCACGTACATCAAGCTTGCTCAAATCATCTCCAGCGGTGAAGGACTCTTTCCCACCGAGTTAGTCGACGAATTCAAGAAGTGTCGCGATCAAGTTCCTCCGCAACCGTGGGACACCGTTCGCACCATCGTGGAACAAGACTTGGGTGCCCGTATTGAAGACGTGTTCTCTTCTTTCGAGCGCACATCACTTGCTGCAGCATCTATCGCACAGGTACACAGGGCAACACTTCTCACTGGTGAAGACGTGGTGGTTAAAGTCCAGCGCGAAAGCGTGTCTCAGCTTGTTCGCCGCGACTTGCGCGTGATGGCGTGGATTGCACCATTCATGATTGGTCGAATCAAAGTTGCTGCATTAGCCAACCCGCCCGCACTAGTGGAACTGTTCGCAGAAACAATTGTTGAAGAACTGGACTTCCGAATGGAAGCCGCCAACATGGTTGACGTATCTGTCATGTTGCACGATCTCAATCAAGAGGCCTACATCGTCCCTCGTCCACACCCAGTACTCGTGAAGCGTCGCGTTCTTGTGATGGAGCGTCTGCAAGGTTTCAACTTCGACGATGTGGAAGGCATGCGTGCAGCAGGCATTGATACCGAGCAAGTAATCAAGGCCGGAATGATTTCATTTATGGAAGGCGCTCTTATTCACGGCATTTTCCATGGTGACCTCCATGGTGGCAACTTGTTCGTACTAAGCGACGGCCGCACTGCACTTCTCGACTTCGGCATTGTGGGCCGTCTCACCACTAAGCGTCGCCTTGCGTTTATGCGCCTCATGCTTGGCGCAACTACAAATGACTTACATAGCCAAGTAGCCGCCCTTCGCGATCTGGGCGCACTTCCTTCCGATACAGATATTGATGCTGTGATTCGCGACCTTGGACTTGACCAACCAACAATTGACCCAACGTCATTGAACGGCGAAGAACTAGTTGCCGAAGTACAGCGCATTGTGAAGGCGTTGCTCGCTTACGGCGCGAAGTTGCCAAAAGAACTCATGTTGTATGTAAAGAACATGGTGTTTCTCGATGGAGCCATTTCTCGGCTTGCGCCAGACCTTGACATCATTGCTGAGCTCACCACAATCTCTATGACTTTCATGCAGCGTCACGGCGCGCGCCTCTCCCAAGAACTAGGCGTTGATGTGAGCACCATCGAAGTCGACATGGGCAGCCTGAAACAGGGCCTCGGCGTCGATGCTTCCACAGAGTCCATGACATACCGTCAACTGCAAGAACGCAGAGACCTCATTCAGAAACGCATGCGCGACCACCTCGTGAAGTAGTCGCATCGGCAAGAATGGTGAGGTGAGACTCATCGTTACGCGCTGCACTGTGGAATATGCCGGTCGACTTGAAACCCGACTACCCGAAGCGCTTCGACTTGTCATGGTGAAAGCCGATGGTTGTGTTGCTATTCATTCCGATGGTGGTGCATACAAGCCACTCAACTGGATGAACTCCCCCAATGTCATTGAGGACAACACGGACCATTGGATAGTGCGCAACCCCAAGGGTGAAGCAATGACAATTACGTTTCACGAGATTTTTCATGACTCGGCCCACGAGTTTGGAACGGACCCCGGCCTAGAAAAAGATGGTGTTGAAAAACAGCTGCAAGAATTACTTGCTGCATCACCTGACGTAATGGAACCTGGACTCGTTCTCATTCGACGTGAGCACTACACAGCACTTGGCCCTGTAGATATCTTGTGCAAAGACCTTGCTGGTAACACCGTGGTGATTGAGGTGAAACGACGCGGAGAGATCGATGGCGTCGAACAGCTCACTCGTTACCTAGTGGACCTCGCTAACGACCCATCACTTGGCACACTGCGTGGCATGTTTGTAGCGCAAAGCATTAAGCCACAGGCACGCACGCTTGCTGAGTCACGAGGCATCACCTGCGTTGAAGTGGACTATGACTCACTACGCGGAAAACAATCCGATGAATGGACATTGTTTAACTAAGTCTCGAATATTCCACGAGTAAGGATTTATCCGCGTCACATGAGCCATACTTAATCATGGGTCGCACTGTCGTAGGAATCATCGGAACCATCATCGTTGCTGTCTATGCCATTGGCTCCGGCCGTTGGGTCGCCACAGATGCACAGTGGTACCAATCACTGCCACGCCCGGCCTGGCAACCACCCGGCTTTGTATTCGGTCTCATTTGGCCGTACAACTTCGCGATGCTCATTGTTGCCACGTGGATTGTGGCCAACCGACTCTCAACCACACACCAACTGATCTGGCTGGCAACACTCACGCTTAGCGTTGCGGCTGCTCTCTCGTGGGCATGGTTGTTCTATGGTCCACATTCACTTCGTGCAGCAAGCCTGATGCTTGTGCTTGCAACCCTATTGACAATCCCACTTTTAGTGATTGCCTTTCGTGCGTCATCTACACTTGGCTTTGCACTTGTGCCGTACCAAATTTGGTTAGCAATTGCCACTTCACTTGCCTTCGCTTACGCGGCGCAATAGACAAGTGCACTCCGATCGCGATAGATACTTGACAACATGAGCTTTACTCCGTCGTCACCATCTAGTCCTGAAGTAGATCCACTCGCTCCGCGACAGCACACCTCGCTTTTGTCGTCACCTTCGCGACGCCTTGGTGCAGTCGTTGGCTTGATATCGGGCGGCATTGCTGTCACGATCGGAATGTTGGTAGCTGCTCTCGGTGAAGTCGCTTCTCCTATTGACGCCGTGGGGAGTTCATTTATTGATCGCACCCCACCCTGGTTGAATACTTTGGCCATTTACTTGTTTGGAACTGACAACAAAACTGCTTTACGCGTAGGAATCGTGATCCTGCTAGCCACCATCGCCTACATTGCTGGATCATTCAGCATCAAGTCACCAACACCGCTTATCAGTGCGATTGTAATTTTCGCTTTTCTCGGCGCCCTGTCAGCAATTGAACAAGAAGGATCAAACCTCTCTTCAATTCTTGCTCCGGTTATGGGGGCCGTTGTTGGAATCGGCGGCGCCTTGTGGCTTGTAGGCATATTGACGAACCGTTGGTTGGCGACGAGCACTCCATCACCATCGCGAGTTCCTTTAGGTTGGGATCGTCGTCGTTTTATGCGCGCAACTGCTGCAGTCGGGGCGACCGCAGTAACAGCTGGACTCATTGGTCAGAGCAAAGAACGGCAGCGCATTAGTTCAATCGAATCTCAGAGACCAGATTCGTTACCTCCCGTTTCTGAATCGTTACCTCCATCTCAAATATCGCAAGATATTTCCTTCATCACTCCCAATGGCGACTTTTACAGAATTGACACTGCCCTCTCATTTCCGAATGTCAATCTTGAGAAATGGAAATTACGTATTCATGGCCTCGTTGATCAAGAGATCACTCTTTCCTATGCTGACATCGCAGCGATGCCTCAAGTGGAGAAAGTCATCACTATCTGTTGTGTCTCTAATGAGATCGGTGGGCCATACATCGGCAATGCCGTTTGGCAAGGCGTCTACCTGAAGGACCTGCTGCTGCAAGCCGGCGTGAAATCAGAAGCAGAACAACTATTCAGTCGCAGTCTCGATGGCTGGACCTGTGGCTTCCCTATTGAACTTGCTCTTGACGGACGCGATGCATTGTTAGCAATCGGAATGAATGGCGAGCCACTCCCACTTGAACACGGTTTTCCGGCTCGCCTGATTGTTCCCGGTATCTACGGATATGTTTCTGCAACTAAATGGTTGAGTGAGATCGAAGTCAATAAATGGTCCGACGAATCTGGCTATTGGATTCCCCGCGGATGGGCTCGCAATGCACCAATCAAAACTCAATCGCGCATCGATGTGCCGCGTGCGGGGGCAACAATTACGGCAGGGCCAACACGAGTTGCAGGTGTTGCATGGGCGCAACATACCGGAATCGAAAAAGTTGAAATTCGCATTGACGGTGCAGAGTGGAACGAAGCCGTTCTTGGTGACGATATCTCCGATGACACATGGCGCCTGTGGACATTTGATTGGCAGTCCACTTCGGGCCAACACGTTATTCAGGTTCGAGCAACAGATAAAAGTGGCTACACCCAAACTGAAATCGTCACCGGTGTCGCCCCAGATGGCGCCACAGGGTGGCATACCCGCGAAGTTTCTGTCGCTTAGTGATTCCCTTGGGTGACACAACCTGAAGATGAGCCTTTAGTCAACCCCAGGGACCACGCGCACTGCGGTTTAGGAAACCGTTGACGCGTTTTCTTTTCGTTGCACGACAAACCCTGCAATGGCAACCACAATGCCAAGCACCGTGAGCACAATAAATCGGGTCAGCATTGGACTAGTGATGAAATTAGTCGCCGCCTTCGCTGCTGCTTCATTGTCTTCCACAGATTGAGGTACTTTTGATTTCACAATGCTGATTGCGGCAAACATGATTACGCCACCAATTGCGAGACGAATACCGAGTCGCTGCAACTTCTTCCATTGACCAGCCGTCGCCAAAAACCACGCTGCCACTTGCAACAAAACACCAAGGGCTAGAAACAACCACACACCTGATTTGGCAAGATTACGAATTCCTTTAATGTCTGTATCGCCTTCATTCTTCTTCACATCAATCGGATCCATCTTTGGGTCTTCGTCTTTAGGAACAGAAGGATCAACGCCACGAATGGCATCAATGGTGCCCGTAGCAAATGTGGAGATATCTACGGTGGTAGCCGGCGCGTCTTCGATATAGACGGCATACATCTTTGATGCCACCTCACCAGCAAAATCACGCATAGCCGGCTCGCCCAACTTGTTTGCAACTGCGTTCACAATGAGCGGACGTGCGAGAGAAAAGACAATCGAATTCTCTGCATCTTCCCCATCGCCACCCTCTTCTAATTTCTTCACCAATTCTTCAGCAATCACCTGACGCACTTCTGCAGATGAAAGAGCGGATTTCACCGTGGACTTTGCTGCGTCGGGAGATGACACGAACCCAATCAACACCATCGATACGAGCCCAAGACACAAGAAGATAATTCCCACTCCACCAAGAATCGTTGCGAACGTTCGTCGCACTCGATGCGTTTGCTCGGCAGCTCCCTGGTCAATCTGGTTTTCTGAAATATTTTGCATTGCAACGGACTCTAACAAGTACTTCGAGCCCTAATTTTCTTATAGGACCCCATCGTCCAAACGAGAAAGCATTGTCTGAGCAGTCTCTTGCAACTCAACCTTGTCCCCCAATTGTTGAGCAGCACGTACCTGGCGAGCAACGCGTGGGTTCTTTACAAACCGATCCTGATGACGAAGAAAGAAGTCCCAATACAAGTTGGTAAACGGGCAAGCATCGTCTCCGACACGTTTCTTACGGTCGTACACGCAGCCTTTGCAATGGTTACTCATCCGATCGATATATGCGCCGCCACTTGCATATGGCTTCGTGGCCAACATGCCTCCATCGGCAAATTGAGACATGCCAATTACGTTCGGCACCATGACCCACTCTGCAGCATCAATGAAGTTCTCCCACATCCAACTCGTCAATTGCTGTGGGTTGATGCCAGCAATAAGTGAGAAGTTGCCAAGAACCATCAGTCGTTCAATGTGATGTGCATATGAGCGTTGCTGCACATTGTGCACCACAGACTTCATGCAACTCATCTGGGTTGCTTCAGGGTCAAGAAACATTCGCGGCAAGTCTCTTTCTGCTTGCAATTCATTCATTCCTGCGTAATCCGGCATCCAGCACCAGTAGCAGTTCCAAATGTATTCACGCCAGCCGAGAATTTGTCGAATAAAACCTTCGGCACTATTGATCGGAACATCGCCACTTCTATATGCAGACTCTGCGGCCCGGATTACTTCCATCGGTAGGAGTAGCCCATTATTCAGATATGGAGAAAGCAATGAGTGCGCCAGATGCCAGTTCGAATTCAACATCGCATCTTCGTGCTCGCCAAACACTGGAAGTATCTGCTCAACGAAATAGTTCAAACGTTGTAAAGCATCTTCTCGCGTTGTGGCCCACACTCCTGTTGGTGCATCACCCCATGAGTTCTCTCCAACGTCACTGATTACTTGTTGGTCCAGCGCATCCAACTCATATGTCCGTGGAGTTGGCCAACGGTCGTGCCCGGTTTTTGGTGGCGGCAGGCGGTTTTCAGCATCGAAATTCCATTGACCGTGGCACGGTTCGTCACCATCCATCAATACGTTTAGCCGGCGCCGCTGCCACCGATAGAAATCTTCCATTTTGATGGTGCGACGCTCGCCCATGAACTGCGAATACTCATCTGGGTGGCAGAGAAATTGATTGGATGGGACTGTCTGAATTCCGAGCGACTTCACTAACTTGCGAGCCGCAAAACTATTTGCTTCAGTAGTAACTACCGCACTCGGCTGCATTTCAGCAATGTGTTGCTGCACCCCTTCGCGCATGGATGGCGCAACTCGGTAATCAACCTGAAAGCCATCAGAGCGAAGTTCATCTGCAAAACGACGCATCGATGCCACAAAGAAATGCGAACGCTGGATGTGCCACCGACGGCTCTTGATTTTGGAGGCCGACTCCACCATCAACACTTGATGCGTCTCTGATGATGCCTCTCGCAAAGCTCCGATGCTGCGATTTAATTGATCACCAAAGACCCAGACCGTCTGCTTTGTCACCTACTCAGACTCTCACATGAGGCCGTGTCTGTAACGAAAGATCAATAGCCAGAACGAACCATTAGTGCGCCAATGGTTGCATTCGTCACTGGGTCAATCGCAATTGCGCTACCGCCAGCGCGATTTACCAGGTATTCATCAACCACAAGTGGCGAAGCAAGCGCTAGTTCTACTCGTCCGATGTCGTTCAGGACTAGTCGGTCTGTTGGAGTGTTCTCCAAAGTGTCAAGGTCAAGACGGTGAGTGATACTTGCTACACGTGCATTCACTTCTCCAGAAGCGTGACGAACCACAATCGCGTCACCAACCGTGAGTTCTGTGTCCGTAAACCAGCACACATCGGCAACAATGCCGGAGGCGTCAACTGGTTGATGTGCACCATTCACCACGATGACGTTTCCCTTGCCGACATCGAGGTCATCAGCAAGTTCAATCGCGATGGCGTCACCAGGCACCGCAATGTCCGTTGGTGCTCCAGCTCGTGTAAGACCGATCACAGTGCTTGAGTATCCCTGTGGATGCACAGTGACAGCGTCACCTACACGAATGGCGCCACCTTCAAGTCGGCCGGCATAACCGCGATAATCACTGCCGCCGTGTTGACGCAAAGTCCACTGCACTGCCAACCGCGCTTCGATCGTTGCCGTGGGGTTGATGTCGAGAGTTTCGAGAAGATCAAGGACCGAAGGGCCCTCATACCAAGGCGTTTCATCGCCACGATCAACAACATTTTGTCCACCGGTAGCTGATATCGGAATCGGATGAATTGGTACGGAGGAACCCAAAGTAGAGAGAATGCCCGCGACATCGGTGACCACAGTGTCAAACACCGTCTCGTCCCACTCCACCAAGTCCATCTTGTTTACTGCAAGAACTAAGTGAGATACACCGAGCAAAGCCGCAATGGACACATGGCGCCGTGTTTGCTCGACAACTCCGTGACGTGCATCGACCAACACGATGGCGATATCGCTCACTGATGCGCCAGTCACCATATTGCGAGTGAACTGAGCATGGCCTGGTGTGTCTGCCAATACAAAACTGCGCTTTGGCGTAGCGAAGTACCGATACGCCACATCAATGGTGATGCCTTGTTCGCGTTCAGCGCGCAAACCATCGGTAAGAAGTGCCAAGTTGAACGACCCGTCTCCATAACGACGACTCGCCTTACCAACGGCACTCAATTGATCTTCAAAGATTCCTTTTGAGTCGTGCAGGAGTCGACCAATCAGCGTGCTCTTACCATCGTCGACTGACCCGATCGTTGCGATTCGAACCTGAGTGTTTGATGCAGTAGCAATTGCGCTCATCAGAAATACCCTTCGCGCTTGCGATCTTCCATTGCAGATTCACTGAAATTGTCATCTGCACGAGTAGCACCACGTTCTGTAATGCGGGCAGTCGCCACTTCAGCAAGTACATCGGCATACGTGGTAGCAGTCGATGCAATCGCACCAGTGCAACTCATGTCGCCCACCGTGCGGTATCGCACAATGCGCTTAGTAGGGACTTCGCCATCCTCAACAACAACGGGGCCACCTACAGACAGCAACATGCCGTCACGTTCAATCACGGTACGTTCATGCGAAAAATAGATGCTTGGCAATGGGATCTCTTCACGCGCGATGTATTCCCAGATGTCGAGCTCTGTCCAGTTGGAAATTGGGAAAGCACGCAGGTGCTCTCCTTTCACAATGCGTGGATTCAATATGTTCCATGGCTCTGGGCGCTGCAAACGTGGTTCCCATCCACCCTTTTTGTCACGGAAGCTAAGGATTCGTTCTTTAGCGCGTGCTTTGTCTTCGTCGCGACGTCCACCACCGAATGCAGCATCAAACTTATGCTCACGAATTGCCGAAAGAAGAGTGACAGCTTGCTGACGGTTACGACTTCCAGTTGGACCCGGATCTGGAATGTCTCCCCTGTCGATGCTTGCTTGCACCGAAGCAACTATCAACTCAAGGTTGTAGGTGCGTACAAATTCATCGCGATATTCAATGACTTCAGGAAAGTTATGACCGGTATCAACTTGCATGACAGGAAACGGAAGTCGTGCAGGGGTAAATGCCTTAATGGCAAGCCACAACAGCACAGCTGAATCCTTGCCGCCCGAGAACAAGAGCACGGGTGATTCACAACCCGACACCACTTCTCGAATAATGGTGATTGCTTCAGCCTCTAAACGGTCAAGGTGCGATCTGCTTGCAAGTACTTCTAATTCATTTTGCGACGTTACTGCGCTCATGTATTTCTCCTTCGATCTGTTCGTTCTCTAAACGTGCAATCCGCACTCGGTCTTTGCTTGGCCAGCCCAACGCCCTGCACGTTTGTCTTCACCTTCTGCAACTGGCTTGGTGCACGGCCAACAACCAATACTTGGGTAGCCACGATCCTTCAATGGATTACGTGGCAATTCATACAAGTACTCGTAGGACTCCATCTCTTCGTCGCTGTACAGCGCGAGTGGATTCACTTTCAATACCTTGCGTGTTTCGTCGATAGACAAAACCGGCGTGTTGGCACGTGTGGGACCATCTATGCGGCGCACACCAGTGACCCACCCTGCATGTTCAGCCAATAGTCCATTGAGTGGCAATACCTTGCGCACATTGCAACATGCTTCAGTATCGGTTTGCCACAGATTGTCTGGCGTCACGTGAAGTGGATGCACGATGCGAAGGTTGATATCCATCGCCTTGCGGAGTTCGTCTGCGAGCCACTTTGTTTCAGCGAATAAGTACTGCGTATCAATCATCACAATTTCGATGCCGGGCACAGCAGTGGCAGCAACATGAGCCAACACCACATCTTCAAAACTGCATGTCACCGTGATGGACGAACCAACGCGATCTGCAGCCCAGCGCACAATGTCGCCAGGGGTTGCAGTCTCAAGCTCGCGAGCCGCAAATGCCACTTCATCGGCATGTTCGACAAGGGTGTCTTTGGTCCAGATTGCAACGGGCATCTAGTCAGAATACCGTATTCCCGACTAAACCAGTCATAATTGTCGTAATTGTAAAACCCAAGCCCAGAAAGGAAAAGACCGCCCCGAAGGGCGGCCCAGACCTAGTTCTTGGGATAATTAGCTAAAGCGAATGAGACCCTGGTCGATGACGAGACGATCGCCCACAGAAGTGGTGAAAACGGCCTCGCCCTTTCCTGTTTCCCACATCTTGATGGTGAGTGCTTCGCCAGGAAATACCGGAGAAGCGAATCGGCCTTCAATGTG
>JBIKZT010000128.1:0-3570 GCA_044354565.1 Ilumatobacteraceae bacterium
TTCTCGAGAGATGGGGAAGCGCCAACACCCAATAAGTACGCCCAGGTGTATCTGCGTGCGTCATCCTCGCTCAACATGGACGTCACCGCGTTTAGTTCAGTACGCGCACTTTGAATACTGGGCACACGACTTGTATCCCACTTATCTGGCGCAGGCCCAAAAGAAATCGCAGAGGTGGTGTTGTCGACAGCACGCGACGCAGCCATATCGATGAGTGTGAACCCTGGCGCATTTGAGAGAGCCTTCGTCGCAGTTGTCATCAATCGGAACTGGTCGATCGAACCAATAGGTAGAGATATCAACATGTGCACGAGCGCTGGATTCATAGCCGCAGACACAAGATCATCTCCCTGCACTATTGCTTCAGCCGCAACTGCGTAGCCGTTCTTTTCGGCCGTGTTGTTTGTAGAACTGACGCCCACAAAATCAGACACATGTGAGACAACGGAGATGTTCTTATTCTCTGCACCGACCGGATGACTAATGATGCTGGCGGGAAGTTCCGTGGTTGCATCAATACTTGCGTCGTCGCTAAGCAAGATATTCGTAATTCCAGCGTCGCGTAGCAATGCAACTGCATCTGGGTTGAGTCGCTCAGTAGCAACCCACGCATTGCGCTGAATAGTGACACCTGGAAGGAAACGATTCAGTGTTGCTTCGCCAAGTTTCATCTGAGAAATGAATTCTTGTTGTAAACCAAGACCGGCAAACTCTGCCGGATCACATGGAGCAAATGTGTCTGTTGCGATTGATCGACGGCGAAGTTGATTTCGTAGATCGAGAAAAAGTTGTTGATCCGTGGGAAGAGCAGATTCTCCCAAAGCGGTAATGATTTGGGGGCTTATTGAAATAGTCACAGGTCCTGTAAAGGATCCTAAAAATAAAATCATTCTCTTTACAGATTCGCGAGTTGCATCGTCCAATTCAATAATGCCGTCTGTCTTCAACAGAGCTGGTGCAGTCAAACGTAAGAGCGGGCTAATAGAAAGATTCTGTGTAGTGGCCGACAATGTTCGCTTGTTGACAAACGTAAGAACCGACGAAAGAATTTTCTTAGTTTGAAAGTCCATGATTTGAATAGTGATTGGGTACACACCGTCCTGCGAGATTGACAATGCAGAACTTTCTTTGTCTGTGGTGATGATAGGAACTATTGGTTCTAAGTGACCGGCGTAATCACGGCCAACCCGTGACATCGCAACGGAGAACGAATCGCTAACGCCAGGTACAACTTCACCTTTTGCAATTGATGCAAAAGAATCTCTCGCAGCAATTCGACGGTGCAATAAGAACTGAAGTGTGTCTTTGCCATCTAGTGAGTTACGAACGTTTGCATCAAGAACAAAGCGAGCATTCACGGAAGTGAGAATGTTGAAGGGTTGAGCCAAGACGCCAATTTCTGGAACTGGTGAGTCAATCTCTTTCTGGCCCGCGTGCACAGGAGACGAGATCGCAGCGGTCGCAAATGCGCACGTGGCGAGTACTAATCGCAGTCGTCGCGTCATGGCAGTGTTTTCTCCAGCACGGAAAGACCATAGTCAAGAGTTGCAAAGCCGAACTTGTGATACAGGGCGAGCGCGGCCTCGTTGTTGTGGTCGGTGTTCACCACGGTGTTGGTGCAACGTCGTGACTGCGTCCAGTTGAGTGCTGACGTGAGAAGTGCAGATGCGACGCCTTCCCTTTGTGCATTGGGGTGGACGGCAAGGCGTTGAATGAATCCGTGTGACTGAGTCACGCCTGCAAGAACGAACCCATCAATGCGGTTTTCTGCCCGAGATACAAAGATGCGCCAGTGGCGCGTGGCCTTTAATGCTTCTTCGAATGTCGCCGTGTCGAGAGACCATTCCGTTCCAAACGCTGAGGCATCGACGCCCAAAATGGCATCGATGGTCGCCCGACTGGGACGCGATAACAAGGGCAGAGAGCGCACGAGATGAGTTGGATGGGTCGTTGCGAGGTGCGGATCGGACTGGTCGTGGAACTTTTGCAGCAGGACGAGGCTTTGAGAAACGCTGAAACCCAAGCGTTCCAAGGGTGAGGAAGCACTGGGGGCCAAAGCACTGGTACGCACACTGCGGTATCCCCACGAACTGATCGTCTGTATCCATGTATTCAAGATGGGGTCGTCGGGTAACTGCATCTCGGGGCCGTGGGCGCCATTAATAACAAGGAAAGCTTTGTGGTCATTATGGGGCCACGGCCGAACTCGCGCACTGACCACCCCAGACCAAATGGTGCCCGTTCGGGGGGAATGCTCGACCAAACTCACCCCCTTGACCGTAGTGCCCCTGCTCTGGTGGCAAAGGGGGACTGGGGAGAAAAGAGAACACCTCAGAGCAGTTGGGTGTGCCTAGCCTTCAGTGGACATGATTCCTGCGCGCTTTGCCCCCATTCTCCAGGAGATGGAGCCCCTTGCCGCCCGATTTCGTGAGGCCGGACACCGCTTGTTCCTAGTGGGCGGGACCGTGCGTGATTTATTGGTGGGCGCGGCCGATGCCAACACGGACTTCTCGGCCATTGACTTTGACGCCACCACAACTGCAACCCCCGAGGACATCAAGCGCATCGTGTCTCCAATCGCCGACGCTTTATGGACTCAGGGCGAACGGTTCGGCACGATTGGTTTGAAAATTGGTGATCGCACATACGAGATCACAACGCATCGCGCCGAGGCGTATTCACCTGATTCACGTAAACCTGAAGTGCAATTCGCAACTGACATTGATGTTGATCTTTCTCGACGCGATTTCACGATTAATGCGATGGCATTAGAAATCACTTCAGAATCACCGACGTTGGTAGACCCGTTTGGTGGAGCTGCAGATTTAATGACCGGTGTTTTACGCACTCCGTTGTCTCCACAAGAATCATTTAGCGACGATCCGTTGCGCATGTTGCGAGCTGCTCGCTTTATCTCTCAGCTCGATGCAACGCCGGAGCCTGCACTCGTAGAAGCAGTGACAGCAATGGCAGATCGACTCACCATTGTTTCTGCTGAACGAGTACGTATTGAGTTTGACCGATTAATGACAACGACAAAACCAAGTAAAGGTTTGTGGTTCTTGTTTGACACTGGTTTAGTCGATCACTTTTTGCCGGAGTTGCGCCTCATGCGTCTTGAGCAAGATCCGATTCATCGTCACAAAGATGTTCTCACGCACACACTTGCTGTTGTTGAAAATGTTCAACTTCAAGACGACCGTGAATTTGATTT
Organism: Ilumatobacteraceae bacterium; assembly: GCA_044354565.1. Classification (GTDB taxonomy): domain Bacteria; phylum Actinomycetota; class Acidimicrobiia; order Acidimicrobiales; family Ilumatobacteraceae; genus UBA2093. The sequence continues at coordinate 3,215 of JBIKZT010000128.1, forward strand.
TCGTATCACGCGACTTGCTGCGTTGTACCACGATGTTGGCAAACCGCGTACTCGAGGATTCAAAGAAGGCAAAGGTGTTACGTTCCATCACCACGAAGTTGTTGGTGCACGAATGACACGCGAGCGCATGAAAGTAATGAAGTACCCAACGGACGATATTGATGCGGTGTCTGAATTAGTAGCTATTAGTGGGCGTTTTCACACATATCAAATGGGTTGGACAGACAGTGCCGTGCGACGTTACGTCCGTGACGCCGGCAAGTATCTGCCCGAACTGAATGTGTTGGTGCGCTGTGACTGCACCACACGTAATGAGAAGAAGGCAAAGATTCTTGCTCGTCGAATGGACGAAATGG
>JBIKZT010000043.1:0-9858 GCA_044354565.1 Ilumatobacteraceae bacterium
TGTTGCCACGCTGATTGGACCCCGTACTGATCGTTTCCGTCTGTATCACCAACATGAAGAGCTTGGCGCTGAAATGCTGCGCAGTGTTAGTGACGCAGAAACTGTTGGGCTAGTGCGCGGTGAAGGGTCTGCTCTGGTGCTGGCTGCGCTTCTAGAAGCCGACAATATCTAGATGCGTGGAAGCAGGCCTATTGCCTTGTGTGTGCGGTCGAGTGTGCGAGCTGCCACTTCACGTGCGCGCTGATTGCCGATCTTCAAGAGTTGCGCAAGTTGACCCTTGTCGTTCATTAGTTCGTTATAGCGAGAACGAATTGGATCGATCACAGCAATAACGGCATCACCAGTGTCCTTCTTGAGCGGGCCATATTGGCTGTACTGCTCTACAAGTTGCGGGATTGGTGTTCCAGTTGCAGCGGACAAGATATCGAGCAGATTTGAGATACCAGCCTTGTTCTCTCTGTCGTATGCAACGACGCCGTCTGAATCTGTAACTGCTCGTTTGAACTTCTTCTCAATGGTGGCATTGTCGTCGAGCATGTAAATAAGTCCATTGTCTGCAGCAGCAGATTTTGACATCTTTGATGTTGGATCTTGCAAGTCCATCACACGCGCTCCGGCTTTTGGATGAACAGCTTTTGGCAATACAAGTGTGTCGCCGAAACGATGGTTGAATCGAATGGCAATATCGCGAGTGATTTCTATGTGTTGACGCTGATCATCGCCAACAGGAACCTCTTCAGCGTCGTAGAGCAGAATGTCTGCAGCTTGCAGTGCGGGATACGTGAAGAGACCAGCGGAGACAAAGTCAGACTCACGCTTAGCGGCTTTGTCTTTGAATTGAGTCATGCGACTGAGTTCCCCGAAAGAAACGGTGCATTCCATGATCCATGCCAACTCGGTGTGCTCGTGAATATGGCTCTGCACAAAAACAGTTGCCACTTCAGGATCAAGACCTACCGCAAAGAGCATGGCGGCCAATTCGATGGTTTGCTGTCCCAAAACGTCTGGAGTGTCAGTCACCGTGAGAGCGTGGAGGTCGACGATTCCGTGAAAAACATCGCCATCATGTTGACCTGATACCCAGTTGACTAAAGCACCCAGATAGTTTCCGAGGTGCACAGAGCCGGTGGGCTGAATGCAGGACAAAACGCGGGGCATGCTCAGACGCTAGTGCGAAATAGGCTCCGAAACGGTATCAATTGCTCTAGATGGTCGGGTCGGGAACTACGATGAAGCCGTGGCAATTGATGTGGCAACCCCGATTTATGAAGGTCCTTTCGATCTTCTGTTGCATCTCATCTTGCGAGAAGAAGTTGATATCCATGAGATCAGCTTGTCCACCATCGTGGATGCGTATCTGGCCGAACTGGTGAAGATGACCGAACTCGATCTAGAGGTCGCCACCGAATTCCTCTTGATTGCTGCAACTTTGATCGAACTGAAGACACGCCGTTTGTTGCCTGGTCGCGAAAGCGTCGATCTCGATGACGAGCTTGCTTTGTGGGAAGAACGAGACCTGTTGTTGGCTCGTCTTCTCGAGTGCAAGACGTTTAAAGATGTTGCCAAGATTCTTGCGCATTTTGTAGACGACGCAGACCGTGTCTATGGTCGCACCACGGGCGTAGACGAGCGATTCAATGATGTCGCCCCCGACCTACTCGAAGGAATCACTGTCGAGAAACTGCAAAAGGGTTTCGTGTCTGCAATCACGCCACGACCTCGCGAAGAACTCAGCCTGTATCACGTATCGCCCATTCGGTTCACAGTCGCCGAGGCAGTGCAAGAGATGATGGAGGAGTTGCCTCGTTTAGGAACTTCATCTTTCCGCAGGCTTACTGCTGACTTGGTTGAACGTCTAGAAATTGTTGTGCGCTTTCTTGCAATTCTTGAGATGTACAAGCAGGGCTATATCGAACTTGACCAAAGCGATCGTTTTGGCGACATCACAGTGCAATGGACCGGAATTGGTCCAGATGCACCAATGGAGATTGATTCTTATGAAGGTTGAGATGACCGAAGAAATGGTTCGCGCAATTGAAGCCATGGTGATGGTTGCACAAGAACCAGTGCCTACTGAACTAATGGCTCAGTTGCTTGAGATACCGAGCGCAACTGTGGAGACTGTTTGTGCTGAGTTGGCCGAAACATATGCAACAGCAGGTCACGGTTTTCAGATGGCCAAGATCGCTGGCGGATGGAGATTCCAAACTCACCCAGACATGGCTCCGTACGTTGAACGATTTATCCTCGATGGTCAACGCGCACGCTTATCTGGTGCTGCGCTCGAGACTCTCGCAATCATTGCGTACAAGCAGCCAATCTCTCGTCTACAAATCGCATCTATTCGAGGAGTCGATCCTGATGCTGTGATGCGCACTTTGCATGGCCGCGCATACATCATGCCCGTGAGCCGCGATAGTGGACCAGGCCAGGCTGTGATGTGGGGAACCACATCACTTTTCTTGGAAAAACTGGGTATTGCCGATCTCAGTGACTTGCCTCCAATTGCGTCTTTCGTTCCCGACGCATCTTTGGTTGAAGCTCTCGAGAAGACTTTGTTGCTTGATGCCAATGCTCCAGTGGATGCGCCAGAGAGTCAGTAATGATTTCTTCTTCCTCGCCGGGAGGCGCGGTTCCTGAACCACCATTGTGGGAACAGTTAGCGGACAAGGCCCGCCTTGCCGAAGGTGAGCGTTTGCAAAAGGTGTTAGCGCGTGTTGGTTTTGGGTCTCGGCGTGTGTGTGAAGACTTGATTGCTGATGGGCGTGTCACCGTCAATGGTGACGTTGCTGTTCTTGGACGAAGAGTTGATGTACTTGCCGATGAGATTTGTGTTGACGATGCGCCGGTGGGTGTTTTGCCTGGGCTTGTGTATTACTTGTTGAATAAGCCCGAAGGTGTCGTGACTAGTGCAATTGATACGCATGGGCGTGAGACCGTATTGGAGTTTGTGCCAGATCAGCCTCGTGTTTTTTCAGTTGGACGTTTAGACATCGATACGACTGGTCTTCTTATTCTGACTAATGATGGGCAACTCACTCAGCACCTCACTCATCCAAGCCACGGCGTGGAGAAGGAATACATCGCTGAAGTCGAATGTGGTCCTAGTGGTGTCTCTCAAGGTGCACTGCGTCAACTTCGTGATGGTGTTGAACTTGATGACGGATGGACGGCACCTGCCGAAGTAGGGCAACCTGAACCAGGCGTATTGCGAATAGTGATTCATGAGGGCCGCAACAGGCAGGTTCGGCGCATGTGCGAAGAAGTGGGGTATCCCGTTATTCAATTGGTGCGTACTCGTATCGGACCGTTGAGGGATACCCGTTTGCGTCCCGGTCAATGGCGTGAGTTAACACTTGAAGAAGTGCGTGCATTATCTGAGGCAGTCGACCAAGGGCCGACGGATACCATATAACTGTGTCTGTTTCTGCGCTTCCACGTGCCAACGTCCTTGGGCTAGGTCTGATTGGTGGCTCTATTGCACTTGCTCTCGTAAATGCCGGGTACGACGTCGGTGCAACTGATTCTGATGAGGCACGATTGGCTGAGGCCGTACAACGCGGAATCATTCAACACTCTGGTTTGTTTGAAAATGCCGTTATTACTTTTGTTGCAACCCCAGTGGCATTGATTCCCGAAGGCGTTGCGCTTGCTTTGTCTTCTACAAGTGGACTTGTTACAGACGTCGGTTCTGTGAAGGCCCATGTTGCGCACGGCATCCACGACGCACGGTTCGTGCCAGGACACCCGATGGCGGGTTCTGAACTGGACGGTTTAGATGGCGCAGATGCAACCATGTTCGAAGGCGCTGTGTGGGTACTAACGCCCAACGCTTCTACTTCAGATGATGCATTCGCTGTCGTTGCTGAGATGGTCAGTGGGTTTGGTGCTGAGGTCGTGGCGCTTGACCCCAAGAAACACGATGATCTTGTTGCGGTTGTCAGTCATGTTCCTCACCTCACTGCGGCAACCCTCATGAGATTGGCCGATGATCGTTCTGAAGAGCATCTCGCATTGTTACGCCTGGCTGCTGGTGGTTTTCGAGACATGACGCGTATCGCTTCTGGGCGACCTGGAATTTGGCTCGACATTTGTGAAGAGAACAAAGAAGCAATCGTTCGAGGTCTTGATGCGGTTATTGAAGGACTCATCGACATGCGAGATGTTGTGTCTTCATCTGATCGACAAGGCCTTTTGCATCGACTAGAACAAGCACGGCGGGCACGTATGAATTTGCCGAGCAAAGCTGGCGCCGTTGAAGACCTGTCGGAAATTCGTATTCCTATTCCTGACCGCCCTGGTGCAGCCGCTGAAGTATTTGCATTGTCTGGTGAACTCGGCGTCAACATCTATGACTTTGAAGTGGTGCACTCTGCTGAAGGTGATCGTGGGGTCATGGTCGCCGTCATTCGTATGGAACATGGCGACATCTTTCGCGGTGGGCTACTTGCGCGAGGATTCAGACCAGCACTCGCGCCGCTCTCATGAGCGAAATTCGACTGTCGATTCCGACAGGTCCTGTAGATGTTCACATCTCAGTACCAGGATCAAAAAGCATCGCCAACCGTGCGCTCGTCTGTGCAATGTTGGCCGAAGGGAACTCGGCCATCCAGGGTTTGCCTGATGGTGACGATACGCAAGTACTCGTGGATGCGTTATTCGAGACGAAGTGTCTGTTTCATATTGACGAAGCGGCGGTCTCTATTGATGGCGGCTCGTCATCTCGTTTGCCCACAATCATTGATGCACGTTTGGCAGGAACCACGTCACGATTTGTCACTGCGATTGCTGCATTGTCAGATGCAACAACAATCATTGACGGTCAAGATGCATTACGCGGGCGGCCAATGTCTGACTTGCATGATGCTCTTCAGTCCATGGGGGCAGAAATCACAGCGTTAGGAGAGCCGGGGCATCTCCCAGTCTCTGTCTCACGCGGAGCGCTTCGTGGGGGTGAGGTCACGATTCGTGGCGATGTCTCTAGTCAATTCATCTCTGCATTGATGTTGATCGCGCCTGTCTTGAAAGAGGGACTGCACATCACCATTGATGGTCCATTGGTCTCTAGGTCATATGTGCAACTCACTGCGGCGGTGATGGAAGAATTCGGCGCCACTGTTGTGGTTGCGGAGCAAGAAATTACTGTGTTGCCTACTGGTTACGATCCAATTCTTTTTTCTGTGGAGCCTGATTTTTCTTCTGCAGCATTCCCTGTAGTTGCTGCTGTACTCCGCGGTGGGACTATGCGGGTAAAGAACCTTGTGCAAGCGACGGAACAAGGCGATGCCACAATTATCGACATTGTCCGCACGATGGGAGCCGAATGCGTTATTGATGGCGAGGACATTGTCGTTCATTCCCAAAACCCTCGTGAGTTAAAGCCACTCTCTTTAAATATGAATGATTGTTCAGATTTGGTTCCTGTAGTTGCGGTGTTGTGTGCTTGTGCGAAAGGAACAAGTGAGATAACGGGAGTGGGGTTCATTAGAAACAAGGAGAGCGACCGTCTAGGAGATGTTGCGCTTGAGTTGACCAAATGTGGAATTGACGTTGAGGTTTTGCCAGATGGATTGCGCATTATCGGAGGAAATCCGAGAGGCGCAGTTATCGACACTCATCACGACCATCGCGTAGCCATGGCCTTTAGCGTGTTGTCTGTTGTTGCCGATGGAATGGTGATTCAGAACGCTGAAGTTGTTTCTAAGAGTTGGCCAAAATTTTACGCAGATATGTCGTCAATCCTCGGCTCAATGGCAGCAGAGAACTAGCCTCACATTATGGATGTCACCGTTGCTGCATTTGATGTGGACAATACCCTTACCGTTCGCGATTGTGTGATGCCATTTATGCGGCGCGTTTCAGGAGCACACGTTCTCATGAGAACAGTTGTGTCGCAGCCGATCACAGTTTTCTCACTCTTAAAGAACAAAGACCGCAACTCTCTCAAGGCTTTGTTTGTCTCATCCGTTTTCACTGGCCGCTCGGAATCTGAAGTAAATGAACTGGGAGTTTTGTTTGCTTCCCGTGTGGCTAACGGATGGATGCGAGAAGACGTGATGAATAGGTTGCGTTGGCATCAAGCGCAGGGTCACGTAGTGATTTTGGTGTCGGCGTCGCTGTCGCCGTATCTTGAGCCGTTAGGTGATCTGTTGGAGGTTGACGCTGTGTTGTGCACGGAATTGGAAACTTACGGAGAAACTTTTACGGGAAGTATTCGTGGTGTAAATTGCCGCGGCCCAGAGAAAGTGCGACGAATTCAGTCGTGGTGCGATTCAGCACGTATCCCAATGTCCTCCGTGCGTTACGCATATGGCGACTCAAGTGGTGATACCGAGATGTTGGCGTTTGTAGAGAATCCAAATTACGTAAAAAAGATAGAACTCGAGATGGTGCCATGAAATTGCGCTCAGTACTTGCTGAAGCCCGCCCAAAGCAATGGAGCAAGAATGTTTTGGTGTTTGCGGCTCCGGGGGCGCTCGGTGTCCTCACTGAGTGGGACTCATTGTCGAAGGCTCTCGTTATTTTTGTCGCGTTCTGTTCTGTGGCCAGTGGTACATATTTCTGGAACGACATCAAGGACGTTGAACAAGACAGACTTCATCCAAAGAAGAAGTTCCGCCCGATAGCAAGCGGAGATGTGTCTCTGCCTGTTGCAAGGTTGATCGGCACTGCGCTTCTTATCCTCGGACCGTTATTGGGCACGTTGGTGCGTCCTGCTGCGGGTGGGATCATTACTTTGTATGCACTTCTCACTATTGGTTACAGCACGTGGTGGAAACACATTCCTTTGCTTGATCTTGCTTTAGTGGCCAGCGGGTTTGTACTTCGGGCGATGGCGGGAGCAGCCGGCACGCAGACGCCTATGTCTATGTGGTTTGTGATGTGCGTGACCTTCGGTTCTTTTTTCATTGTCACGGGTAAGAGGTTTGCTGAGTTGTTGGAAATGGGAGAGAACGCAGGGGCGACTCGGTCCTCTCTGAAGGCATATTCACTCACGTATCTTCGACAAGTTTTAGTGGTTGCAGTGACAGCAACCGTCGTGACGTATTGCATGTGGGCTTTTGAGAATGCATCACGTGTTCACGAGACAATTCCATTTCATGGGTTATCAATTGTTCCGATGGTGTTGGCCTTGCTGAGATACCTGATGGTTCTCGAAAATGGTGACGGCGGCGCTCCAGAAGAGGTCTTCCTAAAGGATCGAACCATTCAATTGTTTGGTGTGGCATGGGTCGTGGTGTACGGCCTAGCTGTATATACGTCATAAGGGACTCCGTCCTCTAGCAAGTCATAACGCCTAGAATTGGACTATGGCATTGCAACGACTCTCTGGCTGGGGCCGTACTGCATGGACCGTCGCTGATCTTTTCCACACGAACGATGTGCATGAGATGCAGGGGATTATCGACGGGTCTGGCCCTCGCGGGATAATTGCTCGCGGTCTGGGTCGCTCGTATGGGGCAGCCGCACAAAATGCCGGCGGCAACGTTATAGAAATCACAGCCGAAGGCGACCCAAACGGAATTGATGCGTTTCTTGATTCAGCCACAGGGGAACTTGATGTCGCTTCTAGTGTCAGCCTCGACTCAATTTTGCGCATGAGTGTCCCGCGTGGCTGGTTTGTTCCGGTCACGCCTGGTACTCGGTTTGTCACTGTTGGTGGGGCAATCGCGTCCGATGTGCACGGGAAGAATCATCACTTCGATGGAAGTTTTGGTCAACACGTTTCTTCCATCACACTGATGCTTGCCACTGGAGAGATTGTGGAGATGACTCCTCAATCGCATCCCGAATGGTTCTGGGCAACTGTGGGCGGTATGGGTCTCACGGGCATTATTCTTCGCGCAAAAGTTCGAATGCTTCGTATTGAAAGCAGTCGGGTTCGTGTCGAAACCGAACGACTTGTCAACTTCGATGCTGTGTGTGAAGCAATGTCGAGTGATGGCGCAGATAACGATTATCGATATTCGGTGTGCTGGATTGATTTATTGGCGACTGGTTCTTCGATGGGGCGTGGCGTACTAACCCGCGGAGAGCATGCGTCGGTTGCTGACGTAAAAGACGACGATGTCTTGGCGTATGACCCGCGACTAAAGGTTCCAGCACCGGGATGGGTGCCGAATGGACTTCTGAATAAGTGGTCTATTAAAGCATTCAACGAGGTCTGGTACCGCAAGGCCCCTGCGACTCGTCACGTCAGCATCGAATCGATTCCGCAGTTCTTCCATCCATTAGACGGCGTTCATCAGTGGAACCGTTTGTACGGCAAACAGGGTTTCATTCAGTATCAATTCATTGTTCCTTTAGATCGCATTGATGTATTGCGTGCAGTCATTGAAACTTTCTCGTCAGCCGGGGTTGCATCGTTCCTCGCAGTGCTGAAGAGAATGGGTGCACAGAATCTTGCTCCTATGTCTTTTCCAACTGAAGGATGGACACTGACGCTCGATATGGCAGCCGGAATCAAGGGTCTTCCCGAGTTGCTGGCCAAGGTGGACAACATGGTTCTTGATGCAGGCGGCCGTCACTATTTGGCGAAGGATTCTCACGTGTCACCTATAGCGGTTCGCAGGGGGTATCCACGGTTAGACGAGTGGATGCAAACGCGCGATTCGATGGACCCACACGGTCTATGGCGAAGCGACTTAGCACGAAGGCTCGGGCTGGTTTCGGCTCAACATACAAGAGAGAATGAATAGACATATGAAAAACGGAGTTGGGGTAGCCCAGAACATTGTTCTTTTCGGCGGTACTAGCGATATTGGTCACGCCATCTTGCGCAGAATTGTGAAGCCGGGAGTTGCTCGCGTTGCACTGGTCAGCCGCGATCTCGATGCTGCAGCCTTGTTCGCATCAGAGATGGAAGATTCATTTCCAGATGTAGAGATACATCATGTGCGTTACGACGCTGCTGATGCTTCATCAATGGCTCACGTTGTCACGGAGATTGTTTCCGAGATTGGCGACATTGACGTAGCTGTGATTGCCCAAGGTCTACTCAACGAGGGTGCCGACTATTACAACGACCCGACAGCATTGATTCCGTTAGCTGAAGTGAACTTCACGTCGACCATGGTTCTCTTGTATGCACTCGCTCAACAGATGAAGTTGCAGGGTTACGGCAAAACCGTTCTTCTGAGTTCCGTTGCAGGCGAACGTGTACGTAAGGCGAATGCCGCATACGGAGCCACCAAGGCCGGCATTGACGGTTTTGCCTTGGCGTTAGATCATGAACTTGTAGGAAGTGGTGCATCGATTCTTGTCGTGCGTCCTGGTTTCGTGACTACAAAGATGACTACCGGTATGAAGAAGGCGCCTTTTTCTACAGATGCTGAATCAGTGGCCAAAGTGGTTGAGTCGGGAATTGCTTCAGGCAAAAAAGTTGTCTGGGCACCAAGTTTGCTGAGATGGATGTTTCTTATTCTTAAGAATGTTCCATTGCCGATTTGGCGCAAACTTCCTTTGTAAAGATCAGGGGATCGCGGCGCGAACGCCGTACATGCCGGTCACGGTCACAAGACCTGCCACGCAAATACCAAGAACTACAAGCCACCAGCCGTCTTCGTCATCGCGCAACCTACGTGCAACAGGAAAGATAAGTGGAAAGGCTGTGAAGAGAAATCGGGGTCGTGCCGTAACTGTTGAAGGAATGAGCATGAGTCCTAATACAGCAGCTGTATAGGCGTAGTACATGAGGGGCAGTCTGTATCGGTACATGCACCACAGCGCAAGAATCATGGCAACCATTGAGGCAGCTGTCAGGACTGATGTAGGGGAGCCAGTGGGGTTCAATATAAAATCGAATGTCCGACTAACAGCGGTTGCGCCGAAACTGGTTCCTTCTTCCCATGCTTCTCG
>JBIKZT010000044.1:0-9817 GCA_044354565.1 Ilumatobacteraceae bacterium
AGATTGCAACAGCAATAGCTGAAAGCAACTTGGAAGATCTCGGCATCCATTCCGAAATGTTTACTTCTGGTCTGATGCGTATACATCAATCTGGAAAAGTCACTAACAACAAGGGCAGTTCCTTCGATGGTTACTCCATCACAACGTTTGCTGCAGGTGTTCCAGAGCTCTACACATGGCTCCATGAAAAGGATGCCGTTCGATTCCTGCCCGTACATGTGGTGAACTCACCCGAACTTATTGCACAAAATCGCAACATGGTCACCATCAATGGCGCACTTGCGGTTGACCTCGCAGGTCAAGTTATTGCCGACACAATCGACGGCACGCAATTTAGTGGTGTGGGTGGCCACGAAGATTTTGTCTCAGGTCCAGGCCTCGACTCCACGGATCGAAGCCTTATTTGTCTTCCATCTACAAGCACCATCAACGGAACACTCACAAGCCGAATCATGGGCGGATTACCCGCCGGAAGTGTCGTCAGTACACCACGGCATCAAGTTGATGTGATCATCACCGAATTTGGAATCGCCGAGCTAGAAGGTCGCACTATTCGTGAACGGGCTACCGCGCTTGCTGAAATTGCTCACCCACAATTCCGGGATGAATTACTGGCTACGGCTCAGAAGTGGCCCCGTGATTGATCACATCAGTATTCGTAAGACCAGCGGCAATCAACATATTCACCACGGTGATGACTGCAATGCCGCCGAGAATAAACCCCGCCAATAAATCAGTGGGCCAATGTGTACGTAACAACCATGAAGACACACCAACAACGCACCAAACAATAACTGCTGCACCGTAAGCAACGATTCTCATGTTGCGACGCCCTTGGGTGACATACCACGCCACATATCCCCACAGAGCAACAGCATTGGCAGCATGTCCAGACGGAAACGCAAGATGATTTGTGTCGAGCAGTATGTGGCCTTTGTACTGATACGGAAATGATCGACCGACAGCCATCTTTAGTGCTCCCGCCAAACCGGTTTCAAACAGCAGGACCAAAACAAAACCAGCGATGGGAATCCATGTACGACGCTTCCACGACAACCACGCCATCCACGGAAGACAGATAGTCAGAATGATTCCGCGCAGACCGAGCATGACCGTGACGGAAAAGATGTCTTGAGATGCTTTTATGTCTTTCGCAGTGCCCATGGCGGACTTATCGAAATCTGATATCCAACCCCATGACACCACTTGTTGAACCAGGATTACGAGGACAACAAATAGAGCGATATTCCAAATTGTGAATTTTCGCGCCGTAATCATCGGGAACCATTTTGCCTTGAATGACCCCCTAGTAGGTGGCACCAAACACTTGAATTCATTTGTTGCAGTAGTAGAACTATGGAATGACATATGCCCCAGGGTCCATCGAGTGGTTTGCGCAAGTACATGAGGAAGTGATTGAGCCTGAATTGCCGATCGTCGACCCTCACCACCACTTATGGCCAGTTGGCGGAGCACTTCCCTATGGGCTCTCTGAACTCCACAAGGACGCTTCAGATGGTCACAATATTCAAAAGACCGTGTTCATCGAATGCGGTTCTGCATACCGACGTGATGGCCCAGAACATCTTCGGTCTCTTGGAGAAACCGAATTCGTAGCCGGCGAATCACAACGAGATCCGTCACATCTCATTTCAGGCATCGTCGCACACACGGATTTACGGCGAGATGACCTTGCCGAAATACTGCACGCTCATGTCTCTGCGAGCAACGGCTTGTTGCGCGGAATACGAGATGCGTTAGCGCACGCGCATCACCCTGAAGTTCTGGCTATTCCAGGTCGCGCGGTTCGTGACCTTTATGCAGATACTTCCTTTCGTCGCGGTGTCGCTGTACTAGGTACTCAAGGCCTCACCTACGACACATGGCACTATCACTATCAGAATCAAGAATTCCTCGCTCTTGCACGTGCCGTACCTGAAACAACAATGGTGTTGGATCACTTTGGAACACCACTCGGAGTCGGGCCATATGAATCACAACGAGAAGAGATTTTCGAACAGTGGAAGAAAGACATACGTGAAATTGCTACATGCTCCAACGTGGTAGCAAAACTTGGTGGCCTTGCAATGCCCGACAACGGATTTGGATGGCACACAGCAGAACGACCTCCAACCTCAGATGAGTTCCTACGGGTTCAGCGCCGTTACTTTGAACACACGATTGAGTGCTTCGGACCAGAACGTTGCATGTTTGAATCCAACTTCCCAGTTGATCGTTTGTCACTGTCATATCGAACCGTGTGGAATGCATTCAAGAAACTGGCCGCTTCTTTTTCTCAGGAGGAAAAGACCGCAATGTTTAGTGGTACGGCAACTCGCGTGTACCGTCTCTAACTGGTGACAACTCCAACTATCTTTGTTTGTCCACACTGTGGGCGAGCACTACACGAATCACAATCATCTGCACAGTGCAGCGAAGGCCACACGTTCGACTTCGCCAAAGAGGGTTACCTCAATCTCCTGGTAGCGGGCCGACTTCCTTCGTCAGCAACGCCCGGCGATACTCCTGACTCTCTTCAGGCGCGGCGACGATTTCTTTCCGCAGGCTGGTACCAACCCATTTCCATAGAGGTATCCGCGCTTCTGCTCAACATAGATGGGCCTGTGTTAGATGTGGGATGCGGCGAAGGGTATTACCTCTCGTATATCGATTCCGAGAGAACCTACGGCATTGATATCTCCAAAAAGGCGATTCAGATGGCTAGCAAGGCCTACCCAATGTCTCAGTTTGCTGTCGCTTCTTCATATCGATTGCCGGTAGACGATTCTTCATGTGCCGGCGTGTTCACAGTCTTTGCCCCACACAGTTTTTCTGAATACCAGCGCGTTCTCGTCCCTGGCGGTACGTGGGTCACAGTTACTCCAGGTCCGCATCATCTGAAAGAGATGCGACCATCGCGAGTTGACACAGTAGAAGAACGCGAACTACGACGCAGTGAACCACCAGAGCAGGCAACGCAAGCCGAAAGATTGCAGTTCACATTGCATCTGACGGAAGAAGCCGCAGTCGACTTATTTTCAATGACTCCCCTGCGATGGCAAACGGCGGCACAAGCTCGACCCGTGACCGACGTGAGTGTGGATGTTTGGATTGCATCTGGCACGAACCTAATGTGAATGCGATGTCTCGATTCAACAGTTCGTATTATCAACGCTTCTATGGAAAAGACGGCGCGCACGACGCAGAACGGATTCATCATTTAGCAAGTGCTGTACATCACATTTCGGCCTGGTGGGGCCTTTCCATTTCTTCAGTGTTCGACATTGGTGCAGGAATGGGAATGTGGCGCGACTGGTATCGCGATAATCACCCAGAGGTAGTTCTTCGTTCAATCGACGTCAGTGAACACGCGTGTGAAACATGGGGACACGAATGTCACAACATTGCGGAATGGAAACCTAGAGGCAAATACGACCTTGTGATCTGTCACAGCGTTCTTCAGTACTTATCGAACGAAGAATGCGAAGATGCCATCGCCAACATCGCAGCAGCCACTCGCTATGTCTTGTATCTGGAACTACCGACAAAGTGGGATTTCGAGAATGTTGTCGACGAAACAGGCACTGACCTTCAGGTGTATCAACGCAGTGCTACTTGGTGCCGCAAGCGCCTGGGAGAACACTTTCGCCAAATAGGCGCGGGCCTTTGGACGCCACTCAATGGGCTACCCATGTATGAGTTGGAAGCGAGTCGCTAAACATCGCCCTAGATAACCGAAATCCCAACCCCGTGGAGGGCTGGGATTTCAGACTGTTTGTATTAGTGGCGGGGGCAGGATTTGAACCTGCGACCTTTGGGTTATGAGCCCAACGAGCTACCGGGCTGCTCCACCCCGCGATGTAGTTGAAGCATTACGGTACAAGGCAAGCATCCCACTCACAACTTGACCGCTCTAGGTACACAGATCATGTTCTCCCGCAACAAGCAAACTCAACGGGCAATCGAAGCCCTGCAGGCAGAAGTGGCTTCTTTGCGTGTTGACCTCTATCAACAAGTAGAACAGCTGCTTATTGAAAAAGAGATGGCACGGGCTATCGCCGACCGACTCGTCAGCCTCGACACCCGTGTCTCAAGCATGGGTTCTGAACTCTCACGTCAATTTCAAGAGCTGGGTGGCGAGATTGAACAACTTGCCAAAGAGGTGCAGAACTCTGGAGTCAACGAAATAGTTGACACCATAAAAGCTTCACAGACACGACTTGCCAACGAACAAGCTCGTTACGAAATTACGTTTAGGCAGGACCTTGCGGCTCTTGCAGACAAACTATTGCGTCGAAACTAACTACTTCACTGCTGCAAGTGCTTGTTGCACTAGGGCACGTGCTTGTTGCAGTTTTTGTTGGTACGTCACGAAATCTGGCGGAGTCTTGGCAAGTGCAGCATCTGCCTGAGCAAACAATGACTCTGCCTGACGCAAAAGTTGTGATGGTGTGGAACCAGTATTCGTAGGAACTGTTGTTGCAGTTCCTGGCAGTGTTGTGGTTGTAACACCCGTTGTGCCGCCAACACGATCACCAAGATCCATATTGAAGCCCGGGAACAACTGTTGAATGACGCTAGTCAAACTGTCGCCAATGACAGATCTGCCATCGTACGAACCCAACACTTTTCGCACAAAGACTTGCTTGTCTTGCCCATCAGGTTGAACAAACATTGGACGCAGATACACAATGCCCTTGCCCACAGGAACGAGTTGCAAGTCGCCATAGGTAACACGTGAACCACGTTGGTCTAACGGTGTGATCGTTTGTGAAATTGACGGTTCACTCTCAAACTCAGCAGACACAGTTGCTGGGCCAGGAGGCAGTGGAGCAGAAATGTCGTACACCGTCATTCGTCCATAGGTCTTCGGGTCACTTGAGACCACCATCAATGAACGAAGTTCTTTACGACTATCGTCCGCAGAGAACGGAACGAACGGACGAATCATTGCAAAAATGCCAATGTCTGTCTTTGTATTTGGTGCGTGGAAGATTGAGTAATACGGACTGAATCGCTCGACATCTGAGTCCGTTGCATTGATGGAATCGACGCCGGCTACAGCAGTTGCACCCGTTGCAGAAATCACGCCGCCAGTTGAGGATTCCGGGGCGTCAGCTGGAGCTTGTGCCACGCTCCATGCGGCGTCACGATTGAAGAACAATGTTGCATCGTCGAACTGGTAACGGCCATACATATTCGTCTGTACTCGGAATAGATCTTCTGGGTAACGGAAGTGCGCGGCTAGTTCTGCTGGAATAAGCGACTTGTTCGTGAACAGTTTTGGAAACGCAGACTTCCACATTTGAACAATGGGGTCTTTCGTGTCCACCACATACAAAGTGACTTCGCCCGAATAGGCGTCCACAACTGCTTTCACGCTATTTCTTACATAGTTGAAATCATGGTTAAGTCCACTGCCATTACTGAGTTGCGACACGTTGGCGGACTCTGCATATGGATACCGATTAGTTGTTGTAAATGCATCAACAACCCATTTCATACTTCCGTTAACTACAACGGGGTACGGATCTGAATCTAAATGCAGGAACGGTGCGATCTTTGAAACACGGTCGCGAACATCGCGCACCAAAAGAATTTGAGATTCCTGAGTAATGAGGCTTGAACCAAAAAGGTTGAACTCGCCGAAGTTGACAGCCAATGCCAACTTGCGAACGAGGCTATTGAATTTGACGCCACCTGTTCCGACAAACGATGTCTCGTTTCCGCCTGGGCATGCCTGTTCTTTCTGGGAAGTCTTTACAACCGCATACTCACCAAGACCGTCACCGAAATACACCTGCGGCTTTGTAACTTTCAGATCTACATAGGACGGGCGACCATCTTCTGTGGCCAAACTTGCAGGGGCTGCAATCATTCCGCAACCGTGGGTATAAATGAGATGTCGCGACACCCACGTACGGTTAGGAATACCCCCTGGATTCAGTTCTCGTGCTGCGACCAGTACTTGCTGAACGCGACCATCAACTGCGTAACGGTCGACGTCGAGGTCGTTGACGGTATAGAAGGACGTAAGACCTTGGTCTAATGCAAAGCGCGCACGCATCTGAACAGGGTCAAGCTGTCGTACGTCGCGCAGGGCAGCGTCATTCGCAGTGACTTCAGAAGCCGAGACATTCTCAAACACAGTGTTGACACGTTCAACATTGGAAAGACCCATGGCGGCTTTCGTTGCAACAATGTTGCGCTGAATGTACGGCAATTCCCTTGTGCTCACGTTTGGCTGAACGACAAAGCGTTGCACCACTGCTGGATACACAGTTCCCACAACAACTGCGACAACAACCCAAAGCCCCATGCCAAGAACAGGTAAACGCCAACCACGTTGACGAATGTTCCACATCAACAATGCAGTTACCGCCAACGACACCAAGATCATGAGATTCAATGCCGGTATCTGAGCATTTACGTCTGTGTACAACGCTCCACGCACCACGCCACGCTGTGAAGACGTGAGGTCATATTTCGACAACCAATAATTTGCTGCACGGAGCAACGTGCCACCAGCTACAAGCACGGAGAGATGCACTTTTGCCTGAGGCGTTACTCGCTGAACACGGTCTTGCGGACGAATACTGCCGTTAATGAAATGGAATGCAGTAATCACAATCGTTGCGAGTACAAGAGCTCCAAAAGCCCACGCCACTACAAATTGTGCAAACGGTAAACGAAAGACATAGAACCCGACGTTGGCTTTGAATTGTGGGTCTCCAACGGCAAATGCCTGACGATGACGGAACATCAGCCACTCTTGCCATTGAGATGCAGCTGGCAAACCCAGCATGAGAGCGATGAGCGCAGCGACCGCAATGCGAAGTTTTCCTCTGCTCTTTGCTGTCGCCTCACGAATGCGAATAATCGCTTGATCCTCTGGAGTGTTTGGCAATGTGAGAGGCGCAACTCGGTCGGCCAACATGAGGTTTACCAATAAAAACAAAAACGCACCGATGGAAAAAATCGCGGCCAGTTCAAATTTGCTGCGCAACACTCCCCAGTACACGTCGCTGCGGCCAACACTGTCGAACCACAACAAGTTCACATAAAACGATGACAGCCCTCGTGCACTGAAAATAAGCAATAACACGAGCCCGATTGCCACTGACAACAAGATGCGCCCACGTGAAGGCTTACCGAAGTTAGGAAGACGAAAGACGGGGCCGTTCGGGCCGCGAGGGGGAAGGTCTGAGGAGTTACGCACGCATGGGAACGCTAGTCCTGAACAGGGCTAACGAGGCATCGGCACCCTGGATGTGCAGGGGGATGTGGGTGACCAGCGGGGAAATCGTCTCCCCTGGTAACAGCACCAGCCAATGAATTGTCTTCGCACTCGCTGCAACACTCGGCTACAGGGTCAACCATCCACGAAATCGTGGCGCCTGGCTCGAGCGCAAGGTAAGCGCCCTTGCTGTAGGCAGAGCAGGCAATGTCGTCCACATGGGAATCGATGAGTTCCATCTTCCACTTGCGATACACATCGCGCATCAGCCCAGAAAGAATCTCGCGATCACCTTCGGCTTCACCGATTGCAATGCGTGCTTCTTCTCGAAACGCTGCAACAAGCCCACCAACAACAGTGGCTGTCGTGTGGTCTGTGATTGCCTTCTGAGTCACTCGGCGACCTGAACCCCCGGAGGACTTCACAGACTTCGCACCTGCGGATGCTGAGGCCATAGCTTCTTCTGCAATGGCACCGGCATATCGCTGAGCTTGTTCCGCTGGAGTACCGAACACGGCATCAATCTCTAAAGATGACTTTTTGAGACGCAAGTGCTGAAGAACGTCATTCTGTTCATCTGCCAAAACTCGCTTCAGTTTGCGGGCCAGCGTGACTACTTGTTCGGATAAGGCTTCATCACGCGCCTGGAAGCGAGCGGGATCAGCAGCGATAACTGCCACTTTCTTTGCCTTTTTGTCAGCTTTGGTTCGAGTCTTCTCAGGCTTAGCTTCAACAACAGCAGGCGCTTCTTTTGAAGTCTTAGAAATAGGTAGTGCCGGCGACGACACGGCATCTACTTTTTCAGCAACTTTTGCAGTGCTACCGGCGCGCAACTTGGCAAAAATATCATCAACTTCCGGAACAGACTTCTTTACGAAACTCGGCGCAGGTGCTTCTGGCTCTTCAATAACTTCAACAGCAAGTTCTTCAGTTGGCGCAATCATTTCATCGGCAACTGGAACCTCAGTTTTACGATGACGACCAAAAAGGGAAACAACATTTGTTGCTTCGTCTTCCGTTGCGTCTACAACAACTTCTTCAACAAGATTTTCATGCACAGGGTGCTCTGACGGAACAGCATCTTGTTCATCAACTAATCGTTGAACGTCATCGATGATTTCAGCAATTTCTTCCTGAGTGATTTCAACAACATCAGACTCGTGATCGAATATCACAACATCTTCTGGCGCAATTTGCGTCTCGGCTGCAGGTGTTTCTACAACTGCTTCACGATCAAACACTTTTACTGATGGGTGCTCAGGATTGACAATTGGAATAGGACCAGTAGTTGGTGACAAATCCACAATGAATTCAGGCTCATCGTGAGCATCTGTGAGTCCACCAATTACATCTTCGGTAGCAATACGAGCACGCTCAAAAGCGTTCATCAGTCGATCACGACCATGAAGAAGTTGTTCGATTTGTGCACGCGCCGCATCACGACGACGAGACAATTCAGACAGAACCTTTTCACGGTATTCACGCGCTTCATTGACCATGTCGCGGCCCTGTTGCTTTGCCATATCTATTTCAGATTCAGCATCGTGTACAGAGTCTTCACGAATACGAGTTGCTTCAATAACTGCTGACTCGCGAATGCGCGAGGCATCTTCAGCGGCATCTTTCACCAAGCGCGTTGCAGATTCTTCGGCGCGATCACGAATCTGCGTACTCGCATCACGTGCCGCAGTAAGAACTCGCGCTGCTTCTTCACCCAACAAGGTGGTCACAGTTTCCTCGTCGAGTCGACCTGGCGCAGATAATCCACGAGTCTGGAGTGCCCGCAATTCGCCTTCCAAGAAACGCTCGCGTTCCTGAAGACGAGCCATCTCGGCAGCCACCATTTTGAGGAAATCCCGGACCTCGGCCTGATCAAATCCGCGTCGATTAACGGGGAACGCAGCCGAACCCACCGCCGCGGGCGATGAAGGATCAGGTCGGGAGAAAGAGATAGCCATTAGGCATCAAGAGTACGACTCTCGCGGGGCCAAGTGGTGCATTATCCACAGGGCTACTTAGTCGGTGCTGGGAGCCCTTCGCCGCCATTCTTGGCGAGCTGAACGAGAGCCTCTTCCACGGTGCCCACTTGAACGATGGTCACTGAACTTCCGGCAGCGGCACGTGCTGCTTTCATCTCACTTTGCGACTGACCGGCAGGCACCAAGAACAGCGTTCCACCTGCATCTTTAACCGCAACGGCCTTCTGTTCCAGTGCTCCAATTGCACCCACTGAGCCATCTTCGTTGATGGTTCCCGTCGCAACCACTCGACCACGACCCATGAGATTTCCTGGGGTCAATTCATCAAGTAACGAAAGCGTGAAAGCCAATCCGGCAGATGGCCCACCAATACCAGCGGTAGAGATTTGGACATCAAAGGGAACGCGAACGGTGCGCGTATCAGATGGCACAAAGCCAATGATCACCCGATTGGGATCATCAGGGCTTTTCATCAATTGAATTGTCCTGTTCTCTGGCTCTACAGATTCATCCTCGTCTGACTCATACGGCAATACAGAGAGTGTCACGCGCGTTCCAGCGGCGAGACCTTTCATCTGAGCTGCCAATTCGGTAAGAGTCC
>JBIKZT010000045.1:0-9816 GCA_044354565.1 Ilumatobacteraceae bacterium
TTCAGCATCCGCAGCTGTGGCGCCGTAGTTACCAATATGAGTGGTGGTGAACGTAATGATCTGACCCGCATACGAGGGGTCTGTGATTACTTCTTGATATCCGGTGAGCGCAGTATTAAAAACGACCTCTCCAGCAGCGATGCCATTTTCAGGAATATGGCCAATGGCCTCACCTTCAAATACTGACCCGTCCTCCAGGACGAGTGAAATTTCTGTCATGGGAGCGCTCATCGCGTTGCCTTTCCTTCGTTGACGACTATTTGTCCGTTGAACAACGTGTGTCGCACGCGTCCTCGAACATTCATTCCGTGATATGGAGTGTTTTTACTTTTGCTTGCAAGACCCTCGCGCGAAACTTCCCACACGTCTGCGGTATTCCACACACAGAGATTGGCGGGTTCACCGACGGCAACTGCACGTCCGTGGCGAGCATCGAGACCAGCAATGCGAGCAGGATTCCAGGACATCAATTCGACAATCTTGCGAGCGTCTAAGTCCATTGAGGTATTGACAACCGCAAGAGCAGTTTCAAGTCCAAGCATGCCTGGTGGAGCCTGATCTAATGGTTGTTCTTTGGTATGTCCGGCGTGTGGAGCATGGTCCGTGGCAATGGCGTCAATCGTGCCATCGAGTACACCAGCTTTTAGCGCTGCGATGTCTGCTGCGGTACGCAGTGGTGGGTTGACTTTGAAGATGGGGTCAAAACTCGTCAGTAGTTCGTCGAGCAACGACAAGTGATGCGGTGTTACTTCGGCAGTAATGGGCAAACCTTCAGCCTTTGCCTCACGCACCATCTGAACACTTCCTTGTGTTGACAAATGCAGGAAATGCATCTTGGCCCCAGTGGCTCGAACAAGATTGATGTCGCGCTGCACCATTTGCTCTTCTGCCAACGAAGGCCATCCCGGAACACCTAAGCAAGAACAACATGCACCGTCATGCATCACAGCACCGTTTGTCATTGAAGAGACTTCGCAATGCTGAGCCAAGGTGACGTTGGCAAGACGCGCAGAGACCAAAGCTCGCTTCATCGTGTCTTCGTCCTGCACCCCTGTGCCGTCGTCTGTAAAAAGAGTGACCCCTTCGTCTGCAAGACCGGCATAAGACACCAACTCTGCGCCCAAACGACCAACCGTGATGCAACCAGATGGCATCACTTCACACAAATTGGCTTTGATGCCTTGCTCGCGAACAAATCGCACTGTTGCAACATTGTCTTGAGCCGGATCCGTATTTGGCATAGCAACAACTGCTGTGTAGCCACCAAGCGCCGCCGCACGACTTCCCGATTCAATAGTTTCGGCTTCTTCTTTTCCTGGCTCACGCAAGTGTGTGTGCAGGTCGACAAACCCTGAAGAGACATAGCAACCTCTGCCATCAAGCACGATGTCGCCCTCGAGTGCATCCCCTACTGCATCTATGAGCGCATCGACAACACGTACGTCGGCTTCAAACACTGCGTCTGGGTTGACGACGGTTGCTCCGCGGATAACGATTGATTTCGTTGCACTCATGCGTCACCACCAAGAGTTGCCGCTGGAGAGATCTCGCCACCAAGCAACGAGAACAGCACAGCCATACGAACAGAGATGCCGTTGGCAACCTGTTGAAGTATGCGTGACCCCGGAACTTCCGATGGATCAACTTGCATTTCGACGCCACGATTGATCGGTCCTGGATGCATGAGCAAGGCGTGAGGCGCCAATCTCGCAGCGCGTTCCTCTGTCAGGGCATACAGATCGGTGTACTCCTTCAAGCTGATGACCAACGACTCGTCCATGCGCTCACGTTGCATTCTCAACATGTACAGAACATCAACGTGACCAACTACTTCATCAATGGATGACGCTGTAGATACGTTCCAACCCTCGATGGAACTGGGAAGCAAAGCGTCGGGCGCTACTAGCACCACATTTGCGCCCATCCGCGTGAACACATCTACATTGCTTCGCGCTACACGTGAATGCTTAATGTCGCCCACAATGGCAATAGTTCGGCCAGCCATGCTTTCCTTGTCGCCAAAATTTCTGGTGATGGTGTAGGCATCGAGCATTGCTTGTGTTGGGTGTTGGTGCCAACCATCTCCGGCATTAACGACTGCCGCATTCGTCCATTGCGTTATCTGCTTTGGGACACCACTCGATTTATGGCGCACGACAAAAGCATGAACTCCCATAGCAGTGAGCGTTTCAATCGTGTCGCGCAGGCTTTCACCCTTATTCACGCTGGAGGTACTTGCAGAAAAGGTCATCACTTCTGCCGACAACCGTTTAGCAGCGGTTTCAAAGCTGAGCCGCGTACGAGTCGAGTCTTCAAAAAACACACTGGCAATTGTTTTTCCACGTAGAGCAGGCACCCTTGGAACCGCACGAGAATTAATCTCTGCCATATGGTCGGCGAGTTCTAAAAGTTGCACGATTTCATCGACCGACAAGTCATGTGTGGAGAGCAGATGATTCATGCCTGCCCCTTTTCCACCACTGTGACGAATACTCCATCTGGGCCAACAGAAATTTCGTCTGAGAAGTGTGTGGGAATGTTCTTGCCTACATAGTCGGGCCGAATAGGTAACTCACGGTGCCCGCGGTCCACCATGACTGCTAACTGAACAGCTCGGGGGCGTCCATGATCGTTCAGTGCTTCAAGAGCGGCGCGCACTGTGCGACCTGTAAACAAGACATCGTCGACCAGAACAACCGTCTTTTCAGTGAGATCAACCGGAATATCCGTCGGTGCACTCAGAACAATTGGGCGAAGACTGAAATCGTCGCGATACATAGAGATATCGACTGCACCGAGTGGGACTGTGGCTGAGGACTCAATCTGTTGCACCCCTCTGACGAGGCGTTCAGCAATCCAGGTTCCACCGGTTTGCATTCCAACAATGACTACTTGGTGCAGGTCAGTGTTGCGTTCCACTATCTCGTGTGAGATTCGCTTAATGGCACGGTCGACATCCGCCGTTGCCAAGATCTCCGTGCGGGAAGGAAAAACGATGCTCACAACGCACACCCTGACCGCAGTGTGGGCAAGAAAAACGCCCCTCGCGAGGGGCGTGCGTGCATGAGAACTCGTTGAATCATCTATTTCCTTCCGTTCGAGCCTCACAGGACTCGTTTTACGGTTAGTTCAACTATACACCACTGGCATCACAAAGCGCTAGGGGGAACGACGAACGAATATTTGCCAGTGCTCGTTGCTGGCGAACTCCTCAAAATCTGCAGAGGCGAGAGCCCAGTCCTTAGCCATCTCATCATCTCGTTGGCGTGGCAACACCACATACTGCACTCCGTCTGCGCGTGGGTTTCGCTCCCCTTCACGCGAGATATCCGTTCCGTACAGCACTGTACGAAATGGATTGGGGAATTGGTAGATCTCTTTTCGATGGGCCACATGAGGCGCCAAAGAGTATTGAACCGAGATAACAGCATCCTCGGGCAACTTCTTCAAGATGTCTCGCGCTGCCACAGCCGTGGGATGTTGTGCCCCCCAATGTGGCAGTTCCGAGGCGCGAAACGGAACATACGACCATGAATAGCCTGCAACCAACGACGACATTGCCACTATGCACACCACGCCATACTTCCAACGCGTTGGTAGTCGGCCAGCACCGACCACTGCGGCAAGTACAAGTGCTGGAACCGCAACAATTGAATAGTGATACTCGATATGGAACTGATACCAGAAATTACTGATGACGTTGAATGCAATGACAAGGACACTTACTGCAGCAACTTCTGGGGCTAAAAAACTCATCAGCGCTAACGGGGCAAACATCTTCCAGAGATACATGAGACGACCTTCTGATGTGAGATATCTATACACATTCGTAGGGTTCGTGAATGTTTCACTGATGAATCCCCATACGCCGCCAAATGGGATTCGCCATCCGTTACGTGTAGGAACGCCAATGAGGCTACGCATCAACAAATACATCCCTGCCAGAGATGCAGTGATTCCCGCACCCATCGTGATGATTCCACGGCGAACATCTCCTCGTAATGCAATTAGTGCGCCGAGCGGCAACACGATTAGAACGACGTCTTCCTTCACCAATAGGCACAGCACGAGAGCAATCCAGTAGCCACGCCACTTCTTCGACAGTGCGCACACCATCGCAATGGGCACCAGCAACCCCAGAAAAGAGTCTGGGTGATAATTCTCCATGTTCGTGCCATTTACAGCTGGGTTAACGAGCCACACCACTCCGAACAAAAAGCCAAGAAAAGAACTATTGAGAAAACGACGCGCAAAAAAGTAGATAGGAATGGAACCGGCGGCAATTACTACGGCCTGCATTGCCAGAAGCGTTTCAGTCCCCGGTATCAGCCAATACAAAGGCACTACAAAAAACAGAATGAGCGACGCATGATCCCCCATGAGGTTTCGTCCCATCAGGGTGACAAAGGGAGCCTCAAATTGCGACAGCAACCAGATTCCCTGGTCATACAACCCCACGTCATACGAGGCTGTGCCTAGGCCGCGATGAATATCCCACTGCAATCTCGTAACGACAATGACGTGAGCGATGATGGCTGTGAATAAGAGCCAGGTCCACGGCGATGCATGACGCACTGAAGTCGTTAGGTTTCGACCTCGCTGTGCAAATGTCCCCGACATCATGAAATTGATCTAGCCGTCAGACCTAGCGTTTTTTGCAACCGCCGCCAATACACCGTTCACAAATCGGCCTGAATCATCAGTGGAAAACCGCTTAGCTAGTTCAACGGCCTCGTCAATGACCACAGCCACCGGAACATCGGGGCGTGACAAGAGTTCGTAAATGCCTAATCTCAAAATTGCTCGATCAAGAGCAGGCATTCGGTCGATAGCCCAACCCTTTGCATGACTGACAATCAACTCATCAATACTTGGTTTGCCTTCTTGTACGCCATGCAGCAACAGGCTGGTGAGATCGGCTGACGCGACGCCACGTTCTTCTAAAATATCGAGCGGAGAAATTGAACGTTGTTCAGATTCGTACAACAAAATGACCGCTTGTTCGCGAGCATCTGTTCTTTCGTCGCTGGTGCGAAATGACTCTGGGTCTCGCGCCATCAGACGCGCGTCACGTAATCGCCGGTGCGGGTGTCAACCTTCACCTTGTCGCCCACGTTGACGAACAACGGAACTTGAATCACTTTGCCGGTTTCCAAAGTGGCTGGTTTACGAGCGCCGGAGACGCGGTCACCTTGAAGGCCTGGTTCGGTGTCAGCAATGACCAATTCAGCCGATGCCGGAATTTCCACAGTCACAATCTCGCCGTTATGCAGAGCAATGATGGCGGTAGCTGATTCCACTAGGTAATCGGATGCATCACCAAGAACTACTGGAGAAATATTCATCTGGTCATATGACTCGGTGTCCATGAAAACGAAATCATCGCCGTCTTTGTAAAGAAACTGCATGTCACGCTTGTCGAGGATTGCCTGCTCTACACGAATACCTGCGTTAAAGGTCTTTTCAAAAACGTTGCCGTTACGCAAGTTGCGCAATTTGGTGCGAACGAAGGCTCCACCCTTGCCAGGCTTCACGTGTTGAAATTCGACGACTGTGAACAGACCATTGTCTAGTTCAAGAGTGATTCCGTTCTTTAGATCGTTTGTGGTGATCGCGGGCATGTGAGGTCCTTGGGAGTGAGAGTAAGAATGCGGCACGTATTGCCGGTGACAACGACCAAATCCTCGATCCGGACGCCGCCGACCCCTCCACGATAGAGCCCAGGCTCGACGGTCACCACCTCATTGTTGCCAAGTACTGCTGTACAACGAGAAGAAAAGATAGGTGGTTCGTGAATATAGAGACCAACTCCATGACCTGTGCCGTGAGGATATTCATGTCGCACGCCTTCGCGTTCAAAAATTGCACACACAGCAGCATCAACTTCTGAGCCAACAACACCTTCGCGCACCGCGGCTACGCCCGCTTTCTGAGCTTCACGAACGGTAGCCCACATGCGTTCATATTCGCCCGACACTGCGCCCACCTTGATAGTGCGCGTCATATCACTGCGGTACCCATTCACCAGGGCACCCATATCGATAATCACTCCGTGTCCGTCTTCGATGACCATGTCAGTTGGTTCATGATGTGGGCGCGCACCATGAATACCGGTTGCAACAATTGTGTCAAAACCAACATCGTCGGCTCCTGCCAACTTCATTAGGTAGTCCAACTGAACGCGCACTTGTTTTTCGGTATGACCACACAAACCATCTGCAACAACCTGCTGCAATGCGACATCTGCAATAGAAGCTGCCAAGGAGATCGCCGCAATCTCGTCGTCGTCTTTCACCCTGCGCAGATCATCACATGGAGATACAACTTTCTCCACTGAGAACTTCGTGCAGAGAGTGTCCATGTGAGCAGCGGTGAGATGCGCAGGATCAACTCCGATCGATGATGAACCGACCAACTTTTGCAACACTTCATCCAACAGAACACCGCCCACAACGGGTTGAACAACTGTTGTTGATTGAGCGAACCTCAATTCTTCTGTAGCGCGCTCCACATAGCGACCATCTACCAGTAACCAGGACTCTCCCGAGTCAGCATTCACCAACAATTGTGCAGTACTGCCGGTGAAACCTGTCAACCATCGGATGTCTTCCATCCGCAACACGAGATGTAGTCCGCTGACAACTCCAGCAAAAGACTCAAGTCGACGCGAGACGTTCATGTCTAGCGCGTTAATTCGACAAGTGCTTCGACAGCGAGGGCATACCCAAGACCACCAAAACCTGAAATGGTGCCACTCACAACGGGCGCCAAAACACTGACGTGCCTGAATCCTTCACGAGCTCCTGGGTTTGAAAGGTGCACTTCCACCACATGACCAGGAAATGACTTCAATGCATCGTGGATGGCCCACGAGTAATGCGTAAACGCACCGGCGTTGATAATGATTCCGTCATGCTTTCCAATTGCAGCATGAATGGTTGCAACAATTTCTTGTTCCGCATTTGACTGCACATCTGCAACCGACACACCATGGGCAGACGAAGCTACACGGACAGACTCGACGTGGTCGGCCAACGTTGTGGTGCCATAGATATCGGGTTCACGAGTTCCGAGAAGATTGAGATTGGGCCCATGAATGACCAGAATTGAAGACAACGCCATATCAGCAACCGTACTCGTCCCAAGTACTCCGATCGATGGAATAAACGATGTGCGGTTGCCCCCACCACCCTGGCGTGCTGGGATGATCAAAATCGAGGTCCTCGCGACGCTTCATTCCGATCCGCTTCATCACAGCCTCGCTAGGCGTATTCGTCTGCGTAGTAAACGAATAAATCTCTGAAATATTGTGCTCTTCGAATCCGATTCGGAGCGATTCCTTCGCTGCCTCGGTGGCATAACCCTTGCCCCAAGCCCACGAAGCGAGCCGCCAGCCCACTTCCACACACGGAGTGAACGAAGCGTCAAAAGAAGGACTCCATAATCCGGTGTATCCAGCGAACGCACCATCAACTTCAATCACCCACAGCCCGTAGCCATGTTTGGAGAATTGCGCGCCTACCCGTTCAACGTAAGCAGAACACTCGTCATACGTCATCACCGATGGGAAATATCTCATGACTTCTTCATCGCTACACATCACAGCGAAAGGATCAATATCTGCCGCACGCCATTCGCGCATCAGTAATCGCTCAGTGCGATACACAATTAACCGAGTCGAAGCGTCAAGTCCGCCAAGGCTTCACGGATGTGTTCTTCGGAAACACCCGACACCACTTCAAGACCTTCAGCAGAGTCAAGGACAAACGTCAAAGAGTCGATGGCCTTTTTGTCTCTACCCATATCAATAATGAGTTGCTCTGCGCTAATGCCTGTCGGTAACGCATGACGGAGACCGTATAAACCGTGCACAACCTCATAATGTGCGTCGACTCGAGCAGAGTCAATGCGGCCCATGCGGTGTGCAAGATGGGATGCGTAGAGCACACCAACTGCAACGGCTTCTCCATGGGCTATCGAGAAATCAGTTGCAATTTCGAGAGCATGAGCCAACGTGTGACCATAATTTAGGAGAGCACGTTGCCCGCCCTCTCTTTCGTCGGCTGACACAATGTTGGCTTTGATTTCCGCACAGCGTGCCACACGATCAACAAGAGGTAGCGCCGTGAAATCTTCGCGCGCAATGAAGTGATACTTCGCCATCTCGCCAAGACCACACCGCATCTCACGCTCTGGCAATGTGGCTAATGCGTCCATTTCGCAGGCGACACCGTGCGGTTGCCAAAAGGCGCCCACAAGATTCTTGCCCTCAGCAATGTTCACACCAGTCTTACCGCCAATTGCGGCGTCAATCATTGCAAGAAGCGTTGTTGCAACATGTACTACTGCAATGCCACGGTGATACGACGCAGCAGCAAAACCTGCAACATCTGTGACCATGCCTCCGCCCACACCGACAACAACATCAGCTCGCGTGAGGCCAGCCTGAGCAAACTCGCTACAGAGTTTTTCAATCGTGGACAAAGACTTATGCGCTTCACCATTGCCGATGACGTGATGCGTGACCGCGTACCCATCGAGGTGTGGGAGATACTCGGAAGGAATACCTTCTTGAGTCACAATCGCCACTCTCTTTGCGCCACTCGGCAACATGGATACGACACGGGAACGTGCACCATGACCTACCGCAACAAGATATGACCTATCTCCAAGCTCTACAGGAACGTCGATCATGTCACCCATTACTACCATCTAACATCATCTGGCCCTCATCAAGCGCCTCCACTAATAAGCCCACGATGGAGTCAACATCACGGTCTGACACATCAATCACAATGTCAGCTACAGATGCATAGAGCGGTCCGCGCTCTTCCGACATCTTTTCAAGAGTTGCTTGCCTGTCTTGATCGAGTAACGGACGGTGCACACCCTTCGCGGTGCGTTGCGCAAGAACCTCGGGACGCGCATGCAGCCAGACAACGATCACGCCTTTATGTTGACGAGCGTCGTCTAAAACTCGACGGTTCTCCTCGCGCACTACGGCTCCACCGGCAGCCGCAATCACTACGCCGCCAGGCCGCTGTAGACATTCGGTCAGCATTGAGGTCTCAAGAATTCGGAAAGCATCTTCCCCATCTTTCGAGAATATGTCGCGAACAGATTTACCTTCACGAGACTCGATCATGCGGTCCGTATCAAGACACTCGAGACCCCGACGAGTTGCCAACACCTTCGCAATTGTGGTCTTACCTGTACCCATTAGTCCCACAAGGACAATGGTCTCAGTTTCTGTGGTCACGACTCCAGTGTGGCCCGAAATGCTGTTGCATTGCGAACGAATTCCGACAGTGAGTCCCCGCCAAACTTGCGTTGTGCTTCCGCAGCAAGAACTAACGCAACCATCGTTTCGACAATGACTCCCAAAGCAGGCACAGCTGTGACGTCTGTGCGTTCTTTGAAACTGACAGTTTCTTCCTTAGTAACGACGTCGACAGTTTTCAATGTGGGCTTGTTGAGCGTTGCCAATGGCTTCATCGCTGCACGGACAATGAGAGGCTCTCCGGTTGTAATGCCACCTTCGGTGCCTCCGGAACGATGTCCTTCTCGTTCATAACGATGATTTACGGCATCCCAAGAGATGGGGTCGTGGGCCTGGCTACCTCGCAAGCCTGCAACTTCAAACCCATCACCTATCTCGCAACCTTTGACGGCTTGAATACTCATGACTGCTTGAGCCAACAGTGCATCAATCTTTCGATCCCAATGCACATGACTACCGAGCCCGATAGGAACTCCATAGGCAATTGCTTCAACAATGCCACCCAATGAATCTCCCTCGCGAGCCGCATCTTTGAT
>JBIKZT010000046.1:0-9811 GCA_044354565.1 Ilumatobacteraceae bacterium
TTCCATGCGCAACTTGTGATCGGGGAACAATGCAGTGAGGTCTTCGAAACGAGGACGGTTACGTGCCTTTTCAGGATCTTGACCGTTCACGGTGTAAATCTCGAGCATTGCTGGATTCTTTTCATTACGACCCGCAGGGCGTGACAAACCGGTGACGTGGTCACCCTTACGCAAACCAAATTGACGAGTGAGCTTCACAGGAATGTATGCGTCGTCACGCGTTGGTTGATAACCACCGATACGCAAGAAGCCATAGCCTTCGTCGCGCAAGTCGAGGTAACCCTCTACCTTTACTGGCTCTGTACTAATTGGTTCGTTACTTCCCTCTTCACGAGTTTCGAAACGATCTTCGCCTTGTGGTCCTTCATCACGACCGCGACCATTGCGTCCGCGACGGCGACGGTTGTTATTACGACCGCCGCGATCTTCCCAATCGCCACCTTGTTGACCTTGACCCTGGCCTTGTTGGCGCTGTCCTTGTCCTTGACCTTGCTGGCGTTGTCCTTGTTGACGTGGGCCGCGCTCTTGACGCTCTCCACGTTCTGGACGATCACCACGGCTTTGTCCGCCGCCTGCAGTCTTCAAGTCGCCCATGCGACCTTCGTGCTGCGCAAGTTCGATTTCCCACTCGGCCAACGGCTCGCCATCGGCGCCTATATATACGACTGGTTCGTCTGATGCTGCGGGCTTTTCGCCACGCGGTGCACGCTCTTGGCGATCGCCGCGGTTGTTACGCGGTCCGCGCTCTGGACGCTCGGTCTCTGTTTCCTCGGAATCTTCTTCGGTACGTGCTTGACGACCACGTGGTGCACGCGCTGGTGCTGGTTCGTCATTCGCGCCGGTCTTTTCCAGAATCTTTTCCACCAATGTGGCCTTTGAATCGCGGGCTGCTGCCTTCACGCCTAATGCGTCGGCAATTGCCATCAACTGATCTTTGTCCTTGGATTCAAGGGCGGACTTCTCAAGGGCTTCTGCAGCCATGATTTCCTGCTTTCGTACAACCGTTCCACGGTTGGGGTTTAGGGGTATGAGCGCACCTGCAAAAGGATGAAGGAGCTACTTCAATCTCGACCCCCCAAAGATTTGGGCGGGGAGAACTCGGACAACCGAGCGACCATCACTCTAGCGGATGTAGGGCCTGTCGGCAACGAAGTAGCGGGTTTTGCTATGCCCTAATGGCTGCAATCCCCTTGCAATGGCTCGAGACGTCGCTGATTTTGACCGAAGAATCAGAAGGTCGCAGTGGGGACCCTTACTAGTCCGAGTTACTGATTAGAGTCATTATGACTTTATATGGCGCACCCTTTTGTTATAACTATTTCCTGACATATTCCACAACAGGAGAGTTCCCCCAATGACAACCAAGAAACCTCAAACTAAGACTTCGGATCAGTCCGCGGTCACCACCCAAACGGTCCTCCCCGTGTTCTACAACAACGACTACGTGGCATGTGCTGCGGGCTTCGACACCACGCGCAAGGCAGAGGAGATCTACAAATCCCTCAAGAAGAACCCAATCAAAGGTCTTCGCATGTTCAGTCCCTACAAATCACGCAGCATTATCAAGAACATCATCAGTCGTATTCATGATGCAGAATACATACGAGCAGTAGAAACTGGCAAACCAGGTCACCTCGCTAGAAGCAATGGTTTTACATGGGATGACGGCATCCCCACCATGGCGTATGCGCATTGTGCAGGCATGGCAGCTGCAGTCACATACGTACTCATGAATGGTGGAGTCGCAGGATCACTCTCTAGCGGCATGCATCATGCGAGTTACTCAGGTGGCACTGGCTACTGCACGTTCAATGGCTGTGTTGTAGCTATTCAACGCGCGCTCGACATGGGAGCAAAACGAGTTCTACTTCTTGATTTCGACGCACACTCCGGTGGCGGAAGCATGGACATCATCAATCGTCTCTACAAAAAAGAAGTCGTACATATCGATGTCACGGTCTCTCCGTTTGACTGGTGGAAGAGCAATGGCGAACACAAGATCTATCGCGCAGACGAAGACAACTACGTTGCAACAATTCACAAAGCACTGAACCACGCGAGAGCATGTGGTCCGTTTGATTGCATTGTGTACAACGCAGGAATGGATCCCATCAACTGTGGTGTTTCTATTGAATCCATCCGCAAGCGCGAACGCATGGTGCGTGACTTCATAGGTGACACTCCTGCAGTATTTGGTCTTGCTGGTGGCTACACCTGGGGACACGAGATGGGCGAAGTGGTTGATTGGCATCGCATGACGTTGACCGAATGGGCAACTCCGCGATAACCCGGCGTCGGCACTGCTTCCACGGAAACTGGTACGGTTTTGATTGATGAAAATTCTTCCTGGCCTTACCTTTTCGTGGAAGCGCGCTCTTGGCGTAACTGCCGCAAAACGCAAAATCTCACGAGCAACCGGTATTCCACTCACTCGCTCAGGGCGTCGAAACAAACTGGGCAAGTGGCTGGGCATGCGATGAGAATTCGTATATCGATTGCTTTAATTACTTTGTGCGCCGCTATCACAGCGTGTGGTTCTAGTAGCGATGCACAGGATGCAACCGAGGTGAAGACGTTTTGCCAAATGGCAACCGATCTTGAAACCGCCAGTAGCGGCCCGCACGGAGAAGATCCCGCGGCTATTACCGACCCGGCCAAGATGAAAGAAATGTACGCCACCATCACTGGAATGGCGAAGAAACTGCGCGACGGTGCACCTGCAGAGATCAAACCAGATGTTGCCACCATGGTGGACAGCCTGCTTGCGATGAACACAATCTTCGAGAAGAACGATTACGACTTACTTGCAATGTCGAAGGACGAGAAAGTGCGTGCAGAGCTAGCGAAAGTTACGGCCGATGAATCTGTCGGCACTGCATCCACACGTTTCAACAAGTACATGGCGGCTAACTGCACCAAATAACTGCGCCACACGTGTCGGTTATATTCATGAGTAGAGGAACCGGCGAGGCGACTCACTTTCCAGAGAAGCCACGTCGCTGAAGGAAAGGACCGCCACATGAGCGCTTCACCAAGATGGAAACCTACAAAGAGCTTCTACAAAGCAGTTCGAATCGCAGGTAAAGGCCACGAGAATGAGACCCGCAAAGGAAGCAACATTCCGTATCTCGGTCACTTACTAGGTGTCGCATCAATGGTGATTGAGGCTGGCGGCTCCAAAGACCAAGCGATGGGCGCGCTCCTTCACGATCTTCTTGAAGACACGCCTACGAAGAGACCAAAACTAAAACTTCTCGTCGGCAAAAAAGTGACCGAGATTGTGTGGGGTTGCACCGACACAACCTTCAAGCGGAAGCAACAAATTAGGTGTGAACAAAAAGATTGGTCAAAGGAACAGAAAGAGACGTTCTGGTGGGAAGGGCGCAAGCTCCCTTACATAAAGAAAATTACTTCAAAGAAAGTCGATGATCCGGCGCTACTGGTGTCACTTGCCGACAAGACGTACAACGCCGAAAACACCGTGGCCGACTTGCGTCTCTGTAGTGCCGAAGAGCAGCACACAGTATGGGCAAAATTCAATGTTGGATACGACTACCAGCGTCAGTGGTATCGAGGCCTCCTAGAAGCTTTCCGAAAAGATGGCTACAAGCCAGGCATGCAAGCACTTTTCCACCGTTTTGAAAAAGCCGTCAACGAAATGTTCCCTCAATAGCAAACAAACAGAAAGGCACCCACATGGAATATGACCCATATGCAGATAGTCAACGAGTCGAGGAAGACATCCTCAAAGTAGTGGACTGGATGATCCTGGCAGGAGCCGATTACGACCACGAGGGATACCTCAACGGAGATTTTCTAGAAGAGTTCGTCTTGGGAGACATGCAATATTTCATGGGCCCAGCTACTTGTGCAGCAGCCGTGATATCTCAAGAGGAAATAGAACGTACCGGGCAGGATCGAAGCCAAATGGATCACCATGACTTTGAGATTGTTGGACTAGTCACACTCGGTTCACCATTTGACGTAGCAACACTGTCTTCCATGGTCGCACATCTCCAGCCGACAGTGGTGGAAACATACATCTCTCCCTCTCACACAGAAATTGAATGTCACCCAGTGTGTCTTGAAGTGAAGGAAGAAGAAGGAAGCGTCAACATTTGGGCCGTTCAACGATTCAAAGTCGGCGACGTCGACAAGGAAAATTTCCACGGCACCATGACCGCTTTTGTGGCTCTGGCCGAAGCGGCCCAGGCCGCCACCCATTCATAGCCCCCCCCCAGACACTCAGACACACCCTTTCTCTAATATAGGTAGTAACTACTTATATCGGTACGGAGGTGCCCAGTTGACCACATACGAGATTCCATTAAATTCCCTCGATCTACCCAGACGACCACTCGACCCAGTTGCATGGTGGCGGCGCGTTTGTTTCGTTACCGATCGCATCGCGATGAGTGGCGGCATCAGTCCCGTTCACACCACCGCGCTCAAGCAACTCCAAGAGTGGGAAGCAGCTGGCATCACCGACTACATGCCGGTGCATATTGAATTCGACGAGCAAGTATTCATTGAAGAGAACTCCAGCATTCGCGTGCACCACATTGGTGTTGACGATGATCTTCGTCAACGTGACCCAGCATGGTTTGATGCAATTCAAGAAACTGCAGACGTATTACTCGCAGATGAAGACGTCGTGCTGATGGTGACATGTTGGGTGGGTTGCAACCGGGGTCCTTCAGCAACACTCGCGATCTTGCTCTCTCAAGGATGGGATGTTCTTCCAGCTCTTCGTGCAATTCGTTCTGCTCGACCAATTGCAGCAACCATCTATGCTCCCGACGCAGCTGCATGGTGGGTACAACGCAACGGCGGTTCACAATCTGAGATGGCTGAAGCAATGCAAGAAGTTCGTGATTGGTTTGATCGTCACCCACTTGATGCGGGTTGGGTCATCGGTCGCATTCACTACGCGAACTAATCACCACTATGTGGGCCAAGACCCACTCCACCACTTAGCCGTTGTGCGAGGCAACAAAAGCTTCCACAGCGGCCAAGTCATTCGGCAAGTGTGTGGTGTGTTCAGGGCGATCTAACAAATCTGCAAGGTGCTCTGGCAACACAGGTCGCTCCCCTGTTGCGCGCTCTACAGCATCGGGGAACTTTGCCGGATGCGCAGTGGCCATGGTCAACATAGGCACACCGTCTTCAGCAAACTCTCGCGCGACCTTCACGCCAACTGCCGTGTGTGGGTCGATCAACATGCCAGTGTTTTCATATACCGAACGAATGGCAGAAAGTGTGTCGTGGTCGCTTGCTCGGCCAGCAGCAAAAGTAGGAGTAATCCATTGATCAAACTGATCAGGTTCCACCACAAGTTTGCCCTTGTCTCTGAAACGTGACAATTGCGCAGCAGTCACTGCCCCATCGCGATTGTTCATCTCGAACAGCAAACGTTCAAAGTTTGATGACACTTGAATGTCCATGCTGGGACTAAGTGTTGGGTGAACACCGGTGACATCCATTGTGTGTGAATTGAAGAAACGCGTGAGGATGTCGTTGTCGTTTGAAGCAACAATGAGGCGACGCAATGGGGCCCCCATTTGCTTTGCGATCCAGCCACTCAAGACATTTCCGAAGTTTCCAGTGGGAACAGTGACATCAATAGGGCCGCCCACGCGGCGTGTTGCCTCTACGTAATACACAACTTGTGCCATCACTCGCGCCCAGTTGATGCTGTTTACGGCCGACAAATTCTGAGCTTCGCGAAACTCCGCATGATTAAACATGGCCTTCACCAAATCTTGGCAATCATCAAATGTGCCGTCGATAGCCACAGTGCGCACGTTCGGAGAATTCACAGTTGTCATCTGGCGACGTTGCACTTCACTGACGCGACCCTCTGGGTACAAGATGACGATGTTGATGTTTGCGCAATCCTTCACGCCGTCAATAGCCGCGCTGCCGGTGTCGCCACTTGTTGCTCCAACAATCGTCACCTTCTGTTGACGCTCAGTCAAGATGTGATCAAACAGGCGGCCGAGCAACTGCAATGCGACATCTTTAAACGCAAGCGTTGGCCCATGGAAAAGCTCCATGAGGTGATGGCCAGGTTCAAGATCAACTATCGGCACCACATCGGGATGACGAAACGTTGCGTACGCCTCACGACACAAACGAAGCATGGTCTCAGCAGCAATTTCGTCACCTACGTATGGTGCAAATACACCAGCTGCTAATTCTGGATACGTACTACACAGATTGCTTGGCAACGTTGGCCATGTCTCTGGAACATAGAGGCCGCCGTCGTTAGCTAAACCAGCAAGCACAACATCGGAAAACCCGAGAACTGGTGCTGCACCGCGAGTAGAGACGTAACGCATGACGATTAGTTATTCGCCGATGACGCGTATGAGACCAGATGCTCGCTTCACCACTGGCGACTTACGGAACTCGCTAACACATGCCTGTACGTCTGACTCGAGCGCGCGGTGTGTAATAAACACAAGGCGTGCATCTTCGCCAATGCCTTCTTGTTCTGCAGCACGGATGCTGACGCCGTGGCTAGCGAACACACCAGTGATTGCATGCAATACGCCTGGCTTATCTTCCACATCGAGACCGATGAGGTATTGCGACGATGTTTCGTCAATTGCCAAAACCGGAACGCGTTCAAAAGAACCAATTGCTCCGCATGTGCCTTTACGCAAGTTAACGGCAGCATCGATGACATCGCCTAACACTGCAGATGCAGTTGGTGATCCACCGGCACCACGGCCGTAGAACATGAGAGACCCAACGGCATCGCCTTCGACAAACACTGCGTTGTATGAATCGCGCACACTGGCAAGTGGGTGCGAGACAGGAACCATGGCAGGGTGAACACGTACGGCAACGGGTTGCGACTGGCTGGATTGCTCAGCAATGGCCAACAACTTCACGACATAGCCAAGGCGACGAGCAATTGAAATGTCTGCTGCTGTAATGCCACTGATGCCTTCGTGATACACATCGCCCGCAACAACACGCGCACCAAAGGCGATGCTGGCGATGATCGCTGCTTTTGCACCAGCGTCAAACCCTTCAACATCAGCTGTCGGGTCTCGCTCGGCGAAACCTAAACGTTGCGCTTCACTGAGGGCTGCTGAATAATCAGCGCCTTCGTCGGTCATCTTCGTGAGAATGAAGTTTGTTGTGCCGTTGACAATGCCCATGACTCGTGTGATGGGCTCACCACGAAGAGATTCGCGCAATGCACGAATAAGGGGAATGCCACCTGCGACTGCAGCTTCGAACAAAAGGTCGACGCCAGCGGCGTCTGACTGCGCCCACAACTCGTGTCCAACGTTGGCAAGAAGTTCCTTGTTGGCAGTAACTACTGGTTTGCCGTTTGCAATTGCTTGAGAAATCAGTTCGCGTGCTGGTTCGATGCCACCGATAACTTCCACCACCAGGTCGACCGTTGGGTCTGACACCACAGCATGAGCGTCGCGTGTAAGGACACCTTCTGGCACGTTGACATCGCGGTCACGACTGACATTTCGCACTGCAACGCGAACAACCTGAAGGCGCACGCCCGTGCGCGCTTCGATGATGTCGGCTTGGCGCTCTACAAGTTGAACGAAAGCTGCGCCGACGTTGCCGCAGCCCAAAAGGCCAATGCGCACGACGGACGGAGAAGATGGGGCTTTTGCCATAGGGATATAAGCCTATTGGCAGACGCTTGCCCCGAGAGGCTGTATTTAGCCCAGACCAGACCCGCTCAGAGATCATCCCCATTGGCATGGTCCATTTCAGAAAAGGTAAGACCACATTCTGTGCAACGAGCGTCGTCACCAAAGCCAACGACTGGGCCTCCACACTCTGGACAGAGTTGATACTCACTCATCACAACCTCCTGGTTACTTCTGAACCTACGGGTGGGGTGTGACAGACGAATGGGGTCTAGATGTCGAAGCGCACCAAGTCTTCGTACGTCTCGCGCCGCACCACCTCACGCGCCACACCATTTGCCACAAAGACAACGGATGGTCGTGGCACCTTGTTGTAATTGCTTGCCATGGAATGACCATACGCACCAGTCACTGGCGTCACCAGTAGATCGCCGGGCTGAACACTCGGGGCAACAAGCGCATCGTTAATCACGATGTCGCCGCTCTCGCAATGCTTACCCACAATGCGCACATGTTCGGTGCGATCAGCAGATGTTCGTGCAGGGTCAAACGCTTCATACGCACTTCCGTACATCATGGGACGTGGGTTATCACTCATGCCGCCGTCGACAGATATATAGGTACGAATTCCATCAATGGATTTCACAGTGCCTACCTCGTACACCGTGAGACCAGCGGTGGCAACAATTGAACGACCGGGCTCTACAAATACTTTTTTCTCTGCAGGAATCGCAGAAGTTGCTCGCTTCAGAACATCAGCCCACTCACTCATCAATGGTGCAGTTTCCCCATTTGTGTATGCCACACCAAGTCCACCACCAAGCGTGAGTTCTGGTACATCAACAGAAAGAAACAGTTCCACCATTACTGCGCATGCATCAGCGAAATTGGCAACAGACAAAACATTGCTGCCAATGTGGCAATGAATACCCACTAACTCAACTGCAGTAGACGCCTGCGCTCGCTGAATGGCGCGCATTGCATCACCGTTGTTGAGATTGAATCCAAATTTTGAATCGTCTTGGCCCGTAGCCACATAATCATGGGTATCTACGTGCACACCTGGCGTGATACGCAGTTGTACTCGTGGAGCAGGAAGGCCTTCAGCGTGAAGTGTTTCGATGCGATCTAACTCGTCGAAGCTGTCGACCACGATGTGTTGAACACGCGCCGTAATAGCTGTTCGCAACTCCTCTACTGATTTGTTGTTGCCGTGAAACACACAACGCTCGCCTGGCACACCAGCATGAAGAGCAGCAAAAAGTTCACCGCCTGTTGCTACATCTAGCAAGAGTCCTTCTTCATGGGCTAGTCGCGCCATTGCCCCACACAAAAATGCCTTTGTGGCATAGATGACTCTGTCTTTTCCAAATGCAGACACTGCTTCGCGACACCGATTGCGCAAGTGCTCTTCGTCGTACACATACAAAGGTGTGCCGAACTGCTCTGCCATCGCCGCAACAGTCACCCCGCCGATGCTCAATACACCAGCGTCGTTCACTGTTGCGGTACGCGGCAACAATTGGGAATCGATAATGCTCACATTTGCTCCGGTGATCGAATGCCGAGCAATGCAAGGCCTTGTTCCATAACGCGCGCTGTTGCATCACATAGTGCAAGGCGTGACTCACGAGTGTCTTCGTGCCCTGTCTTCAACACAGGACAATGCTCATAGAACGCGGTGAAATCTGTAGCCAAGTCAAACAAGTAGGTGCACAGTTTGTGTGGGCTCAATGTGTCGATTGTTTCCCACACTGCAGAATCAAATCGCAGTACTCGCAGGGCCAATTCACGTTCTTGTGGTTCTCCGATGTGAGGCACTACAGAACGAACTGAGGAGCGCTCAACACCTGCACGGCGGAAAATACTGCAGATGCGTGCATGTGCGTATTGAAGATACGGCGCTGTATTACCTTCAAACGAAAGCATGCGATCCCAGTCGAAGATGTAATCCTTCACTCGGTCTGTGCTGAGGTCTGAATACTTCACAGCACCGATACCAATCATGCGGGCAACGTCAGAGCGATCAGCGCTCGACATCTCCGGGTTCTTTTCCGCTACGGCAACTTCCGCGCGCTCCACTGCTTCTTCTAACAGCGCAGCGAGTTTCACTGTTTCGCCGCCTGAACGACTCTTCAACATTTTGCGATCAGACCCGAGAACACTTCCAAACGAAATGT
>JBIKZT010000129.1:0-3524 GCA_044354565.1 Ilumatobacteraceae bacterium
CGGGCGGAACTTTGGTTCCCCCCGATGGCTACTGGAAAAAGGTACGCGAGACTTGCGACAAGTACGGAATTCTCCTTGTGTCAGATGAAGTCATTTGCGCATTCGGTCGACTGGGCCACATGTTTGCATCTGATCGTTTTGGATATCAGCCAGACATGATCACTTTCGCCAAAGGTGTTACTAGTGGTTATGCGCCACTAGGTGGCGTGATGGTGAGCGACCGCATTGCCGGGCCTTTCTTAGAGGAAAGCAATCGTGTATTCATGCACGGACTTACGTTTGGCGGCCACCCAGTGAGTTGCGCCGTTGCTTTGGCGAACCTCGACGTGATGGAAAATGACGACATCTGTGGAAACGTTCTACGTCACGAAGAATTGTTCGATGACGTAATGGCATCGCTCTCACAACTCCCCATCGTCGGCGATGTGCGCGGGTGTGGCTACTTCCGTGTGGCAGAACTTGTCAGCAATAAAGAATCACGCCAAACGTTCACAGACGATGAAAGTGAATGGCTGTTACGAACCGTGGTGTCACCGATGCTCTACGACGCTGGCCTCATTTGTCGTGCTGACGACCGCGCAGACCCAGTCGTTGTGCTCTCGCCCACCCTTGTTTGCGGCGAACAAGAACTCGAATTCATTCGTACAACATTGAGTTCAGTATTCACTGAAGCGTGGAAGCAGTACTGCTCTCGATAATCAGCTATCGAGGTTCGCCATCACGTGCTTAATGCGTGTGTAGTCATCGAGCGCGTAGGCAGACAAGTCTTTGCCGTAACCAGATTTCTTGTATCCGCCGTGCGGCATTTCAGCCACCACAGGAATGTGGGTGTTGATCCACACACAACCAAAATCCAAATGCTTTGCCATACGCATCGCACGTCCGAAGTCGCGCGTCCATACAGACGAGGCGAGCCCGTAATCAACACCGTTCGCCCAACGCAACGCTTCATCTTCGTCTGAGAATCTCTGCACCGTGATCACTGGCCCAAAGATTTCGTTTTGAATCATCTCGTCCTCTTGACGAAGGTCTGCAATCACTGTCGGCGTAAAGAAGTAACCGTCTGCGCCTTGACGCTCTCCGCCAGTGACAACGCGAGCATGACTTGGCGTGCGATCAACGAAACCAGCTACACGAGCTAATTGATTCTGATTATTCAAGGGACCAAATGCTGCTTCTAGGTCTGAAGGCGCACCCGTACGAGTTGCGGATGCTTGTTCTGCAAGTGCCGCTACGAACTCTGAGTAAATCTTTGGTCCACACACAACACGTGTTGCCGCTGTGCAGTCTTGACCAGCGTTGAAATAGCCGGCAGCAGCAATACCGGCTGCGGCTGCTTCAATGTCGGCATCGTCGAACACGATGACTGGTGCTTTGCCACCTAATTCGAGATGCACTCGCTTCAAGCTTTTTGCAGCAGCTTCAGCAACTTCCATACCTGCACGAACAGAACCAGTGACAGACACCATGGAAGGAATGTCGTGAGTGACCATGGCACGACCGGTGTCGCGGTCGCCACAAATGACATTCAGTACTCCAGGTGGCAAGAACTCGGCTGCAATCTCTGCGAGCAACGTTGTGGATGCTGGAGTTGTATCAGATGGCTTCAACACAACCGTGTTACCTGCAGCGATTGCTGGCGCAAACTTCCACACCGCCATCATCATCGGGTAATTCCACGGTGCAACTTGTGCACATACACCGACAGGTTCACGCCTAATCATTGAAGTCATGTTTGCCATGTACTCGGCAGTTGCTTTGCCTTCCAACATGCGTGCTGCTCCGGCGAAGAATCGAATTTGATCCACCATCGGAGGAATCTCTTCACTTGCGGTCAATGCAATTGGCTTACCCGTGTTCTTCACTTC
Organism: Ilumatobacteraceae bacterium; assembly: GCA_044354565.1. GTDB lineage: Bacteria > Actinomycetota > Acidimicrobiia > Acidimicrobiales > Ilumatobacteraceae > UBA2093. Next base: position 1,869 of record JBIKZT010000129.1, read on the forward strand.
GGCTGCAACAATTTCATCTGCGCGTGCCTCAATGGCATCTGCAATCCGATACAGCGCGAGCGACCTTTCAGAAGGAGTGGTCTGACTCCACGATGTAAACGCCTTGCCCGCTGCTTTCATTGCAGTGTCAACATCTGCTGCACCACTAAGAGAGGCCTGCGCATAGACCTCGCCGGTGGATGGATCAATGACAGCAGTCGTCTGACCATCTGCCGCTTCTACGAATTGCCCATTGATGAAGTTCTTGAAAGTGCTCATGTGACAAGGATTCCACATTTAGCAGGCTGTTGCTAGCCCTCCGTTGGGCTCTGGAGCCGTCACAACCCATAGGTTATAGCCATGGCAACTTTGGCTTCTGATCTGACCCTCCCTGAAATTCCCGTCATCATGGACCAATCCAGAACGGACCGGCATCAGTTCCTGCGAGACGTCGCTGATCAGAGCTGGCTCGCTAAGACCGAGATTGGCTACAGCGTCTTGACATACGAATCCGTCATAGGCATCCTGCGCGACAAGCGCTGGCAATCTGCCGTCGGCTTCATTGCACAACTTCAAGGCATCACAAATGAGGCATTCACGAGCAGACGCCGTGAGTCCATTCTGAGCGCCGAAGGTGAAGTGCACGTGCGGCTTCGTCGGCTTGTGGCACCCGCATTCTCTCCGCGTAGCGCGGACCGTCTGCGTCCATTTATGCGTGAAGTGGTGAATGGCCTCATTGATGGCGTTGCACAAACTGGACGCGCTGAAGTGGTGCGAGACATTTGCGAGCCCTACCCCATTCCGATCATCTGCGAACTTCTCGGTGCACCAAAAGAAGATTGGAAACTGTTTAGTCGTTTGGCCACAGATGTTTTGCGCATCTTCGGCTCAGATTTAGCAACCGAACTTCCAATAATTATGGCGGCTCAAGAAGAACTCGATGAATACACCCGAGGCCTTATCGCCGAACGTCGATCAGTTCCACTCGACGACCTACTGACTGATCTGATCTCTGCTGAAGAAGCCGGTGACAAATTGAGCACCGAAGAACTAGTGATGATGGTGGAAGCTGTCATCGTTGGCGGCACCGACACCACACGTAATCAATTGGGACTTGCTTTGGCATTGTTCGCCGAGCACCCCGACCAATGGGAACTATTACGAAGTGACCCTTCTCTTGCTCCACGCGCAGTAGAAGAAGTGATGCGCTATAACGGCGCAGTTAGCGGCACTGTTCGATTTGCATCTGAAGACATTGAGTACAACGGAGTCTTGTTTCCAAAGGGAACGTTTATGAGCACCTCGATGGCCACTGGCAATTTCGACGCTGCAATCTTTCCCGAGCCAAATACTTTCAACATCTTGCGGCCTCCCGTTGGACAACCACACTTGTCGTTGGGTGCTGGCATTCACTATTGCCTCGGAGCTTCACTTGCACGTGCAGAGCTTCAGGAGGCATTTACCGTTCTTTCAGAACGTATGCCTCAACTCCGCCTTGATGGCCCAGTGGAATACAAATCAACTGGAGTCGGAATTTTTGGTCCTGCGTCGCTGCCAATTGCATTCAACACAAAGTGATATTGATGCAGTTGCACTAACTGGTTGTTAGTCGCAGCAACTATCGCGCCAGCCACACGAGAAGCACTTGAAATGTGCATGCTCGGGTTGCAGATCTCC
>JBIKZT010000131.1:0-3490 GCA_044354565.1 Ilumatobacteraceae bacterium
CCAGACATTGAATCGCAGCCTCCAGTACAAAATGTTGCACCGCTCGAACCACTTGTGATTCGTACCACGCCGAAATTTGGCGGCAGCGATGCAACGGGGCCAACTAGCCCCATCGTTGATTCAGTTGTCAATACAGATGCAACAAATCCATCTGGTATTCCACTCACTATCGGTGGCGACGAAACAGGCCCTATAGCAATAGATGCTGAAACACTTCGCACGTTGTCTTCGGAAGATGTGACAGAACAAGTAGTGCGGCCGAAGAAGCGTTGGGGTCGCCGTATTGCAATTGCAGTCGTTGTTGTTGCACTTATTGCTGGCGTAGGTGTTGGTTCGTACTTCACAGTGTTAAACCCAAAGAACCCTGTACCTGGCCTCATTGGTCTCACAGAAGCCGAAGCACGCAACCAGGTCTCACCATTTGGTTGGGGAGTAGTGGTTGAAAAAGAGCGCAGTGATCAGGTGCAGGCGGGTCAAATCATCCGTACCAATCCAGTGCTTGGTGCAAACCTTGCGAAGCGCAGTTCAATTACTTTTGTTGTGTCCGAAGGACCCACGTTGTCGGTACTTGTTGAACTTGCTGCACTAACGGCCGACGATGCGAAAGCAAAACTTGCCGAACTTGGTTTACAAGCAGCACCTGTAGATGTTGCAGACGAAGCTGTTCCTGTAGGAACTGTTATTTCGTGGAGCATTCCAGACCAGCCCACATTGAAAGTTGGCGACTCTGTTGTAAAGGGCACCACGGTTTCACTCAATGTCTCCACCGGGCCTGCACTGCGCGAAGTGCCAAACCTTGTTGGTCTCACATTGGCTGAAGCAACTGCAAAGTTGACAGAAATGGGACTTGTGATTGCGGAAGGTCCACAACAAGGACATCCAGAAATTGCAGCCGGCAAAGTTATGGCTCAGCTTCCAGCTGCTGCAGAGAAATTGGCGAAGGGTGGCACTGTCACCATCACAATCTCCAAGGGTCAGACCACAACACTTATCCCCACCATTTACGGCAAAGACTTAGCCACCGTGAAAGCGCGCTTGTTGGAGTACGGAATGGTCATTGGAAAAGTCACTGGCAATCCCAAGCGCGGCCTGAAGAGCGCATTGATTGACGGCAAAGTTGTGAAGAACTACCAACGAGTGATCGTCGGTAAGACCGTCGACCTCGTCTTCCCCTAATCTCAATACAGCGAGCCATTAGTGGCTCTGCGTACTTGAGGAGGAACTCATGGGAGCATTAGACGGACGCGTAGCAATCATCACTGGCGCAGGTCGAGGTATTGGGCGCGAACACGCATTGTTGTTTGCAGCTGAAGGCGCAAAAGTTGTGGTGAACGACTTGGGTGGCGCAAATGATGGCTCTGGCGAAGATGCAACTCCAGCACAACAAGTGGTGAATGAAATCAAAGCCATGGGTGGCGAAGCAGTTGCGAACTACGACAACGTTGCCGACTGGGAAGGCGCGCAACGCATGATCAACGCAGCAGTTGAAACCTTCGGTGACCTTGACATTTTGGTGAACAACGCCGGCATCTTGCGCGACCGCGTGTTGGTGAACATGACCGAAGCCGAATGGGATGCAGTAATTGCAGTTCACCTGAAGGGCCACTTTGCCCCTTCACGTTGGGCTGCTGCATACTGGCGCGAACAACATAAGGCTGGCGTTACAAAGCCACGTCACATTGTTCACACATCATCAACATCTGGATTGTTCTCAAACCCAGGTCAAGCAAACTACGGTGCCGCAAAAACTGGCATTGCAACCTTCTCGCAAATTTTGGCGAAGGAGTTGGTTCGTTACAACGTCACCAGTAACTCCATTGCGCCTGCTGCGCGTACAAGACTCACTGAAGCAACACCTGGTCTTGGCGATCGCATCGCTGCGCCAAGTAATGCGGCACAGTTCGATGATTGGGATCCAGCGAACATTTCACCATTGGTGTGTTACCTCGCATCTGAAGCATGTGCTTTCACCGGCGAAACTTTCTTTGTGAAAGGTGGCGAAGTAACGCGCATCAAATCATGGGAACGTGCAGAGACTGTTGAACAACAAGATCGTTGGCAAGTGTCAGAACTCACAGCCGCAATGAAGGACATGGCCGCAAAGGTCAACAAATAGCGCACTACCCTCAGTAGTCGCCCCATGAACCCACGTAAGAACGACGAAGAGCTTGTAGAACACGGCCGCAACACCATTGCAATTGAGCAAGGTGGAGTGGACGAAATCTCGGTTATTCCGTGGTCGTTAATGATTCCTCGGCGCATTGCGCGCAAGGTGGGATTAACGCGTAAGTGGGCAACTCTTATCGTTGTTCTTGCAGGATTATTTACAACTAGTTCCACCATCACCGTGCTTGTGGTGTCGCTCGAAACAATCTCTAGAGATCTGAATTCTTCGGTGAGCGTTTTGAATTGGTCCATCACAGGGCCAATGTTGGCCTTCGGTGTTGTTGGCCCCGCATACGGAAAAATCGGCGACTTGTATGGCCACAAGAAGGTATACGTATACGGCTTGTTCTTTGCGGGAGTGTTTGCCGGACTCACGGTCTTTGCGTGGGATGCAACGTCTATGGTGGTGTTTCGCTTGTTATCTGCGACTGCAGGTTCAGCCACGGGGCCAGCTGCAATGGCGTACATCAATCGATTGTTTGAACCCAATGAGCGCGTACGGCCACTTGGATTGTGGAGTTTTGTAACTGCTGGTGCGCCCGTGCTTGGTGTTGTTTTAGGTGCGCCTTTGGTGGAATCCATCGGGTGGCGAATGATCTTTGTGATTCAAGCGCCACTACTTATCGGTGCGTCGATCTTGGCGTGGAACATGTTGCCGCAAACCTCGCGCATGAAGAACGTGAAGTTCGATGTGAAGGGTTCCGTCACGCTTGGTTTAGGCGCCACGTTGCTATTGCTCACCATTAACCGTGGTCACGCGTGGGGCTGGACTTCGCCTGCGATCGCGGCGTTTGCTGTGGCATCCGTGGCGTCTTTGTATGCATTCGTTCGGATTGAACGCGTTACTGAAGCACCACTCATGCCGTTGCATTGGTTGCGTACTCCGAATGTGATTCTTCCCATCGCAATTCAGGCTCTCTTGAACTTTGCGTACATGGGTGGCTTCATTGTCGTGCCACAAATGTTGGAGACAGGGCTCGGATTCACGTCATCACACATCGGATGGTTAGTCATTGCTCGGCCGTTGACGTTCTCTATTACTGCACCACTTGCCAGCATGGTGACTATGCGAATTGGTGAACGTCGTTCAGGTGTGATTGGCGCAATTGGCATCATTGTTTCAATGCTGTTGTTGTCGTCAGTTTCTGCTGGCAGTTCCGACATTGTTATTGCGCTAGGTCTTGCAATGTCCGGAGTCGGCTTTGGTATCGCTGGCCCAGCACTCACTGGCCTTGTTGCCAATGCTGTTGACGATGAAACTGTTGGCGTGGCGGGTGCAATGCAACAGCTCCTCAGTCAGATGGGTGCAGTGCTTGGCTCAACA
>JBIKZT010000130.1:0-3490 GCA_044354565.1 Ilumatobacteraceae bacterium
AGTCACTAGAGGCACGCACCGTTGGTCGCGTCGCTGAAGTGGGCGACGGTATTGCTCGCGTATCGGGTTTGCCCGACTGCGCAGTAAACGAGTTGCTTGAATTCGAAGACGGCACATTGGGCCTCGCACTGAACCTTGAAGAAGATCAGATCGGTGCAGTAGTGCTCGGCGACGCCGACTCAATTGAAGAAGGCCAAACAGTGAAGGCAACAGGACGAATCCTTTCGGTTCCTGTTGGTGACGCAATGCTTGGCCGCGTTGTCAACGCACTTGGTGCACCAATCGACGGCAAGGGCGACATTGTTGGCGCAATCGACCGTCGTGTTGAAGTGCAAGCACCTGGCATTATGGGTCGCAAGCCAGTACACGAGCCATTGCAGACCGGCATCAAGTCGATCGACGCAATGACACCAATTGGTCGTGGACAGCGCGAGCTCATCATTGGTGACCGTAAGACCGGTAAGACCACTGTTGCTATCGACACCATCATCAACCAGCGTGGTCTTGGTGTGAAGTGCATCTACGTCGCAATTGGTCAGAAGGGTTCTACTGTTGCATCAACGGTAGAAACACTTCGTCAATACGGCGCGCTTGAGTACACAGTTGTTGTTGCTGCTCCTGCATCAGAGCCTGCACCCTTCAAATACCTCGCTCCATACTCTGGCTGTGCAATCGGTCAGCACTGGATGGAAAACGGTGAGCACGCGCTCATCGTGTACGACGACTTGTCAAAGCAGGCAGAGGCGTATCGCCAGATGTCATTGTTGCTTCGTCGTCCACCAGGCCGTGAGGCATACCCTGGAGACGTTTTCTATCTTCACTCACGTCTTCTCGAGCGTGCTGCAAAGCTCTCCGACGAAAACGGTGCAGGTTCACTCACCGCTTTGCCAGTGATTGAAACCAAGGCTGGCGACGTGTCTGCATACATTCCAACGAACGTGATTTCAATCACCGACGGTCAGGTGTACTTACAAGACAACTTGTTCAAGTCTGGTATTCGTCCAGCTGTTGACGTAGGTGTTTCTGTATCTCGCGTAGGTGGTGCTGCACAGACAAAAGCAATGAAGGGCGTTTCGGGAACACTGAAGCTCGACCTTGCTCAGTTTCGTGAACTTGAAGCATTCGCAACGTTCGGTTCTGAACTCGACGCAGTGTCAAAGGCACAGCTTGAGCGCGGTTACCGCTTGGTGGAATTGTTGAAGCAAGGCCTCAACTCTCCAATGCCAGTGGAAGAACAAGTCGTTTCAATTTTCGCCGGTACAAAGGGCTACCTCGACAGCATTCCTGTTGTTGATGTTCGTCGCTTTGAGATCGAACTCATTGAGTATGTGAAGACACGCCACGGAGCAATGTTGGCCGAGTTGCGTACCAACGCAAAGGCAGACGTTCCGGCTGACCTCGGCGACATCGTTGCTGCGTTCAAGGCACAATTCAAGATCACAGTGCCTAAGGGCGCTGCAGTAGACCCCACTGCAACCAGTGCTGACGCACTTGGTGAAGCAGAGAGCAACAAGACCCTCGCGACGGAGTGATCTAAGTGGCTGGTGGACAAGAACGAATTCTGCGCGGACGCATCAAGTCCGTTCAGGCGACGAAAAAAATCACGCGCGCGATGGAGCTTATTGCTGCGTCGCGCATCGTGAAGGCACAGCAACGTGTCGTCGCAGCCGTTCCCTACAGCGACATGATCACTGAAGTTGTTCGAGACCTTTCTGCTGCTGGTTCTGCAAAGTCCATGCCGCTTCTTGCTGGTCGCGAGACCGTGAAGAACGTGTGTTACGTAGTGCTCACTGCAGACCGTGGTTTGTGCGGCGGTTACAACTCTGGTGTCATGCGTGCCACCGAAGGTGAAATCAAAGAAGATGCATTGCAGGGTCGTGGTCACACGATCATCGCCATCGGTCGTAAGGCCGAGGGGTACTTCCGTTTCCGTGGGTACAACGTGGCAAATAGCTACACCGGTTTTACCGACAGCCCCACGTACGCAACTGCAAAAGAAATCGGCGAGTTTGTAACAGGTCTGTACACCGATGGCACAGTTGACCGTGTTGAACTCGTGTACACACGTTTCATTTCGTCTGGCACGCAAGAAGTTGTGCAGCGCCCATTGGTGCCACTCGATGCTCAAGTAGCCGAAGGTGGAGACGCCAAGAACGAAGCTGGCGCCGATTACGAATTTGAACCAAACCCAGAAGCAATTTTGGAAACATTGTTGCCGCGCTACGTGGAAGCTCGTGTGTATGCAGCGTTACTCAACGCTGCAGCATCAGAGCATGCATTCCGCCAGCGCGCAATGAAATCTGCAACTGATAACGCAGAAGAACTAATCAAGAACCTTTCCCGCATCATGAACCGAGCCCGCCAGGACTCGATCACGACAGAGATCATGGAAATCGTCGGCGGTGCCGAAGCCATGTCCTCGGGGAATTAGAAGAGCGAACAAGTAGGAGAAATCCAGATGAGCATGACAGATACAAAACAAGACGGACGGGTAGTAGCAATTGCTGGTCCCGTTATCGACGTGGTGTTCCCACGTGGCTCGTTGCCAGAGTTGAACTCGGCAATCGAATTCACGATTGAGAACAAGGGCGGCGAGTCAACAGTGGTGTTGGCCGAAGTCGCACAGCAACTCGGCGACAGCCGCGTTCGCGCCGTGTGCCTCAAGCCAACCGACGGTCTTCGTCGTGGTACGCCAGTGCGTAACACCGGACACGGCATTCAAGTGCCTGTCGGTAACCGCACACTTGGCCACGTATGGAACGTATGGGGCGACGTGCTTGACGGCAACAACTCCGACTTCCAAGACATCGAGCGTTGGGACATTCACCGTCCAGCGCCAGCGTTCGACACACTCGAGCCTTCAAAGCGCATGTTCGAAACAGGCATTAAGGTCATCGACCTTCTCACTCCATACCTTGCTGGTGGAAAGATCGGCTTGTTCGGTGGTGCTGGTGTAGGTAAAACCGTTCTCATTACCGAAATGATTAACCGCGTTGCTTCAAAGCACGGTGGTGTGTCCGTGTTCGCCGGAGTAGGCGAGCGCACACGTGAAGGTACCGACCTTCGTTTGGAAATGGAAGAGTCAGGCGTATTCGAAAAAGCAGCCTTAGTGTTCGGCCAGATGGACGAACCACCAGGCGTGCGTCTTCGCGTTGCATTGTCTGCACTCACCATGGCTGAGTACTTCCGTGACGTTCAGAACCAAGACGTGTTGTTGTTCATCGACAACATTTTCCGTTTCGTTCAGGCCGGATCTGAAGTATCAACTCTTCTCGGACGTATGCCATCAGCTGTGGGCTACCAGCCAACACTTGCTGACGAAATGGGTCAATTGCAAGAGCGCATTACATCAACTCGCGGTCGATCAATTACGTCACTGCAAGCTGTGTATGTTCCTGCAGACGACTACACCGACCCAGCGCCGTTCACCACGTTCACCTTCCTCGATGCAACCACCGAGTTGTCTCGTCAGATTGCGTCACTTGGTATT
>JBIKZT010000132.1:0-3479 GCA_044354565.1 Ilumatobacteraceae bacterium
CAGTTGAAGGCAATGCAAAGGGTCTCACACGTACAGCTCTTTCCACCATGGACCAGACACGCAAGCAAGCAAAGCTTGAGTTCAACGGAACTCCTGCAAAGCTCATCGGTGCCGAAGGCGCTGGCGGAGCAATCTTGTCGAAGGTAAACGATCTTGCAGTTGTTGCACTTGCAGCAGAGCAAGTCGGCGGAGCACAGAAAGTGCTTGAAATGGCAGTGCAGTACGCAAAGGACCGCATTCAGTTCGGACGCCCAATTGGTTCATTCCAGGCAATCAAGCACAAGTGTGCAGACATGTTGCTCGAAGTTGAATCAGCAAAGTCCGCTGCGTACTACGGCATGTGGTGTGCAGCAGAAATGAACGAAGAGCTTCCATCCGTTGCATCGCTTGCAAAGGCATATTGCTCAGAGGCTTACTTCCACGCAGCAGCCGAGAACATTCAGATTCACGGCGGTATTGGTTTCACCTGGGAACACCCAGCACACCTCTACTTCAAGCGTGCAAAGTCAAGCGAACTCATCTTCGGTGACCCCACCTACCACCGCGAGCTTCTTGCTCAGCGCATCGGTATCTGATCACCGTCTGATACAGACTTCAAGAAAGACCCGGGCCATTGGCTCGGGTCTTTTTTGTACCTGGGGTACTGTGTATTTATGGCGCCCATCACGATTGTTTTTGCAGTAATCGCTGCTGTTTTGGTTTTTGCGATTGCAGCGGGAGTAATTGGTCGTGAAGCACATCGACTCGACGCAGTTGCGCCGCGAGTTGTGTACGAAATTGATAACGCAGTGCAGTTCGTCGCGGATAACTTGCCCGCCGGCACTCAAGCGCGTTTGACTATCGACGAAGTACGTGCCTTGTTGCTCGGCCATCTGAACTGGATGTCGGAGAAAGACCTCATGCCAATAGACGTTGTCGACAAAGTGCAAAATATCAGCACGCCAGTGGTGGCAGACGATGTAACGCTTGCAGCCTTTCTTCTGAGAGAAGCATCAACGCGAGGTGTCAACGTATTAGACGACGTTGACATTGTGTACGTCGTGGAAACTCACAACAAGTACTTGGCAGCTATCGGTGCTGTTGGCCCTGAGGCAGACGTCATTTAGATCATCATGTTGAATTGGGACACAATTTTGTGTCCCAATTCCGTATCGCCTGCAATGGCAACTTGACCAGAGAGTTCTTCAAATGTGGCGCGCCCGGTGGCTAACTGAAGAAACACATCAGATTCCATGGTGATAGTGACGAGTGCGCTCGATGGAATCTCTGGCACTACAGCAGCCCTTTTCTCTTGCATGGCGACGGCGATGTTGCGCGTTACATGGTTAGTGATATGAAACACAACTGTCTCTCCAGATGGAGTGCCTGCTCGCTTACCAACGACTATTGGAAGTGTGCGGATGAGTCGATCAATCGTGTGTTCGGCAACAGGTCCGCTTTGGTGGCCATACTTCCCTAAGACTCGTCGCATGTCCTGTTCATGAACCCAGCTATCGAGAATTCGTATTTGAAGAAATTCGAACATGGAACTTCGGCCAGCAGGAGTCTCACTTTGCTCATCGAAATACTCGAGTGACGCCGAACGAAGGGTGTTGAGGCGATCTGCGGTAATCGTGTTCCACTCTTTCAGTACTTGCGCACCGGTGTAGGAACGACGCAGGTCTACATCGTCTTCATTTGAGTTACCCACCGCATTCTTCACATGGGATTTATCTGGTGCGGTGTGGTCGGGGCGGGGAAGGCCTTGCATGTCAGATTCAAAACCGACAAGGTGCGACAGATTGTCTTGCACGTTCCACGCTGGTAATTGAGACGGGGTTTTCCACTCGTTTTCTGTGAGTTCAGAGCCCAGTCGGCTAAGTGAGGCCCACGCAGCAGCCAGTTTGTCCACTGTTTCGTTGATGTCGCGCTGAGATGCCATAAACGAAAGTTAGTGCGTTGTTCGTTATAGAGGGCAAGTGGGGACTACCGTTGTGGGCATGGAGAGACCAGTCAAGTTTGAGCACACTCGTTTTCTTGGAGACAAGCGCACACAATTGGTGTACGACCTCGACACGTGGACTGAGTCTGGCATCATCGACGAAATAGTTGCTGAAGGCGTAGGGCTGTGCTTTGGGCCAGACACATTGGCTGAAGCACGCAATCGCGGATACAGCCTTGCTGCAGTGGGCGACAAGCGTCGTCTTCGCAAGCCGCGAGCGTAGGAAACTGCGATGACCGGAATAATGAACGGCACGTTCCGTTCCGGTGGACTTTTGTTGCAACGCTATTTGGCAGTGCCAAGTGGTCACACGCCTTCATTGCCCGGTGTCATTTTGTGTCACGGATTCCCCATTGGTCCGCTTGATGCGCGACAGGCTGGAGTGACGTTTCCACAACTGATGGATCGTTTTGCCAACGACCTTGGTTGGGCTGCTCTCACTTTTACATTTCGTGGCTGTGGAACAAGTGAGGGTGATTTTTCGATGCAAGGGTGGGTCGACGATCTGCGTGCGGCGATTAATCATTTAGAAGAAGAAGTGTCGCCAAATGGAATTTGGTTAGTGGGTACCAACACAGGTGGAGCACTCGCATTGTGTGTAGCTGCCGATGATCCGCGAGTGCGTGGATGTGCATTGCTTGGTGCCCGTGCAGACTTTGATGACTGGGCAGGTCAGCCACGACGGTTCTTGGAACACGCTCGTGAGATTGGCGCCATTCGTACTCCAAGCTTCCCGACTTCCTTTGATGAGTGGAGTCGCGAGTTACGCCGTTTCCGTCCAGTTGATGCGGCAAAACGTTTTGCGCCTCGACCTCTGCTGGTGATGCATGGCGAAGAAGATGAGAGTGTTCCTGTTGCAGACTCGCGTGTGTTAGCAGAATCTCACTCCAGTGCAGAATTGCGTGTTATCGCTGGTGCGGGCCACCGTTTACGACATGATCCTCGCGCCGTAGCAGTTTTATTTGGTTGGCTCGACCGCCAACGCGCACTCTCTGCTTAAGAGTCGTGGCCCTGTGGGTGGCTTGAGTGCCACGCATACGCAGAAGAAATAATGTCATCGAGATTTCGCTGTGGAGACCAGTCGAATTTTTCGGTGATGAGACCTGCATTGGCATAACACTGTGACGGGTCACCCGGACGTCGTGCAACAATTTCATGTGGAACTTTTTTCCCTGAGATGCGTTCCGTTGCAGCGATGATGTCTAACACGCTGGTGCCGTGACCCGTTCCAACGTTGCACGTAATGCTCTCGTTCCCTGCCGACAAGTAATCGAGCGCAGCAACGTGCGCACGTGCAAGATCTTCCACATGGATGTAGTCGCGTACGCCAGTGCCGTCTGGGGTGGGAAAGTCGTTACCGAATACTTGAAGTGCGGGGGAATGGCCGAGAACAGCTTTCATCACATGAGGAATGAGGTTTTGAGAGAAGCGCCAATCCTCACCCAATGTTGCGTCGTCGCTTGCGCCAGCAGCATTGAAATATCGAAGACATGCATGG
>JBIKZT010000047.1:0-9577 GCA_044354565.1 Ilumatobacteraceae bacterium
TGGATCCAGAAAAGTATGTGCCTCGCGACAAACCCAGTGATGACCACATGCTCCAGGCGTATCGCGACGGCTTAAGCGAATTGATTGAAGTGTTGTCTACAACTGATGCCTCACGATCATGTTGGACGTGGGCAGGTGTGCATGACGTTGCGTGGGTAATTCGACGTATGGCTCACGAGACAGCAGTACACGCGTGGGACGCGCATTGTGCAGCCGGCGTTGAATCGCAGATACCTGCCGCGTTGGCAAGTGATGGCATCGATGAGTTTGTGTTCGTCATGCTCGACAATGTGCGTGAAGGCGAACGTGCATTGTCGGGTTCGGTGCACGTTCACTGCACAGATGTAGATGGCGAATGGTTGATTGTCCCTTCAAGCGATGGTGCATTACAAGTGACACGCGAACACGCAAAAGGTGCATGCGCCATTCGAGGCACGGCTCATGAGTTGTTGATGGCCCTGTGGAGGCGTGTTCCAATGTCTGCAATAGAAGTGATTGGCGATACTGCTGTAGCGCAACAGTTCCTGTCGCGCGCAGCAAATAACTAAATCAACGTGTTTTGCTACTCGGCAATGCCGACAGGTGAGCCGTCAATGATCTGGTCGAGATACTCCGACATTCCAAACCCGGTTGCACCTTCGTGTTCACCAGAAGTGATACGCCACTTGGTCATGCCTTCGCTGATGCGTGTCATGAGCCAGTTGCCATCGGGGTCTTGGCGACGATTACGCAACGGAATCAGGCTTTCAACTTCGCCCTCAAAGTTCCATTCTTTTTGTGACTTTGAGGAACGAATAACACCCGTGACCTTGTCGTGATAGTTGTCTTCGCCCACAGTGACAGTGGAGATTTGCACATCGTCACACAAGTGAATCTTGCCGTTATCCCAAACGAAGCCACCACGAGTGCCGGGGCCATCTTTTTTTGCGACGCGGCTGGCCATGAAACCTAAGTTCTCGCCAAAGTTTGCTGTGAGCCAGCGGTAGTACCACGGTGCTTGCCAATAACGCGGACCCCAAGAGTGGTCGCGCAAACCGAAACCATTGATTTCCCATTCTTCATCACCAACACGTAGTGAGCCAGTAGCCGTTACGAGTTGTTCGTAGTGGCCCTTAGCGAACTCTTCACCTGGTGCTTCATGTGGAGTATCTGGTTCGCCACCAAACATGCTGTTGCGGCCTTGGCCGGTAAACGTGATGTGCGCTTCGCACTCTGAGAATGGATTGTTCGCAAATGCAGTTTTTGGATCTGCCATTTGATGTGGGTCATCAAGAACGACGACCTTGCCACTGAAGTCAATGCGCAACTCTTCGAAAGGCTTCACCATTGTCCACGTAAGTCCACCTGCATCGAGTGCATCATTGTTTTCAATGTTTGGACGTTTGAACATGAAACCAACGCGACCGTTTGGCAAGTACAAACAAATTGTCATTTCCGCGTAACCCTCGTTTGCGCGGTTGCCCATGCGGAACCATCCACCAACTTGTGATGAAGGATCGAAGCAATTGATGTACATGCTCTCGTTGAAGTTCGACTCTGGGCCGAGCTCGTGCATGTATTCGTCTGATGGTTCTAGTCGTACTGCCATAACAGAACCTTAGAACAGGGGATAGTTACTGGCGTTAGCCAGCGACACGTGCCTGAAGGCGACGCATGCCTGAAAGCCAGCGATCTCTGTCGTCTACTTTGCGTTTTTCGTATGTATGCACCTCGGGGTGAGGCATCACTAAGAAGCGCTCGTCAAGAATGGTCTGGTACACAACGTCGGCCACCTCGGAAGGCTCAAGTACCGCACCGGAAGCTTTGACAGCACCGCCGCCGCTATTGGCTACGTCGCCATTTGCGTCCGGAGGATTCAGCATGTTGGTGTTTACGCCTTGTGGGCACAACGTGGTGACGCGCACTCCGCGATCTCCGTATGTAATGGAAAGCCACTCGGCAAAAGCAACTGCGCCGTGTTTTGTGACGCTGTACGGGCCACTACCAATTTGTGAAAGCAAACCTGCAGCAGATGCAGTACTGCAGAAATAACCTTCGCCTGCAGCAAGCCATTCACCCATCAAGTGTTTTGCAGCCCAACGATGTGAATGCAAGTTGATGTTCATGGCTGTTTCCCATGTCTCTTCATCTGTTGATTCCAAGTCGGTACCCATACCAACTCCAGCATTTGCATAAAACAAATCAATGAAACCAAATTTCGCACGTGCAGCGTCGATGAGCGCAACGTTTCCTTGTTCGCTACCAATGTCTGCAACAACAGCAAATGCACTGTCGGCACGAATGGCATTTAGCTCGGCTTCAATCACTTGAAGATTTTTCGCATCGCGGTCGGCTACTACTACGCGGGCGCCGGCTGCATGAAAACGGCGGGCGAGGGCTGCTCCGATTCCATTGGCTGCTCCAGTGACGACTGTGGTTTTTCCATCAAGATTCATAAATATGACCTTATGGCACCAGTCACCTTGTCAAGTCACCAGACATTCGGTGGGTATCCACTCTTTGGCTCGCCCCATCTGTACGATGTGAGAAGCGGGCGGGGAGCTGGTCTAACCAGATATCCGACTCGCGCATCGAGAGGAGCACCCACATGATCGACACACGCGAACCAGTGATCACAGAGGCGCTTGCAGTCATCGACAAAGCGTTGGCAGAAATGTTGCGCCGCGAATTGGTGTCTGCTGTTGAAGTAGGCGACTTGTTGCTCGACCTACGCTCGCTGCTTACCGCGAGCGCCGCCACCACCGACGTTTAGTCGCGCCGGGTTCAGTTACTGAGCCCGACGAAGTAGAAGATTCACTTGCGGGTGCAAACGCTGCAAGTTCAGTAAACGACTGCTTCAGTAAATCAACGAGCAAAGTTGGGCTTTCCACTGCGGCCTCGTCAATGTTCAGGCCTACATCCAGGCTTCCCATGTACGACATGAGGGTCACATTGAACGCAACTCCACCAAGAGGTCCAACGGGGTAATTCTCCAGCAGTTTTGCGCCTGCCACGTATAGGGGCACTCCAGCACCTCGAACATTAGAAGTTGCAAAGTCGACAGTTTCGGCTTGTGAACGTGCCAGACGAGTAATCACCGATGTGGGCACCACGGAAGACACTGTTGCAATTGCTTCGAGAGAGGACGATGCAGCACCCGTGCGTGCTGCGTTGACGGCTTCGTTCACTGCTGCGAATCGCTCCTCGATTGGCATGTCGGCCGTGGGAACAAGCATGCGAGCCAAAGTGAACGCATTGCCGCCACTTGTATCTGTGCGTGTACTGATGGCCATAGACGCACGCAGGCTTTCTACTGGTGCTCCTAATTGTCTGTGGTACGCACCCGCCGCATGTGCTGCTGCAGTGATGAACGACGTGTTGAGAGTTCCGCCGAGTGCTTTAGCCGCTCCACGCATGTCGTAATACGAAACGCGAGTGGTTTCCAGACGGCGACGCAGTGAACGCGTGGTCCATAACGGAGAACGTGCAGAGTCTGTTTCGCTGAGTTGAGCGATGAGGCCTTTGACGGTGGCAGAAGTGGAAGAACCGATGGTGCCGAGGAGAGAAGGATCTGACAACACATCACGAACTTGGCGAAGAACTGCAAGCGGCATGCGCATTGAATCGCTCATTGCTCCACGCAATGCTTCTGTTGCATCCACATGAGGGATGGAACTAGCAGCGTTTACTAAGTCTGCATCCAACGCAGGCAGTGGTCCTGGGTCACGTTGAAGGTCAAGGTATTGCAGAGACAGTTCCACGCCGCCTTGACCATCGGTCACGGTGTGATGCAATTTTTGCACCAATGCACTGCGGCCACCTGCAAGTCCATCAACAATGATGAAGTGCCACAGTGGGCGAGACCTGTCGAATGGGTCTGCAACAAGAAGTGTCACAAGGTCGAGTAACTGGCGCATGTCGCCAGGCGATGGCAATGAAATTTGACGCACGTGATATCGAATATCAAATGTTGAGTCATCTACCCAGGTTGGGTTGCCTAAGTTTCCGGGTGCTGGCTGCACGCGACGTCGCAGGCGTGGGAACAGCAAAGCAGTGCGCTCCATGCGCGCATAGAGAGCATCCATGTTGGGTGAACGATCAAGAATTGTGATGTTGGCAAATGTGGAAGCAAGGTATGGGTCTTTCTCGAGACGCCACATCAACGATTCCGTGTCGCTCATTCTCTTTTCTTGGCCAGCCATGTGTCCAACCTACAAGCCCGTTTCGCAGATGTCTGCCGCAGGTTTTCTTTTGGGCTGAGAGCAAGCGTTACGAAAGAAATGCGTTGATGGCTGGCACCGCGATGCCGCCGAGAATTGCCCCGACAACGAGACCGCCAAGAATGTCTGACAAGTGATGGATACGCACAACCACTCGACTAAGAGCAACGACAACACCAACGATGACCCACAGAATTGCCAAGGGCATGCCAGTGAATGATGTGAGAACTATTGCTGCGCACGTAGCAGACGATGCATGACCACTCGGGAAACTAGATGTCGATGGGGTGCGAACATCAAAACGTTCATCACCCGAGACCGTTGGGCGATCGCGACGGAACATTCGCTTGATCCCTTGATTCACAATCAAGCTTTCGCAACCGAGTGCGAGCGACAGTGCAAGCGTTTCACGAAATGAGATGACAGAACTAATTGCGCAGAGAACACCAATGACGTGCCACACAACGCTGAAGTCGCCGACCTTGCTAGCCAGATTGAATACACGTTGACTCACTGCGTTGTTACGAAGTGGTTCAAAGAGTTTGTCTCCCGTTGAATCGAAAGTCATGATGAGAGAGTTGCAAGAACGCTTGCTACGTAGGTGACAATCAGGTCTGGTCTTTCAAGTGGTCCAAAGTGTCCCACTTCATCCCATCGTACAAATGTGGAACTGGTGATTTGTTGAGAAACTGCCTCTGCAAAAGCGGAAGGCTGGAATGGGGCAAGTGCACCAGAAATGACCCACGTTCTCGTTTGGATACTTCCGAGTTGTTCCCACGCACCACTGGAGCCACCAGTTTCGTATGTCACCGCTTCGAGTTCTGGCAAGCATTTCAATTCCACGCCGTTTGCCGTTTTCTTGAAGCCGTGACGAACGTATTGTTCGCGAGCCTCGGCATGAAACGCAGACATTGGCGGTTTCGAGGCATAGTTGGCAAGTGCGTCTTCGTAACTATCAAACGTGCTGCGTCGTTTTCTCGCACCGCCTGCCAAAGGGTTGACAGGACGATCGACTGTTTCATCAACTGGTGGAAACACAATTGGTTCAAAGACGAATAGTGCGCGAAAGAGTTGCGGTGCACGTTGTGCCGCCATCAATAGCGATGCGCCACCCATGGAATGACCGATGCCCACGATTGGTTCACCACTGTGCTGGGCAGACAAGTTCTGTGCAGCAGCGAGAGCGTCATTGCCGTACTGATCCCAAGAGATTCCTGCGGGGTCAACTGTCTCTGCGTCTCCATATCCACGGTGATCGAGCGCTGCAACATGATGTGAACTGATGAGGCCGTCTGCAATTGGTTTCATGCAATGTCCGTGGAAACCTGTTGCATGCGAAAGCAATATCGGTGAACCCGTACCACCAAAATCGTGCATGGCAATCGTGATTCCATCTGTTGATGAAATAAGTGTCGCATCAGTGCAAGCGATGTTTGCTGTCATTTAGGTTCTCTTGGTAAGCCAAGCAATCGCTCGCCAATGATGTTTCGTTGCACTTGGCTTGTACCGCCTGCAATACGTCCACCTGGGGCAGACATCATGCCAACTGCATCTGGTCCGTCGAGCATTGCATTGGCGCCAGAGATGTCGCCGCGCAACATTGCAACCCCGAACATCATTTCGGTAATTCCAAGCTTCATGAGTGACGATGCAGTAGATGCAACGGGGCCTTGCGTGAGTGCCATTGCTTTGTATGCAGTGCCTTTTGATAGCAATGCGGCAAGTTGCTGACGCTGTGAAGGAAGAAGTTCGGCACCACGGCCAAGAGATGCCATTGATTCGAGCCGACGTTCAAGACCAATCACGCTCGCACCAATATGTCCGCGTTCATTTGTAAGAACAGCCATACCCACACCCCATCCACCATTCAGTGGCCCAATGAGGTATTCGGCAGGCAGTTCAACGTCGGTGAAAAATACTTCGTCGAATTCCGATTCGCCTGTCATTTGTTTCAGCGGTCGCACGTCGATGCCGGGAAGATCCATTGGAATGAGAAAGAACGAAATGCCTTCATGTTTCTTTGCATCGAAGTCTGTTCGCGCCATCAGAATTCCCCAGTTGCTGCAACGCCCACCACTGCACCACACTTTTTGGCCATTGATGATGAAGCGGTCACCATCGCGATCAGCGCGAGTGGAGAGCGAGCCAAGGTCGCTTCCAGCACCTGGTTCTGAAAACAATTGACACCACACATGTTCTGCACTCAATGTGGAACGTAGATGCTGTTGCTTGAGTTCATCAGTACCAAAAGTCATGACTGCGCCGCCGGCCAGCACCAAACCCACCATGTTCAGTACGGGAGGCACGCCAGCTTTTGCGCATTCTTCTACCCAAGCACCATGGTGTGCGGGGGTGAGCCCTTGTCCACCGTGTTCAGTAGGCCAGTGCAGGCCAGCAAAACCATTGTCGTAAATCAATCGCTGCCATGCCACACCTTCGTTCACAAGGTCTGGTGGACAGATCGCTCCGTAATCACGTGGCGCATGTTGGCGATTGGTCGCTAGCCATGCGGCGGCTCGACTGCGAAGCTCTTCGACTGTTTCGGTCATGGTTACTTCATTACGTTGAAGAACATTCCGGTTTCTTCAGGAAGGTTCGCAGGAATTTGGTAACCGTCGGTGTTACGAATCTGTTCCCAGTTGTCACGCACATCTTCTAGTGAGAGACCAGGCTTATAGAAGCCTTGTGTCTCGCCAATGAAAACACGTGCAACACGGCCACCGCCAACGGAATACACCTCACCTGAAACGTCGCAATCTTCGTGAGCAAGCCACGCAACAATTGGCGTGACTAACGCTGGATCGAGTTTGTCGCCCAACGCTCCCATCAGATTTTCTGTCATACGTGTAAGCGCAAGTGGTGCAATTGCATTTGCTTTGATGTTGTACTTTGCGCCTTCTGCAGCAAGCACGCGCGTAAAGCCAACAAGGCCCATCTTTGCTGCGCCGTAGTTGGCCTGACCAAAGTTCCCAAAGATGCCTGCCGCAGATGAAGTGGAGATAACGCGACCGTAACCCTGCTCGCGCATACGAATCCATGCTGGGCGAGTGACGTTGAATGCTCCCTTGAGGTGCACATCGAACACTGGGTCAACAAGATCATTGGTCATGTTGTGGAATGTCTTGTCACGCAAGATGCCTGCGTTGTTGATCACAATGTCAACTCGACCGTATGCATCGATTGCGGTTTGGATGATTCCTTCGCCACCTTCTGCTGTGGAAACACTGTCGTGGTTAGCAACGGCTTCGCCGCCAGCAGCAACAATCTCGTCCACCACTTTTTGTGCTGCGCTTGCATCGGCGCCTGAACCGTCGATGGTGCCACCGAGGTCATTCACCACCACTAATGCGCCACGCGCGGCCATTAGGAGAGCATGTTGGCGACCAAGACCGCCGCCTGCTCCGGTGATTACTGCAACTTTTCCGTCATATGTCAATTGGCTCATGGTCTTCACCGTAGTTCTGGCGCATGCTCAACGCCTACTCTGAACACATGGACGAGATACTTCCTGGGGAAAATGACGCTCGTCGACTAGCCGTGCGCCAGTGGATTGCAGAGCATCCGGAGCCATCGGCGCGTTTGTTAGCCGAATCCGGATTGGTTGCTCCGCACTGGCCAGAACCGTACGGGCTGGGTGCAGACCCAGTGCATCAGTTGATCATTGATGAAGAACTCTCCGCTGCTCGCATTAAGCGCCCATCAAACCAAATCGGCATCGGATGGGCTGCGCCCACGATTATTTTTGCGGGAACTCAAGAACAAAAGGATCGATACGTACTGCCAGCGCTTGCAGCAGAAGAAATCTGGTGTCAGTTGTTTTCAGAACCAGGCGCCGGAAGTGATTTGGCTTCACTGGGCACGCGTGCAGTTCGCGATGGCGACGAGTGGATTGTAAATGGCCAGAAAGTGTGGACAACTGGTGCGCACTATTCAAAGTTTGGAATTCTGATTGCACGTACTGATGTAGACGCACCGAAGCACAAGGGGATTACGTATTTCATTTGTCCGATGGATTTGCCTGGTATTGAAATCCGCACGATTAAGAACATTGCTGGTGCTGAGAGTTTCAACGAAGTGTTTTTCACAGACGTACGAATACCTCATGCCAATGTGGTGGGTGATGTCAATGATGGTTGGCGACTTGCAAAAGTGACACTGGGCAATGAACGAGTTTCACTATCGACCGGTGGCGTGTTGTGGGGCAATGGTCCAACTGCGCTCGACCTCATTTCCGAGGCGCGAGAACGTGGCGTTACTCATCAAGTGATGCGTCACCGTCTTGCAGACATCTATATGGAACACACGATTCTCGAAATCATTCGCATGCGTACGCTCACGGCTCGCTTGCGTGGCACCCAGCCAGGACCAGAAGCAAGCATTCGAAAGATCATGGCGGATGAACACGGACAGAAAGTCATGGAGATTGCTCGAGACCTCATTGGTGCTGAAGCCATGGTGATTGGGCCTCCAGATGCACAGGTGGGAAAGTCCATCACTTCAAAGAGTTGGTACAGCGGTTACATGTTTTCAAAGGCGCTCACCATCGGCGGAGGCACTGGGGAAGTGCAGCGAAACATCTTGGGTGAACGCGTGTTGGGTCTCCCCGTAGAGCCAGACCCGACATCGGGACTACCGTGGTCGCACGGGGGAAAGTGAGTTCGTCATGAGCACAACTAATCAGCGACTAGAAGTAGATCTGCTTGATCCATTTTTGTATCAGGCAAACCCACACGATGTGTGGTCATGGATGCGCGCAAACGAACCGGTGTATCGCGACGAGAAAAATGGTCTGTGGGGATTGTCTCGACATGCAGATGTGATGGATGTTGAACGTCGCTCATCTGTGTTTTCTTCGAACGGTCAATATCGTGCCGTCTTGTCACCAGGTGAAAGCAACATGATTGCGCAAGACGATCCAAGGCATCGTCAACAGCGCATGTTGGTACAACCCCAACTCACTCGTGCAGGAGTCGCCACTCGTGAACAAGAGATTGAAGATTTGGTAGCAGAACTTGTTGATGAATGTCTTGAGCATGGCCAGTTTGAAGTTGTGGAACAGTTGGCCGGTCAAGTGCCCGCTCGACTCACGTCGCGGTTACTCGGTTTCCCAGAAAGCATGTGGCCAGAACTGAAATCGTGGAGTGAACGGCTCATGCGCACCGACATGCGTGAACGCGACATCAATGTGATGGGTGAGTTCATTGCAGCTAATCAAGAGTTCATCGCCGCAATGATTCCCATTATGAGTGAAGTTTCTGGATGTCCGCGCAATGACTTCATGTCGATCTGGGCTAACGCAGAGATAGATGGGCAGAAGTTGCCACCTGAATCGGTGATGCATGAAGTGGGTCTGTTTATTGCAGGTGGGGCAGAAACAA
>JBIKZT010000133.1:0-3431 GCA_044354565.1 Ilumatobacteraceae bacterium
CGCCGGTCCAATCAGTGGCCTCACGGTTGCATGGGTAGGTGACTACAACAATGTGGCACGTTCTTTGGGTGAGGCCGTGTGCATGATGGGAGGAACTTTCTCTTTAGGTTGTCCACTTGGCTACGACGCCAACGACGAAGAAATTGAGCGTCTCGCGTCACTCGGTGGGGCAGTGTCTCAGTCTGTAGACCCGTTAGCCGCAGTGAAGGGTGCTCATGTTGTGCACACCGATACGTGGATCTCTATGGGGCAAGAACAAGAGTCGCAATCGCGTCGAAAGATTTTCGCTGAATATTGCGTTACCTCCACTCTCATGAAAGCGGCTGCACCTAAAGCAAAGTTTATGCATTGCATGCCAGCACACCGGGGTGAAGAAGTAACCGCAGAAGTTTTTGACGGACCATCGAGTTTGGTCATTGAGCAAGGACATCATCGCCTCACCGCTGCGCGTGGCGCATTGGCCTGGGTAGTAGGGGAATAACGTGAGTACAAAGCAACAGAGACAACAGATCATCACGCGCTTGATTGCGCAAGAGAATGTGTGTAGCCAGCCTCATTTGCAAGAGATGTTGAAAGATCAGGGCATCGAGGCAACTCAAGCAACTATTTCTCGCGACCTTGAAGAACTTGGTGCCGTGAAAATTCGCGTTGCCGGTGGTGACAGCATCTATGCAATCGCGGAATACGCACCAGCACGGGTTGCTCCTTCAGATCAATTGCGCAGAGTGATGGCAGAGTGGGTCGCTGAAGTGACCTCGAGTGGAAACCTGGTTGTCGTTCGCACGCCTCCTGGTTGCGCACACGTAGTTGCCTCTGCACTCGATAGAAGTGCATTGTCCGGTTTACTTGGCACTGTTGCTGGTGACGACACAATCTTCTGCGTCGCTGCAGAAGACATTGGTGGTGCGGGGCTGGCAGAAGAACTTCGCTCACTATCAGGCGTCACTGATGCAACTGGTGGAATTCCGAGAAAGAAGGGGACTAGTCATGTCTGAAAAAGAAGTCGCTTCGGGAGCTGCGCTGTGGCATGGTCGTTTTGAAGCGTCACCCGCGGAAGAGTTAATGGCATATACAGAGAGTTTGTCCTTCGATAAACGCCTATGGGCCGACGACATCGTTGGCTCGAAGGCCCACGTGTCTATGTTGGTTTCTGTAGGCATCATGAACGAATCTGACGGAGCAACAGTGTTGGCCGCCCTCGACCAAGTGGGTAAAGAGTTTGCATCTGGCGCATTCGTTTTTGAAGCCACCGATGAAGATATTCATACCGCCATCGAACGTCGGGTTACACAAATTGCTGGCGAACCTGGCGCGCGCTTACACACTGGACGGAGCCGTAACGATCAAGTGGTAACAGCAGTTCGGTTGTGGTGCAAGCGCGAAGTAGCTGTTCTTGCTTCATTCGTCTTGGATCTTGTAAATACTTTGGAAGACCGCTCACTTGAAGCCGATGCCTCCACACCTCCAACGCGTTTGCCTGGGTACACCCATGTACAGCATGCGCAACCAGTGTTGTTGTCACATCACCTCAGGGCGCATTCATGGGCACTGCTGCGTGACGTAGATCGTCTCGCAGACACTTTGCAACGCCTCGATGTCTCACCGTTAGGTGCGGGCGCATTGGCTGGCTCGTCATTGCCACTCGACCCATCTCACTCTGCTGAATCAATGGGCTTTGGTGGCACCTTTGCGAACTCTCTCGATGCAGTGTCTGACCGTGATTTCATTGCCGAGATTTTGTTCGACATTGCACTTCTAGGTGTTCACCTGTCACGAATCGGTGAGGAATGGGTCTTGTGGACCAGTGCAGAATTTGGTTTCGCAGTTCTTGACGACGCATTCGCCACCGGATCATCCATGCTTCCGCAGAAGAAAAATGCCGATATTGCAGAATTAGCTAGAGGTAAAGCAGGACGTCTAATCGGAAACCTCACTGGCTTATTGGTGATGTTGAAGGGTCTTCCGTTGGCTTATAACCGAGATCTTCAAGAAGACAAAGAACCATTGTTCGATTCTGTCGATCAGGTTCGGCGTGCACTTATTGCACTCACTGGAATGATCAAGACCGCCACATTCAAAACCGAGAACATGATTGCTGGTGCCGATGCCGAAGCGTTGGTTGCAACAGATGTTGCCGAGTGGCTAGTACAACGGGGCATGCCGTTCCGTGAAGCACATGGGGTAGTGGGCAAGATCGTGCGCGAATCGCTTGCCACAAACACTCCGATGGTCACGCTGGTAGCAAACCATCCATCACTCGGCGCTGACGCGGTGGCGCTATTTGATGCTGGTGTAGCTGTTGGCCGTCGTCAGACCCCAGGTGGGGCTGGTCCAGCAGCATCACTTGAACAGCGTGCCCGTTTGGTCGAAGCAATTCGTCAAGCAAAGGCGCGTTTCGAATGAAATATACAGAAGAGATTCGAGTTCGCTACAACGAATGCGACATGCAAAATGTCGTGTTCAATGCCAACTACTGGTTGTATGCAGATGATTCCGTGGCTCAGTTTGTGCGTCACGCAATCGCTGCTGAAAAGAATGCTGACGCAAATGACGTTGACTTAATTGCTGTGGGTTTTGACTTCATGTTGAAAACTGCCACTGGTACATGGCATAAGGGCGCAACATATGGCGACACCATCCATGCTGCTTGTTCAGTCTCGCGATGGGGAAATACTTCGTTTGATGTCGACGTCGCAATGACTGTAAATGAAGAGCCGGTATTTGACTGCCGCATTACGTACGTGAGCACTACTCCTGGTGCTCCAACTCCTGTCGCAGTGCCAGAAATGGTCAAACGCGCATTGTCGCGAGACTTCTAGTTTTCTACAACCACGTGAAGTTCTGACCGTGGTAACCAACCTCGGCTAGTCGGTACTCAGTCGGTTTCTTTTTTCCGTTCCATACCGTGACGCGCACATCGGCAACTGGCCCCGAAGGTTCCATGCGTGCCCAAATGAGTGGCGCTTTCTTCGTTGCGGATTCACCGAACTCAGACATGCTCTCCTTGAAGCGTTGCTGCACCTCTTTGCCCAGGTATTGCCACACGATCGAATGAAATACAACAGTCGTACAATCGCGTTCCCGTTGGAGCTGTTGCGAAATCCATGTGTCCGCCGAAGCATTATCCACTGTCGGAGGATTCTCCTGTGCAATGTCGAGAGCAAATTGTGTTCGTTCGAATCGTGCTTTTTGGTCTGGCCAAATGAACGATAAAAGGCGAGTCGCATCTTCATGATTTCGGACATCGATTGGCGAGATGTCGGTTCCACGACGGCGTCGAACGGTGGCACCAATGCGTGGAACGTCTGGTGCGTTACCGAACCAATCACCCATGAATCGCAATGGCGATTGCTGGGAGCCCATTCGCAGTTGGCCGAAGCACGCATAGAACTTGTCAAAGTTCAAGTTCAATCCGGCACTTGCGCCGACCT
>JBIKZT010000134.1:0-3404 GCA_044354565.1 Ilumatobacteraceae bacterium
GCTGCCAATTGCATTCAACACAAAGTGATATTGATGCAGTTGCACTAACTGGTTGTTAGTCGCAGCAACTATCGCGCCAGCCACACGAGAAGCACTTGAAATGTGCATGCTCGGGTTGCAGATCTCCGCCACAGTGTGGACACTCAGGAAAAGTTCCGAATCGTGTCCGACATGACTCATCCTTGGGGCGGGCACCCGGAATAACACTTGGTGGCTCGTACGCACTCATCACCACATTCTTACCACTCATCAACGCGCTGTTGGGGACCAACAACCCTCAATCACGGCCGAGGAACTAGCGTCGGTATGACCCCTATGACAGATACCCCCCAAAAGGCTTCACGCCGCACGCCTCCACGGCCAGGAACTGCACGTGCTGCATTTGGATACCGCGACTTTCGCATCATGTGGTATTCAAACTTTGCATCAAACATTGGAACGTGGATGCAAAACGTTGTCTTGCCCGCGTACATCTATCAGCGCACCCAACGCGCCTCTGCGGTAGGTATTTTTGTATTCGCTCAACTTGGGCCTTTATTGCTTCTCTCTATCCCCGCTGGCGTAATGGCCGACCGCTTCGACAAACGAAAGTGGTTGGTGTTTGCTCAATCCATTCAGATGGGCGGGTCGGTGTTGCTTGGCATTTTCACCATCGCCCACTCCCCGATCTATGCACTTTTTCTTGCTCAGCTCTGCGTTGGTATTGGCAATGCATGTAACGCACCTGCCTTCTCCGCAGTTCTTCCAAGCCTTGTACGCCCCGAAGACTTAGGCGGATCCATCAGTTTGAATTCGGCATCAGTAAATGGGTCGAGAGTGACAGGCCCCATCTTGGTGGCGCTCATGATGAGCTGGGGCGTCACTGCCGGACAAGTATTCATTTTCAACGCAGCGACGTATTTGTTCGTTACCTGGGCAGTTCTACGTATCACGATCCCGCCAACGTTGCCCCGCAAAGAACACGGCCTTCAATCATTCACCGCCGGGTTCCGAATCGCACGCGACCGAAAGACCATCGGGAGAATGTTGCTCTCCATGAGTTCATTCTCCTTACTTTGCTTGCCGTTCGTTGGGCTTTTTCCTGCAGTTGCAGACTTGGCATTTGGAATTGAACCGAAAACTGTCACATACAAATGGTTGTATGCAACATGGGGCACCGGAGCACTAGTCGGTGCACTCGCCATTGGAACCGTTCTTGCACCATTCGATAAACGAACTCTGACACGTCGGGGATTCCTGGCATTTGCGATTTCCATGATTGCCTTTGCTTCCGTGCGCGGAACTCCACTTGCATTCATCACCGGATTCTTCCTTGGCGTTGCATACTTTGGAACAACTACTTCAATGATGACGGTCTTTCAAAGCAGACTTGAAGTAGAGATTCGTGCTCGAGTAATGGCTTTGTGGTTTATGGCTTTTGGCGGAACCATTCCACTGGGTAACGCCATCTTTGGCCCTGTGATGGACGCCATCGGCGCACGTCCTGTGTTGTACTTAGGCGCAGCCTGGGCACTCTTCTTGGCATGGTGGTGCGACATTGAGAAACTCGACCGAAAACTAGATTCGAAATCGCAATCTTCTTAGGCCATCAGTGCGTGAACAACACGCTCAGTTGCTGAGACACGTGAACCCTTAACGAGAACAACTGAGTCAGTACCCACGATCGACAATTGTTTGACAATCTCGTCGACAGACATTGCCACCAGACCGTACAAATCAGTTTCGAGAGGAAGAATTTCGATTCCTAAATCACGACAGGTTGCAGCTACCAACAGGTGAGCGTTGACTTCATCATCCACTTCAGCCATCTGACCAAGTACCGCAACTCTTGATGATGCCTTCACTTGAGTAAGCGTGCGAAGTGCGGCCACCACTGATAAAGAATTCGCATTGTACGAGTCGTCCAAGATGCGAAGTCCTGCTTTATTAGCGACCCATTGCATTCGTTGTGGCGACACAACAACTGTTGTCATTGCGTGCACCGCATCTTGCAATGTCATGCCACACTGAATACCCACTGCAATCGCTGCAGCCGCATTTGAAACCATGTGTACACCTGGAAGAGGGACTAGCCCGGACTCTTGTTCTGCGCCATATCGAAAAACAGCAATGTGACGACCGGATTCATCAACGGAACGAATTGACCACAAGACATCGGCCCCATCTTGAGATCCAAACGTGACAACTCGTGCGTCAATACCAATGACGGTGCGCATTGCATTGACTGAATCGGCATTCACGATTGCAATTCCATCGGCTGGAAGCGACTGCACAAGTTCCGCTTTCGCTCGCACCACTCCATCTATTCCGCCAACGCGAGAACTATGAGCATCACCGACTTCGGTAATGACCCCAATAAAGGGCTGACCGACTGCACAGAGTCGACCAATTTCACCGAATCCACGCATACCCATCTCAAGCACCAACGCGTCACACCCATCGGGAGCGTTGGCGATTGTTATAGGCACCCCAATGTCATTGTTCAAGGATTTTTCAGGGCCATGTACATGCGCAAAGCCACCAGAGAGAACTGCGAGCACTAAATCTTTTGTACTGGTCTTTCCTACAGAGCCCGTAATGCCTACAACACGATGTTGAAGTTGTGCACTCAACTTCTGACGCAAGTACGCGCCGATTAACGCAAGTGCATCAAGAGTGTTCTCTACTTCGACGCAGGTGATCCCGTCGATTTGTTTCCCGTGGTGGACGAGCAAGAACACAGCCCCACGCGCAATTGCATCCTGACAAAACTCATGCCCATCGCGCTCGGCGCCCACTGCTACAAACGCTTGTCCAGCTACCAAAGACCGACTGTCAAATGAAATGCCATGGGCCTCAACATCTGGCCCTATCAGGGTTCCATGGGCAGCAAACGCCACTTCTGAAGCCGTCATGCGCATGTGCAGACCCTAGTGGCGAGTACCGTCGTGACGATGGACAGCAACTCCCCCCTCCTCAATCTTGTGGTCATCTACGGGGGCCAATCTGCCGAACACGACGTTAGTTGTGTGACCGCCGCGCATGTGCTGAAAGCAGTCGACCCCAAGAAATACAAGACCACCGCAATTGCGATCAGCAGAGATGGACATTGGTCGCTTCCTGCACTGCCCGTTCACGCCGACGGAACAACCAAACCTGAAGCTATTCCCGACACCCTCAGTGCGTCTGGCCCCTCCACCACATCGGCTGTCCTTTCCGCTCTCGGTGCCAACACCGTGGTGATGCCATTACTCCACGGACCTCTTGGCGAAGATGGAACCATCCAAGGCTTATTGGAATTATTGAATCTTCCATATGTGGGCAGTGCCGTGTTGGCAAGTGCCGTTGCGATGGACAAGGGAGTTTCAAAATCTCTATTTGCTCAAAACAACATTCCCCAAGCACGCCATCTCACATTGCGCGAA
>JBIKZT010000135.1:0-3334 GCA_044354565.1 Ilumatobacteraceae bacterium
CAAGTACAACAAGAGTATCGGCAAGCATTTTTATGTTTACTTTTCCAACGGCGACAAACATGATGTATCCGTCGGTGCGAAGGCATGCTGCAGAACGGTAGTTATAGATCTTGTTTGTATAGTCTTCGCCCCAATTAACAGACGGATAATTTGCATACACAGACTTAGCATCGTTGACGAGTGGCGGGAGATTTTGTCGCAGTGATTTCCATGAACCGTCATCGGTCATGTCTTTGCCCCAGATACCAATGGTGCTTGAACCGTCGGCACGAATACCAAACGTTGCAAACCCCTTGCGCATGCGCTGCACAGTTTTTCCTTCGGTGACGTATCCACCAGGTTCATGTTCAAATCTGAAACCGCCATTAAAGCTGGCGATGAGAGAAGGTAATGCTTTGCCTTTGATCTTTGAAGTGTTTTTCCACCCTTTTCCTCCAGGCATTTCCGTGCCGTTGAAAAGTGCAGTGTGTACAAGTGATGGGTTGTAGGCAGCCATGGTTGCCACTACTGAACCAAAACACCAGAGAGGTCGAATTGAACTGACGTACACCATTGGTTTTTTACGTACTCGTGCCGTTGCAGCCCATTCACCTTCGGCTTTAATACCTGGACTAATAAATGGAGCAATATCTGCTGGTCGCGGAACCAAAGTGGTGGTAGTTGTGCTTGTCATGTCTGGCACGACGGTGCTTGTTGTAGTTGTTGTGCTTGAAGTGGTGGTAGTCGAAGTGGTGGTCGCGCCAGTTGGACTCGTGGTAGTGGGTGTTGAACATGATTGAGTTGCAATTACAGGTCGCTCAACTGCTGGCGTAGTTTTTCCTAAGTGAGTGGTCGTTGTTTCCTCGCCAAGAGGTGCAAGTGATGTCGTTGCGATCTGTGGCGCGATGGTGGAGTCGTCTGTTAATAGCGCCAATGTGTCTGTAGGAGCGACAGCGGGTGGGTCGTTATGCAGCCACGATTCCAGTTTGTCAACGACGACGCCCATGCCCTTATTACGTGCCCACGATGCAACGTTTTGTTGCAGAGGATCATTTGGGTGAGCCAGCACGTACCGAGTGAGTGAAAAACCGGTGACGATGCCGAACATAAGAACTGCCAGCAATAGGTATCGAAATATCTTGCGGCGGGTCATGTTGTACAGGCTACGCCAGAGTTATGAGGCACTGCCTTTATCGCGAAGATGTCGGCCAATGTAGGCAACTACAACCTGTTGGGTTTCGTCATCGAAAAATACATGGATGCGAACGAGATGGGTTTTGCGGCCACGGCGCAAGTGTGCTTCTGCCCGAACGGCTCGGCCACGCCATTCAATGAGGTAATCCTCTTCGTATTTTTGACGTGCGGTGTCAGAGATAGACGCAACGAAGTCAAGACCCATTTGCCGACAAGCCAGTTTGATGCTGGTTCCTGAAATCTCACCAGACATCCATGCGCGCGCGACTTCATTAAGCCGAACAAGATCTTGCAACACGCTGACTGGTTCTGGTCCTTCCAGACCCGAACCCGACTCAATAGCTCGATCGTGGAAGACAAGGAATGGACAGTTTTCTTTGGCAAGTCGCAGCGCTTCGGTCATTGAAGGAACCGCGAGCACTTTTGGTGTTTGTCCAGCTTGAATTTCTAATGACACGTTGCGAAGAATGAGCTCGTCGACTTGACCCCCCTTTTTCTCAAGCTGATCTCGAAGTTCAGCCATGAGTCGGTCGGCATCCGCCATAGAAGCTTCTAGTTCGTTAACAGATGCTTCTAATAGTTCAATTCGAATTGCCTGATCTTCATTGAAATTGCCATCATCTGACGAACTGCGTGACGAAGGGTCAATGATGTCGTATTCGGTGCGCGGCGGTGGCGGTACACGAGGTGATGCAATAGAACGCGCTGCAGTATCGAGAATTAATCGAACAATTCGGTCAAGCTCACGTGAGACGGAGCTAGACGGCAGTTCGCGTATATGCACGATTTCAGGTTCAGTTTTCCCAGCCCATTGCACAATGACGCAACCAGGACCAACTAGTGAGTAACGCGATAGTGATTCAAAACCGCGCAGTGCTTCAGCGCTAGCGATGTGAAAGATATGTGCGAGACCAACAAGGGGACCTGCACCAATTGTGAACAGGTCGCGGCTTTGTCGCTCGTAGTCACCGATTTCTACAATTACAGGTAGGCGACGACTTGGTGCATCGATGAAAGCAGCGATGTTTTGGCCATCTAGTTCTGTGTTTGCAACATGCACAGAATCGGTAATGAATTGATTTGCATCTTCTGTGGGAACTGTAATGAGTACTTCGCGAACAAGTTGGGCAACCCGTGGTGGAACTGACTTTGGTTTGTAGGGAACAACTTTTGAAGTAGTGGGTGTCGACACGATACGAATGTCAAAGGTGAGCACATCGCTCAAGAGGACAACAGTGATGGTGAGCGTCTCAACATGTGTGCTCGCTGCGCCACTTTCTGTAATCATCATTCGAAATACTGGATCGTCGGATGATTCGCGGGTGACTCGAACTGAAGTTCCAGGCCCACGTGCATCGAGTGGGTAATGAAGCAACATCCAATCGCTCACTACATCGATGAGTGCAATGCGTTGTTCTTCGTTGCAGTCAGCAGTAGTGAGAGAGAGCGCGTAGGTGGTGATCATGGCGTCACCGCCTGCGGCCTAGCGGTAGGGCTGCAAGGCCTCGTGAACCGAGGCAAGAAGGGAAGTGACCACGGCTGCATCATCAGGGTCGAGTGTAAGCAACCGGTCGAAGGCTGCCGACTCGATATCGATGGCGGGGTGCAATTGATAGAGCTGGTGCGGGGCCAATTGGGGCTCGGGGGTCTGCAAACGGGCACTTCCCGGGCTTTCGCGGTCAATCCAGCATTGAGCTGCCGAGCCAAGAGCTTGCACTGTCCAGCCAGCCTCGAGCTGAATTGACCAGGGGCCAGAGGGGTCAAGGCCCGTCATCACACTGATGGCGTCGGGAGCCTGACGCACCGGAACTTGCATGCGCATGATGGGGCCAGAGTGGTCATTGTGATTGATGTCTGCCACCACGGTGTCCTGTGCAACCGCCAATACCAAAGGATCCTCTTGTAGTCGCGCGGAAGATTCATATTGAGAAGGAGTGACTATCTCCCATACCCAAGGCCGACCACCAGTGTCGAGGGCAGGAACATTCATGCCTACCCATGCCACGTCGAGGCCTGGCATTGTTACTCGTCGCCATGTGAGTGTGTCGTGGTTCTCGGAAAGAGAACGTTTCACTCCGTCGACGATTGTTTGCACATGAGAATGTTTGTCTGTGGTGGCCGAAGAATGGTGGATACCCCAGTAAGTGCGAGAATATGACAT
>JBIKZT010000136.1:0-3266 GCA_044354565.1 Ilumatobacteraceae bacterium
CTGTTCCGTGATAGCTAAATTTCGATGGATTTTGGGCAATCACACGTTGCACCAATGGCGACACTTGCGTGGCTACTGCGTACGGTGCGTCATCTATTCGCGGAACAAATGGAATAGCCATGACTAATCAAATCCGATTGCGCGTACTTCGCCCACGCGTTTGCCGTGTCCGAACACCACTTCAATAATGCTCTCTGGCACTGCCGAAACATCAATACCCAACTTGCTCAATGCGGCAAGAAGCACAGTGGGTGTTCCACGTCCTGAACCATCCGACAACTTCAGAGCCACTGCTCGCCCATCTGCCATGCCTGCCACATACACCGCATCTGCACCATCTTTTGCGAATAGACCAGGCACCGCAGAAACAATTGTGGTGACATCGCGTCCAGTACCGCCCACCATGAACGGGAACTGCGACATCGCTGCATAAATCTGAAGTCCAGAATCCCCTGCTTCACCAATTGCCATTACGCGCATCGCGTGGGCCATGCCAACAAGTTCAATCACATGCGCCGGCGCACCACAACCGTCTACACCAATTGCAACAGCATCTTTGCCGGTGACATCAGCAATGGCTGCGGTAATCGCCTGCTGTAGTGGGTGCGTCTCTGCCAAGTAACCAGTAGTAGGCCAACCATTGATGACACATGTTGCCAACATGCCCGAGTGCTTTCCACTACAACCCATTTGCAAAGCAGATTTTGGTTTGCCGTCACGAATCGCTGCGTGTGCAGAACCTGTGTGCATTGGATGGTCTGGCGTATTACCCAAGTCACTTTCCGAAAGTCCAAATTCCGCAAGAATCTCAAGGACCATGTTTTGATGAACATCTTCGCCATTGTGGCTGGAGCACACCAGTGCCAACTTTTCTGGAGGAAGCGATAAACCATTGCGCACCATGCCAAGTGCTTGCAGAGGTTTCGTAGATGAGCGAGGAAATATCTCCACATGAGGATCACCAAAGGAGAAGGCGATACTTCCATCCGATGCAAGGCCTACACATGCACCGAAATGAACACTTTCATCGATGCCGCTTCTGCGAACCACCGCAAGTGGAACAAATTGTTCAGGGCGCACACCGCTCACAAAGGATTCTTTCGCGACCTTGTTCTTTTCTTCTTCTCTTGAAGTTCAGACAACTTATGTTCAATCACTTCGTGTCTTTCACCCCACGATGAAGCAAGCGCCTGCGCCATGGCAACTGCGGGCAGCGCCAAAATTGCACCTATCGGCCCAAGAATTGCTCCACCAGCGAGTGCTCCACCAAATGCTAATGCTGGATGCAACTCCAAAGTTCTTTGGGTCACCTTTGGTGCAATCAGATAATTCTCAACCTGTTGATACACCGCGATGAATCCGATTGCAATAAGTGCTTTTGTTGGTGAGTCAATGAAGATCAAAAGAACTGGAAGTACTCCGGCCAAGTATGTGCCGATAACAGGCAGGAATTGAGAAACAAGTCCTACCCACAATGCCGATGCGATTGGTGCTGGTGCGCCCATTGATTGAAATGCAATCCAATGGAAGAAAGCAGAGATCGCCGCAAGCAGTGCACGTGAATACAGATAGCCACCGGTTTTATCGATTGCTAATTCCCAAGCATCAAGAACTTGATGTTGGCGCTCCGCACTCAAGCGAGAGCAGATGGAACGCCGGAGTCGAGGGCCGTCGGCCACGATGTAATACGAGAAGAGCAAAACAGAAAATAGTTGGAACAGAACGCCGAAAGCTTGCACGGAAACTTTGAATGCATTAGTTCGCTGTGAACGAATAAATCTCTGTACTGGACCATTGGGATCTGCGATGGATTCGTTAACAGCTGCTGGGTCAATCTTTGAATTAAAAAGATCGTTAATCATTTTCACAGTGTCATTTACATAGGTGCTGCTATTCGAAAGTAAGTCGGCTAACTGTTGTGCGACAACAGTTCCAACCACGGCTATGAAAACAGAAGCAACTACAACTATCCCCAACAAAATGAGAGCGGTAGATGAACTCCTACTCATTCCCCGTTTCGTCAGTTTGTTTGTGGCCGGTTCAACGGCAAGGGCAATAAACAGTGACAGCAATAAAAGAATCAGCAGACTGTTCAGGCGGTGAAATACAAACCGAAAAACCAAGGTTCCGATGAAGCCCGCCCAGAAAATGAGCACGGCCTTTGGCACCCAAGGTGGCATACGACGGGTTGATTCAGTATTGGTCACAGATTCATCGGGCACATCTGAAGCGTAGTGGGCAAGACTGTGACGCATTCGCCGTGTGGTTCGTCATTTCCAATGGCACGATAGGAACGTGGCAACTTTTCCCACCCCAGTTACTGAAGCGATCGAGTCAATTCGGCTTGCCATCGCCAATGCATTACGCGACCGGGTTATTGGTGAAGACGCCGACGCCAAGCGAGCCGCCGTCATGCTGGCTCCGGGCGAAAGATGGTTTCCCGAATCAAGTCCGCTAATCACTGTGCATTCAGATGCCTCCATGTTTATAGGTGGCATGCGGGCAATTTTGTTTCAGTCACTGCACCCTCTTGCTATGGCCGGCGTGGCGCAACATTCCGATTATCGCAACGACCCATGGGGTCGGTTGCAACGAACAGCCGACTTCGTAGCAGCTACATCATTCGCACCTGCAGAGGTAGCTCAACAGGCTGTTGACCGTGTGCGCGCTGTCCACTCTCGTGTTTCGGGTGTGGCATCTGATGGTCGCGCATACTCCGCTTCTGATCCGCATCTTTTGCGATGGGTTCACATTGCTGAAGTTGATAGTTTTCTGCGCGCGCACCAAACATATGGAGCACACCCACTCGATGCAGCCGGATGTGATCAGTACGTTGCAGACATGGCGGTCATAGCGCGCAAGCTCGGAGTGCCTGCTCCCCCGACATCGCTGCGCGGCTTACGCGATCAGATTGCGCAATACCGTCCAGAGCTACGCAGTACCGCAGAGTCACGAGATGCAGCAAAGTATTTGCTCATTGAACCTCCACTCGAAATTGCTGCTCGTATTCCCTACTCACTCATTGCAGCGGCTGCTATCGCCATCTTGCCGACATGGGCTCGCGCAGACTTACGTCTGCCCTGGTTGCCACTCACTGAACGCGCAATCGTAAAACCAATTGGATCACTCATTGCAACAACTATTCGTTGGGCAACGTCAGTAGATGGCGAAACATATGGTGCGCCAGTTACGACTTTCGATGAAGTCGCGCCAACTGCGTAACAAGATCGCCATTGTCACCTATCTGAATTTTGGCGAGTCCCAGC
>JBIKZT010000010.1:0-24931 GCA_044354565.1 Ilumatobacteraceae bacterium
TCAACACCAATGTTTCGCACGCGCACAGAACGAGAGTCATCAAGCAACACAGTGCTCCATCCGCGATCAAGTCGCGTGATTCGGCCATGCACAGACGGTTCCCTGCCGTCGTGTGGCTGTGTGACATGTGTTTCCATTGCCTGAAACGGTACCGTCGCGACGCCGATGGCATGGACAGTCTTCGTAACATAGGGAGAAACCTCTAGAGAAATGCCCCCCATGCTCTCCAAACTTGCTCGCTTTAGCGTTCGTCATCCTCGATTCATTGTGTTCGGAATCTGGATTCCACTTGCCATCGTCATTGTTGTTGCTAGTTCAGGAATTGGTACTAACTACCGCACAGAAATAAGTATGCCAAGCGGCGATGCGAGTCAAGCCGAATCGCTTCTCCAGTCTGCAAACCCCAATCAAGGTGGATTCGCTTCACAACTTGTGTTCAAGTCTTCGAAGACAGTCGACGACCCAGCAGTAAAGAAGATCATCGAGGACGCCATTACGGCAGTAAAAGTAATCGGTGGCATTGACACCAATAATCCGTACGCAACTCCCGGGCAGATCAATCAAGATCGCACCGTTGCATTTGCGCAACTCAACGTTGCACGCGTGACGGAAGAAGAAACCACGGAAATAGGTAAGCAGATTAAATCTGCCACTTCTTTTGTAAAAAATAGTGATGTGACCATCGCGTACGGAGGTGAAATCTTTGAGGTTTTTGCATTGCCTGAAAGTGAAGCTCTCGGAATTCTTGCAGCAATCGTGATTCTTGTTCTTGCATTCGGTTCCATCATCGCAATGGGTCTCCCGATTGGAATCGCACTTATCGGACTCATCATTGCAGCAAGCATTGTTGGTCTCGTCAGTAACACCATGTCTATTCCAGACGCAGCATCATCAATGGTGGCAATGATTGGTCTAGGTGTAGGTATTGACTATGCCTTGTTTATAGTCACTCGGTACCGAGAGGCTCTTCACGACGGACTCTCTGTCGAAGATTCCATTGTGGAAGCGGTCGATACATCTGGTCGCGCAGTTATCTTCGCGGGCGTAACCGTCATCGTTGCGTTACTCGGGCTTCTTACAGTTGGTCTTTCATTTGTCAGTGGGCTTGCTATAGGCATGGCAATTGCAGTAGCGGTGA
This sequence comes from Ilumatobacteraceae bacterium, assembly GCA_044354565.1. Lineage (GTDB taxonomy): Bacteria > Actinomycetota > Acidimicrobiia > Acidimicrobiales > Ilumatobacteraceae > UBA2093. Next base: position 1,139 of record JBIKZT010000010.1, read on the forward strand.
TGATTGTTGCCGCAATCTCCTTGCTGCCAGCTCTACTTGCAATGGTGGGAGAACGCATTGATGTCACATCACGCGCAGCTGTAGTTTCATTGACTGCAATTGTGGTCAGTGGTTTTGTTGCAGTTTTTGCGAAAAACCTCCCGATTTTCTTGGCTGGTTTGGCAATCGGCGTTATTGGCCAACTGGCACGTTTTGTAGTGCCAGCGCTTCGCAAACCAATTCCACATCGTGCACAGAACGATCACCAAAGCACCATCTGGTGGCGCTGGAGCCGAGTCGTCCAACGCAAACCCTGGACTTCATTTCTTGCAGCTTCACTATTCCTTCTGCTTCTGGCCTTTCCCACTTTGGATATTCGCTTGGGTTTTGGTGATGCCGGTAATCAGCCAGAGACCACTGACGTACGCAAGGCGTACGACTTGATTAGCGAAGGTTTCGGTGCTGGTTTTAATGGACCTCTCTTTTTAGTCATTACCGGCGATGCAGTTGGTAACAAAGAAAAGATTTCTGCATTCGCACAGACAATTAGCAAAACTCCAGGTGTTGAGTTTGCATCTCCTGCTCCGTTGCAAAGTGATTCTGTTGCGCTTGTAGTTGCGTACCCCACTTCTGCACCACAAGATGAAGCGACAACAGATCTTGTTCACACCCTCCGTGAAGAAGTCATCCCGTCTAGTGGCGTTACAGCGAAAGTCGGTGGATTCACGGCAGCTTCCGTTGACTTCTCTGACTACTTGGCAAAGAAGTTGCCACTCCTTATCGGTGTAGTTCTTCTTGTTTCTTTCCTTCTTCTAATGCTCGTGTTCCGTAGTTTGCTCGTTCCGCTAAAAGCAGTGCTCATGAACATGTTGTCTGTTGGCGCGGCGTACGGCGTGATCGTTGCTGTGTTCCAATGGGGTTGGGGTGCAAACCTCATCGGTGTGGGCAAAGCCGGGCCAATCGAGGCATGGGCACCAATGTTCTTGTTTGCAATCGTCTTTGGTTTGTCTATGGACTATGAAGTGTTCCTTCTCTCACGCATGAAAGAAGAGTTCACGCGTACAGGCGACAACACCACCGCTGTGGCAGATGGTGTCGCTGCAACTGCACGAGTTATCACCGCTGCTGCACTCATCATGGTGTGCGTATTCGGAGCCTTCGTTTTGGGTCATGACAGGCAACTCAAGCTCTTCGGCTTGGGCATGGCTGTGGCCGTTTTTGTGGACGCCACCATCGTGCGAATGGTCCTCGTGCCTGCCACCATGGAGCTCCTCGGAGCCAAGAATTGGTGGATTCCAGCCTGGCTGGACAAGCTTTTGCCCCGTATCGACGTGGAGGGAAGCCACCACGAGCGCACCTCCCCGATACCCTGACGCAGCAAGCGTTTGCTCCCTTCGCCTTGACAAGGCAGGGGAAAATCACCTAGCCCTGAAAAAGATATGGCCAAGTCACTCGTCATCGTTGAGTCGCCCGCAAAGGCGAAAACCATCTCCCAATACCTCGGACCAGAATTTGATGTCCGTGCGTCAGTGGGCCATATTGCCGACCTTCCAAGCAAGGGATTAGCTGTCGATGTCGACAACGACTTCAAGCCTGCATGGGAACTAACTGAGCGCGGCAAGACCGTAGTGAAAGAGCTGAAGGCTCTCTTGAAGAATGCAGACACTCTGTATCTCGCAACGGACGAAGACCGCGAAGGCGAAGCCATCTCTTGGCACCTTGTTGAACAACTGAAGCCAAAAATTCCGACGCACCGAATGGTGTTCCACGAAATCAATGCGAAAGCGATTCAAGCCGCAGTTGAAAACCCACGCACTATTGATTACGGATTAGTTGATGCTGCTGAAGCTCGACGTATTCTCGATCGTCTCTACGGATACGAAGTTTCGCCTGTGTTGTGGCGCCGCGTTAACCGAGGACTTTCTGCAGGGCGTGTACAAAGCCCTGCCTTGCGATTGGTTGTTGAGCGAGAGAACGAGCGCATCAAGTTCCGTTCTGCCGATTACTTCTCTCTTGAAGCAGACACAAACACGACTCCTTCCTTCACTGCAAAGTTGTTGTCACTCAATGGCACCCGCATCGCTACCGGAAAAGATTTCGACGACATGGGTGTTGTACGGCCCGAGGTGTTTATTCTCGATGCAAACCGTGGCGCCGAAATTGTCAAGGGCTTGCAAGATGTAGATCTCATCGTGCGCAGTGTGGAAGACAAGCCGTATAGGTCTTCTCCAAAAGCTCCTTTCACGACTAGCACATTGCAACAAGAAGCAGGTCGCAAACTTCGCTTGTCTTCGCGCCAAGTCATGAGCATTGCTCAGGGTCTTTACGAGCGCGGATTCATTACATATATGCGTACCGACTCAGTCACTCTCTCTTCAGAAGCAGTCGACGAGATTCGTACTTATGTAAAGCGTGACTACGGCGACAAGTTCCTCACTGAGAAGCCACGTTCGTATCAAACCAAAGTGAAGAATGCCCAGGAAGCACACGAAGCAATTCGTCCGGCTTTGCCATTGCGCTCACCCGATCAATTGGCTGGCGAACTACGCGGGCAAGACATCAGCGTGTATCGCCTCATCTGGCAGCGCACACTTGCGTCGCAAATGGCAGACACCACTGGCATCACTGTCAGCCTTCGCCTTGGCGCCACTGCAACAGATACGCAACGCAGCGATTGTGAATTTGCCGCTAGCGGAACCACCATTACATTCCCCGGATACCGCCAGGCATACGAAGAGTCACACGACGAAGACGATGTTGTTTCAGAAGACGAAAACGCATTGTTGTTGCCACCGTTAGAAGTTGGCCAAAACGTTCCTGTCTCTGACTACAAATCAATTACTCACACCACTACTCCTCCACCGCGTTTCACCGAGGCATCACTAGTGAAGCGTTTGGAAGAACTCGCAATTGGTCGCCCTTCAACGTGGGCCTCCATTATTTCCACCATGGTGGACCGCGGTCATTACTTGTGGAAAAAGGGAACATCACTTGTTCCTACATGGACAGCGTTCTCGGTTATTCGTTTGCTTGAAAAGAACTTCGGTGAACTTGTGGATTACGAATTCACAGCTGGCGTAGACGCTGGTCTCGACGAAATTGCGCGCGGCGAAATTGGCAAAGTGCAGTGGCTGCATGATTTCTATTTCGGTAAAGACGAAAAACTTGGGTTGCAAGGAATTGTTGCAAACAAACTCGACACCATTGACGCAGCAGAAGCAAACACTTTTGTTCTCGGAGTACACCCAGACACAGGTGACGAAGTCATCGTCAAGCCTGGTTTGTACGGCCCATATGTTCGATCGGGTGAAAACACGGCAAGTGTTCCCGACACCATGACTCCAGACGAACTCACTCTTGATGCAGCAGTCATATTGCTAAAAGCTCCAAAGGGCGATGTAGCAATTGGTGAACACGATGGTTTCCCAGTGTTTGCAAAGTCTGGTCGTTACGGCGCGTATGTGCAGTGGGGCACCATGGACGAACCACCAACCGGTTTCGAAAAACCAAAGATGGTGTCTTTGTTCAAGACAATGAACATCGATCGTTTCTCTATGAAAGACGCACTCGATCTGTTGTCTCTTCCACGCACAATCGGCGCAGACCCAACCGACGGCGAAATCATCACTGCACAAAATGGTCGGTACGGCCCATACGTGAGCAAGGGCAAAGACAGCCGTTCATTGCAAACTGAAGAACACCTACTTACTGTCACGCTCGAAGAAGCTCTTGCTCTTCTTGCAACACCACGCGTATTTGGTCGTGGTCGTGCAGCAGCAAAGCCGCCGCTTCGTGAATTCGGTAATGACCCTGTCAGTGAAAAGCCTGTTGTTGGTAAAGAAGGCAAGTTTGGCGACTACGTGACAGACGGTGAAACGAACGCTGGCCTCACTCGTGGTGACCGCATGGAAGCCATGACCAACGAACGTGCGTATGAACTTCTGCAATTGCGTCGTGAGTACATCGAAGCAAACGGTGGTCCGAAGAAAAAGAAAGCTGGTGGCCGTAAAGCTCCAGCAAAGAAGGCACCTGCGAAGAAAGCTGCAGCTAAAAAGGCTCCGGCCAAGAAAGCCGCTGCAAAGAAAGCGCCTGCGAAGAAGAAGGCCGCTCCTCTCAAGCCGGATGCAGAGTGACATCGCCTGCATACATCGCGCTTGAAGGTCTCGAGGGCTGCGGAAAAAGCACGCACACAAAACGATTAGCCGAACATCTAGATGCGGTAATGACACGCGAACCTGGTGGCACTCGCATTGGTGGTTTATTGCGCGCAATCTTGGCCGACCCAGAAAATACCGACTTGTCGCCACGCACTGAAGCACTACTCATGGCAGCTGATCGCGCCCAACATATGGCCGAAGTAATTCAACCTGCACTTGCACGTGGCCAACATGTTGTGAGTGATCGCTCAATTTATTCAACACTCGCCTATCAGGGCTACGGCCGCCGTTTAGGAACTCCCGATTTATTGAATATCTCTACGTGGGCACTCGATGGTCGTCTTCCCGACATGGTGGTGTTCATCTCTGTACCAACACCCATATTGAACGAACGCCTCGCCAAGAGAAACCTTGACAGGTTCGAGCGTGAAGGCGCAGACTTTTTCGCGCGTATCAATGATGGTTTTGCTGAGTTGCGCGAGGCCGACCCCGAGCGGTGGATTGTTGTTGACGGCACTGCCCCAAAGGACGACGTAGAAACGGCCATCCGTACTGCTGTCCTTGCCAGACTGAATCAGTAACCTGCCTGCATGGCTTCAGTGTGGGATTCAGTAGTTGGGCAAGACCGTGCGGTCGACCAACTTCGCCATGCAGTCATCAACCCAGTGCATGCCTTTCTGCTGGTTGGCGTTGAGGGATGCGGCTCAGAAGAAGCAGCTCGAGCATGCGCTTCATTTTTGCTTTCGGGTGATGAGAATCCTGCCGACCGCGTTAATGAAATGGCAATGCGTGGAGCTCATCCAGACGTTCACGAGTTTCGTCGTGCCGGCGCATCCATTCTCACTGACGAAGCTGAAGAGATAGTTCGCATTGCTTCCACCACCCCCTCTGAAGCATCACGCAAAGTCATCATCATGCATGAGGTCAACCTCATGTCTCCAGGTGCTGCAGCCAAACTTTTGAAAACAGTTGAAGAACCACCACCGGGAGTGTTCTTTATTCTGCTTGCAGATCAAATCGGTGATTCGCTCGTCACCATTGCCTCACGTTGTATCACTGTGCATTTTGGTTTGTTGGAGGACAACACCATTGCGTCCGTGTTAATGCAAGCCGGTGTTTCAGAAATTACGGCACGCACTGCCGCACGTTCTTCACACGGAAGTTTGTCGCGTGCACGCTTGTTGGCCTCCGATGTGCAGCTTGTACAACGTCGAGAGTTTTTTGCAAACATCCCAAAACGTATAGATGGCACAGGCGCAACAGTTGCCGCCATCGTGGAACAAATCCTTGCGCTACTCGATGATGCAGTTGAACCTATGCAACGTTCACATGAATCTGAAATAGACAACTTAGAAAAGACTCTTGCTGTGATGGGCGTGAAGCGTGGGGGCAAAAAGATTCTGGAAGATAGACACAAGCGTGAGATTCGCCGCTATCGCACCGACGAGTTGCGGGCAGGTCTTACTGAAGTTGCATCGGTGTACCGAGATGAGTTGGCACTGAATGGTCACATCCACAGACCAGAGGCATACGTAACAGCAGTAAATCGGTTACATGAAGGAATGCGTCGTCTTAGCTTGAACGTAAACGAAGCCATCATGTTGCGCGATCTCATTTGGTCACTACCCTCACCACAAGCCGACGCCGCGTTGCAGTTTGTATTGGAGAACAAAGAATGAATCAGTCACTATGGAACAAGGTTGCTGTAGTCGTTGGACTATTCGTTGGCTTTGCCGGCATTATGCATTTCGCCGGTCCAGAATTTTTCAATGACATAGTTCCGCCATGGTTGCCACCATCGCAATCGTTCTGGACATATGTCAGTGGTGTTGCTGAGATTGTGATCGCGGTTCTTCTCCTTCGTCCCGCTACTCGCCGCCTGGGTGCACTTGCTGCAGTGTGGCTTTTTATTGGGGTGTACCCAGCAAACATTTATATGGCTTGGGATTGGCGCAACGAAGAAGTCAGCCAACAACTCGTTGCCTATGGCCGGTTGCCTTTCCAATTCCTCTTTATATGGGTTGCGTTGCGTATCGCTCGAGCCAACCCCGATACCAGTGCCCCCCAGGCCCCTGGCGACATCTAATCCTTCGTTGGTGCTGGTCTTGCTGCAAGCGCATTGATGGTCCTACCAATTCGTTCGGTAAAGTTGAATACCTACCCGCCCAGGTAGCTCAGTCGGTAGAGCAACGCACTCGTAATGCGTAGGTCGTGAGTTCGATTCTCATCTTGGGCTCCATTTGCCACATTGGGATGCACTTCTGTGCGGTACTTGGGTCATGGCTTATTTTGATGTTGGTAGTGGCTCAATGAATCTCATTGCATTGGTTACAGGATTCTTTGGCTTGGTGAACTAAGTCCTCAATGTCGTTGTTGCATTGGCTGCAGGAAAAATCACACGTCCTGCAATACAACGAATGATCTTCGACGCAATCAGCAATATCTCGTTGACTCTAACCGACCAGATCCTGTTATTGACTTGTTTCCAAGCCCGGGCAAATAACATCAGCTTTTGCTACTCTATGAACACTATGAGCCATAATTATTTTTACCAAGGCTTAATCGCAAGTGCTCACGAATGTCCTCAACAAATTGCGTTAGAAGAGCTAGCAAGCGGTAAAACCGTAACTTATGAAGGATTACTGCAGTTAGTCGATGCAGGCGTTACATTTCTAGATTCTCATCACTATCCCGACACGGTAGTTGTTCTTGCCAATATGGGGATTGAGACAGCTGTTACCTATTACGCAGTGACGAGCAGTGGTCGTACAGCAGCGATGATTGACGATGATGGAGAGACTCCTTACGGGCTGTTATTGAAAACAAAGCATCCGGAATTATGTATTAAGCCATCTGATTTTGTCGCGTATTTGACAACATTCGAACAGCGAGGCAATGATGCTCGTGAAATTCCGAATGCTAATGAAGTCGAATCCGTTCTCTTTACTTCAGGGTCAACTGGCGAACCGAAGATTTTCGGTATTCCGAGTGGTCGTGGTCGACTCAAGAAGCGGCTTTTGCCAAGAGAGGGAGATGAAGAATATGCAGTGCTCAATGTACGGCGACCTTCGAGCACCCCATATCGTAATAATCTAAAGCGGGCGTTAGAAAATAGAGGAAGATTTGTCTCTGTCGATGCGTCAGCCATGTCATCATCAACAATGGACAGGCTTTTGACAGGGCGAGTAATCCATGAGTGGTCAGTGACCCCAACAATGGTTCGACAAATTTTCCCTCATATTCAAGGCGACTGGATTAAATCTGTGCATCGCCTCAATCTCAACGGAGAACGCGTATACCGTGATGATCTCGAATTGATTTTCCATACGTCGTCTCAGGTCACAGTTCGAATAGCTTACGGCTTGACTGAATTCGGCACGATTAGCGAAAGTTCGATATCTGTCGAAGATCTAGTTGAAATAACCGACCCTGTTCCAGTAGGTATGCCGACAAAAGATGTAGAGATTCGAACCGTTGACACCAGCGACAAAGCACAAACAGGTGAAAGCGGAAGAGTCTTTGTCCGCGAAGCCGAAGGTTTTTTGGGAACTTTAAGTGACGCAGGTGAATTCACTTTTGAACATTTTCAACTTGATGGCTGGCAAGAAACTGGTGACTATGGTTTCATCAATGACCGTGAAGAACTAGTGATTCTTGGCCGTACGCAAGAGACAGTGAAGATTCGTGGTTCGCGCGTGTCAGTTCTTGAAATTGAAGACATCGTTCGTGACACTGGAATGGTGAAGGCTGTCCTAGTTGCTGTGTACCAAGATGCACGTGGTAATGATTCGTTAGGGGCACTAGTTGTACCTATCGAAGGTAAAGAATTCACGCTTGCCGAACTGAGGCGACGAATAACAGAGCATTACTCACTCGTAATGTGTCCGACACGCAGCATCATTGTTCACGAAGTTCCAGTATTGGTAGCAGGGAAAGTAGACCGTGTTACTGCAACGCAGATGTTAAATGAAACTCGCACAGAAATTACAGCAAAAGAATCAGACAGGACCTTAAATGCAGTGAGAGACATCATTCTCAAGATTTTACCTGTGCAATCTCTCGGCCTCGATGAAGATATTTTTGAAGCTGGGATAGATTCTCTAGCCAGCCTTGAGTTACTGGACCAATTATCCGATGCATTTGGAATGATATTGGATGTTCGCGTTCTCTTAGAAAATCCGACTGTCGCTTCGCTCGCAGGAGCTTTGCAAAACTATGTTCAACCTAAGAATCAATTATCTCGCTTGACGGCTGAAAGAACACATGAGAAAGCAAGTATCTATTGGATCCTTCCGGGTGCGAATCCGTTCATGGCTCAAAAATTGGCTGTTTCAATTGATGGAGTTCGCCATATTGCGGTTCTCAATCTGGGCGCAATGAATGGTGATGTAGTTCTACCTGATGCAGAATCAATGATTTCTTATCTCGTTAATGCCATCGTGGCCGACGGGCACTCAACGGATGACATTTTCGTGGCTGGGTTTTCATCGGCTGGGCTAATTGCGAGTGAAGTGGCTCGTGTGCTTTTTGATACGCACGGCATCGGAAGAGGAGCAATTCTTATTGATCCAGTTGACTCGCAAGTTCTGGTCCCACAAACCCCGTATCGCGGTGTCGTAAATCCGCTTCATATAATGCTGGGTCGCGAAGGTCGACTAGCAACACTTGATCCGGTTCAAATGGACCATGCACTCTTGGCAGTACAACTATTCGCGTTGTCACGGTTACATTTGAAACCGATTTTTGTCCCCACGCTGCATATCGCCAGAAACCAGACCAAGGAGCAAAAGTCTCTGTGGGGCAACCACTCACTAAGTCAATATTTTATGTGCGATATTCCTCATCTAGATTTTGTGCGCAGGCCACAGTATTGTGCCCCGTTTATTACTGAATTTGTGGACAAAATTCTGGCTTAATCGTGATTGGTCCTCATCAACAGGCAAGTGGTTCATCGTAGAAGCGATTCTTCACATTTTGGTGCTGGCTCTGCAGGCAGGATTCAGAAAGCTTGTACATCACTATGTGTCGCAAGTTCTGTCGTAAGTCCGCTTACGTCCACTAGTTTCCACTTGATTGCACCGTAGTAGCACTCGTAATGCGTAGGTCGTGAGTTCGATTCTCATCTTGGGCACCATTTGCAGCAAGGGTTTCAATAAGACTCACCGCTGGCATACGCTTGTTAGTGTTCTCACATGTCAGATGAGCACACATTTCCTTCTCCACCACCACCGCCGCCACATTTAGGTCAAAAAGAACGCAGGTCTCCGCTTGTGCTTGGTGGAGTGATTTTTGGATTCTCCCCTCTACTCTTCAGCCTTGTGGCATCAATATTCGTTGACGATGCATTCAATGAAAGCACGGCCCTTGGCTCTGCTCCCTGGCTTATGTTTCTCACTTTGCCAATCGGTTTTGTCATCTTCATAGTCGGATTCATAAATGGCGCTCGCAACATGGCAAATCGAAACCGTTAATCAACATGGCAAAATTCCACACAAGAACTTCACTCCGCCTCCAATACGAACGTCATGAGTTCGATTCTCATCTGGGGCTCCATAGTCGTGTAGACAAGAGGCATGAAAAGACTTCTTATCACGCTTCTCATTGCCGGTCTTGCATCATGTGGTGGCGCAACTAGTTCAACGGATTCCACGGTCGCAGTAATCGCCGCCACAACGACAGTGCCCCTGGCAACCACAACCACGCTTCCGGCTCTCAGTAATCCCCCATCGGGCGAAAAGTCCATTACGTGCAACAACAAAGCAATCGGTGCCATCTATGGCGAAAAACTTCGCCTTGAATATTGCACCGACACATGGGCCATGGGCGACACAGACGTCGACACATGGAATTGTCCAAAAACTGGTTGTGAACAAACTCGTCTGTATCACCTTGCTGATGGCAAGTGGTCAACAACCGCAATATGTCGACGAGACAAACCACTCACGCAATATGCGCTGAACTGTTACATCCCCAACGCTGGCCCGGCCACGTTGGCAGAGATTCCACCAAGTGACGTTGCGTGTCAAATTTGGATTACAAACCGCGCATTGAAATACGTAGAAGAAACTGGCTGCACACCGAGCACCGCAGACATTGAAGCGGGACTGAAAGGCGAATGCACGGGATACTTCCAAGCAGTGTCATTGCCATTTGAAAAATGCGATCAAGGCCCACTCATCACTGAGATGCAAAAATTACTGCGCGCAGAGGGCTACTCCGTGAGTGTGGACGGTTACTTTGGCCCAGCAATGGCCACGGCGGTCTATAAGTACCAACAGAAGAAGGCACTGCAGGTCATGGGTTTCATCAATCAAGCCACATATACAGCGCTTACCGGAAAACAAACTTGCTGCTAAGAGTACAAAACACTTCTCGCTACTAACTTAGATACCCATGTCGCCTGCAGCCGAACTCGCACACACCACCGCAGTGGCACAGGGCCTTCGGTTCTATACAGACCCTGACACCGGGCTCATGGTGATGACGGAGATTTACCACAAAGAACGTGGTTCTTGTTGCGACAGCAAATGTAGGCACTGCCCTTACGGCGATACCAAAAACTAATTCAGAGCTAAGCGGTCAAATTGTTCACTCGGTGCATCCACACTGTGAAGCGCCACACGCAACAACTCTTCTGCTTCTTTCGCAATGGAATCGTTAATTCGGTTAACTGTTTCATCCGGATCTTCCGCACGGTTAAACATGATGGTTTCGTATTGCTTCGCGTATGCCCAGAACGGCAGCATGTCGCCTTCGCGGAACGGTTGACGAATAACAGGCACTCTGCTTCCAGGCATGAAGTCCAACACCGCACGATTGTCGGGCATTGGCATTTTGAAATCAGGCATTGAGCCGATCGGCATTGTGCTCCACCGATTCGACCACATTGTTTGTGGCATGTTCTTGCCTTGTGGTCCACGCGTATAACGCCACTCGTTCGTTACCAACTGCACTTCTCTTCCCCACACACCAGTGAGCAACCAGTCACGCACCGATGTCGCTTCTTCAGACAACACAGGAACTAATGACTTTCCATGCGCAGTGTGCTTAATGGTGGTCCCAAAAATCTCTGCGATAGTTGCGTGAATATCGGTAGATGTTGTCAGCGCATCATTAGTAGATGGTGCAATGCCAGGCCACGACACCAACATAGGAATATGCCCGAGTGGTTTGTACACGGGAAGACCAGGCTTACCCCACACGTCACGTCCGTACACATCTAGATCACCCAAATAATGACCGTGGTCTGTGCACAAAATAACAGCGGTGTCGTCCCAGCCATTCGTGGCATCAAGCGCGTCCAACACTTTGCCAAGCCAATGATCAATCATCGACAACTTACCGCCGTATTGAGCACGTACCTGACGAGCATCACGCTCTGTCATCACGCCTTCTTTAATGGCATCTACTGCATATGGTGGCCACACCAAGTGCGGACCTTCCCATGAATCGTCGTATCGCGTTGCCCACTCTTCTGGAGTATCAAATGGTTCATGCGGGTCAAACTCATCAACAAACAGAAAGAACCGTTCATCTTTAGCGCGATGCACAGGAGCATCTTCAGTTAGCCATCGTGCAGTTGCAGCCATCGTTTTCGGACCAGGAAAGTCTTCTTCGCTGCGAAAGTAGCCACGTGAATTGTCGTAGTGAGTGTGACCCCGCCCAAACGACGGTGCACCCAACCAAGAATCATCGGGTCGGGTTTTCCACGCATCGCTTTCATGGCCACGGTGGTAATCCCACGCAGTGAAATCAGTGTGGTAATTCTCGCCACCAACTTCGAACAAGTGTGGGTGATCTGTGATGAGTTGAGTCACCACTCCGGCACGGCGCAACGAAGCAGTAATTGGTTCTTCCCACAATTCAATAGAACCCCACGGCTTCCAGAGGAAATCCCAGGCACCAACCAAAATGTCGTGGCGTGCAGGAATACATGGCAACGAACCAGTGTGGTGATTTGTAAATCGAACAGAGCGTGCAGCTAAACGATCAAGATTTGGCGTATCAAAATTGGTGCCGCCGTACGCACCCATTTCATGGCGATTCAGACTGTCGAGCAACAGCACCACCACATTCTTTGGTGTTGTTGTCACGGAGTAGCCCCGATCAAAACTTCTTCGAGCCATTTCATTGTTGTTTCGAACATCACGTCATGGCTTTTTGCCAACAAGTGATCGTCACCCGGCATGATGTGCAAGTCACCCGAACCTGCAATTGCTCGCACCACTTCACTCGCATCCATCGGCAAAATGGAATCTTTGTCGCCATGGAACATAAGTAATGGTCTACCTTGCAGTCCACCAGCAACTTCACAGCCGGCAGATTGCGTTGCGAACGTAACTACACCGGTCACCATCTCAGCAAGACCAACCGCAACACGAATGGCAACGGCACCGCCAAAACTATGACCCATGATGACAACATGGTCTGCACCGCTTCCAACAGCAAGTTGTACCGCTGCTGCAGCGTCTACACAACATGAATCCAAATCATTCGGTTTGCGATAACTCAATCGAATCGAAGGAACTCCACGCGCAACCAAAGCCTCACCAAGTGCGTGATACAAGCTGTCGCCAGGGCCAAGCATTCCGCCCATAGCCCCACCTACCATCACCACAGCAACAGGTTTTGCATTGCCGTCGGGCTCGTGCCACAAGAGTGACAAAAGTCCACGCATTGTGTACATCTCTACATGGCGAAGGTTGGCACCAATGATTGCTTGCTGGCTAGCCATAATGCCGAGCGCATCGAGCGGTGTTTGGGGTGTTTCCTGACCATTCCCACTCTGTGACATGGGATTACCCTAGTTACTTGATGAGTGTTTTGAAGACGCAAACAGATTCAGTCGCCGAAACGGATTTGGAACTGGCAATGCGCGTAGGCATCGCATGGCGTGAATTGCGCCGCGGAGGCGTAGCAAGTGATGTTCGTGACGTCATTTATGGTGTCGGCGGAAGTGCGATTGAACCAGGCCAAATGGACGCACTTGATTTACTTGTCACGGTTCCTTCATGTCGAATGAGTGAAATTGCCGAATATCTGCATATTGATCCAAGTTCCGCAACACGTGCCGTACAGCGACTTGTCAAAGACAATCTTGTCGAACATGTGGCACACGAGGGAGATGGACGCGTGGTCTACATTGCGGCTTCGGAAAGAGGCCGGCGTATTCACGGCGAGGTTGCAGCGAGGCGTCGCACCATTCTGCTTCGCGTGCTTTCAGATTTCTCAGAAGATGAACGTCAACAGTTTGCCGAATTGTTCGAGCGCTTCACTGCTTCAATTGACACTGCAGTCACCGAGACAATCCGCAAACGCCGTCGCCACTAAATGACTGTGAACATGACAACTCGTGAAGATTTCACGCACGATGCAATGCAGCACGCGCCGCAGTTGTTTTCTACAGCTATGCGCATGACACGAAATCGAAGTGATGCAGAAGACCTAGTCCAAGAAACCTTCATTAAAGCGTGGCGTTCATTTGCTACATATCAACAAGGAACAAATTTGCGCGCATGGTTGTTTCGCATTATGACGAATACCTACATCAATAAGTACAACGCGCAACAACGAAAGCCAACCGAAACAGAACTTGATGATGTGGAAGAACTATTCCTCTATAAGCGACTCGGTGCAGTTGATCAATCACAGCTGAGTCAGTCTGCGGAAGACCAGATGTTGTCGCTATTTACAGATGACGAAGTAAAGAAAGCTCTCGAAGAATTACCCGATCAGTTTCGAATTCCAGTGCTGATGTCGGACGTAGAGGGCTTTTCGTACAAGGAAATAGCTGAAATTCTTGAAATTCCTCTAGGTACAGTGATGTCGCGGCTTCATCGGGGAAGAAAAGCGATGCAAAAGATGTTGTACGAGTATGCGAAAGAGCGAGGCCTTATTAATGAAGCCTTGCTGTCACAGGGAGACGACGAGTAATCGTCGCCAACACGGAGAAAACCAATGGCCGATTGCCAAGAAACACTGAACGAGATGTACGCCTACCTCGATGCTGAATTGGCATCCGAGCGCGCAACAGAAATCATTGGCCACCTCAAGGTCTGCACCGATTGTCAATCTGCCTACGAATTTCATGCTGAATTCAAGACGATTATCCGCACGAAGGCCCAAAACGACCAGCTTTCAGAGGGCTTCCTCGACCGTTTGCGCGAGTGCTTCGGCGACGACGCCCTGAAGGACGCATAGCCAAGGTTTCCTCAAATCCGTGGCTGACTGGCTACGATGGAACCATGTTCGCAGCGAATGTTTGGCATTGGTGGATCGGAGTAGTCCTCCTCGTCGCAGGTATCGGAGCAGTGCTCCAAACTGTTGTTGGGTACTTCTTGAAGGTCAGCGCAACGCGCTACCCAAACCGTCGTCAACGTCAAATACAAGGCAAGAAGTAGCCACGTTTCGCGCTCGGTGCCTCCTATGACGGACGGCCCAATTTCTATGCTCACCACAGAGCTTCTTTTGCGTTGCACATTCCCCGCTGCAGGCTCGCATGTGCAATGCGCAGTGTCTGGTGGTGCCGATTCACTGGCTCTTATGTTGTTGGCACACGCTGCTGGCCTCAATGTCACTGCAATACATATCGATCATGGTTTGCGACACGATTCTTCGCTTGACAAAGACGTCATTCAACCCATTGCTGATTCATTAGGAATCCCCTTACTGATTCATTCGGTTCACGTTGAAGATGGCCCAAATCTTGAAGCACGTGCACGGGAAGCCAGATATGGCATCTTTGCGCCAGATACCATGACGGGACACACGGCAGACGACCAAGCAGAAACTGTCCTTATTAATCTGTTGCGCGGTGCAGGTGCACAAGGCCTCAGTGCAATGAAGCCCGGAAACACACGCCCACTACTTGCATTGCGTCGAAGCGAAACACACGCATTGTGCGCCGAGCACGGAATTTCTCCCGTCAATGACTACACAAATAGTGATCCTCGGTTCCTTCGCAATCGCGTGCGCCACGAATTACTAACGCTCATGACAGACATCTCGCAACGTGACCCTGTTCCCCTTCTTGCTCGAACAGCCGATGTATTGCGCAGCGACAACGACCTTCTTGATGAATTAGCCGAACAACTCGACCCCACCGATGCCCTTGCCTTGGCCGCGGCCCCCGCCCCATTAGCTCGTCGGGCAATCCGCCAATGGCTCGCCCATCCGTACCCTCCAGACCTCGCCACCATCGAAAGGGTGCTCACAGTGGCCCGAGGCGAGGCCTTGGCGTGTGACATTGGGGAAAATCGGCAAATTCGTCGCAGTAAACAGAGGCTCACCCTGCACAACGTGGGGTAACTTGCTATGCGGCCATTTGGCCCGTTAGCCCCAATACACCTCAAGGAGACCGAGATGCCCCCGAAACTACGCGGAAAATGGGCTCTAGGGATC
The DNA here is from genome assembly GCA_044354565.1 of Ilumatobacteraceae bacterium. Lineage (GTDB taxonomy): Bacteria > Actinomycetota > Acidimicrobiia > Acidimicrobiales > Ilumatobacteraceae > UBA2093. The sequence goes on from JBIKZT010000010.1 coordinate 16,675, forward strand.
ACCCCTCGAAACTTCACTTGGGTCATCAAGGACTGCCTAGCCATTTGCGAGCGGCCCGGCGGATACGGCGACAATCACCGTCGCGTACGTCGGCAAGAAGAAATCATCTGGCTACGCGAAAACCATTTCGATGTTGTTATCTCCATCATCGCTGCGCCACACAACTTGCATGCTTATGAAGAACTCAACATGCCATACCGTCATCGCCCACTCAGTGGTGCAGACGACACCGACGCATTCCTTCGCTTGTTCTACAAAGAACTACAAGATCTTCTTGGTCGCAATACAAAGATGATGATTCATGCCGAAGAAGTTGGCGATCGTCTCCTTGGCATCATTGGCGGATACATCCGTTGGAGCGGCATGGTTGATGACCCATCACAAGCCATCATCATCACGGAACGTATTGGTGGAAGACAGCTTGACACCTGGGCACGAGAACTGATTCTTGGTGTTCATAACTTGCGATAAGCGAGTCATTGCGCCCCAGCAAGTAGCGTTACATTCATGAAGGGGCGGCGAGTACTAATCACCGGAATGGGTGGTGAGCTCGGTTCCCTTGTTGCCACCATGGCAGAAAATTCTGAATGGGCTGGCGAAATCAAAGGCTTCGATGTTGACCCGCCGCGACGCCTTCTCAAGCGTTCCCAGTTTGTTCGCGTCGCACCACATGAGCACGATCGCATTGCTCAACTCATTCAAGATTTCAATCCACACGTGTTGCTTCATGTTGGCGTGTGGGAACCCGATGCTCGTTTAGCAACTGAACCTGCGGCTGAATGCACAAGGCTTGTTGCTAAAGCAGTCTTCGACGCAGCGCACCAAGCAGAGTCATTAGAAACTGCAGTTGTACGTAGTGGCATCGAGATTTACGGACCTGGTAGTTACTCACCAGACATCGCTGTGGAGTCAACACCAATTGCTCCCAACACAATTTACGGAAACATGTGTCGCGATATTGAAGAGCAATCTTCAGAGCTGCGTACTGCTCGCGGAGTCAATGTGTGCACACTGCGTCTTGCACCAGTGTTAGGTGCGCATGTTCCGAGTCCACTTGGTCGATTGCTACGTCTGCCCGCCATTCCTTACTACGGCATCGGTAATCCGATTTTTTCTGTAGTAGAAGATTTCGATGCTGCGACCGCGTTCATGCAGGGCGCACAACGCGATGCAGATGGTGTTGTCAACATTGTGGCTAACGGCGCAATCAGTATGTTGCGCGCCACCACTATTGGTCGTCGTATGCCATTGCCATCGTTTGGTCCTGGCTGGTGGATGGCAAAGAATCTCAGCACCATTGCCGGCGCACCAATGCCCGATCATGTTGCAGATCTCATTCAACATGGTCGACTCGCGGCAAGTAACGAAGCGGCACACCTCTTGCGCTTTGCACCTCGTCATTCCACAACAGAAGTAGTGCGCAACTTGTACCAGTGGCCAAGTGTTGAACGTATTCCTGCACGAAGGCAAGTTGCATAACCATGCCGTTTGCAATTGCCGGCGACGGAACACGAATTCACTACGAAGTCACAGGACTTACAAAACGTGCGCCAGTACTGCTTGTTCAGGGTCTTGGTGGCGAGAAAAACTCATGGAACTTGCAGCGTGCCGCGTTGGCATTACGCCATCGAACAATTGCATTTGACAATCGTGGCGCAGGTCGAAGTGATAAGCCCGACGGCAAATACAACCTGGAAGAAATGGCTGATGACGCAATTGCTGTGCTTGATGCCGCGGGTATTGAAAACGCACATGTTGTTGGTTTGTCTATGGGTGGCGCAATCAGCCAGATCATTGCGTTGAAGCACCCAAACAGAGTGCGTTCACTCACTCTTGTTGCTACCGCATGTCGTAACCACGCATGGCGCGAAGAACTGCTGCAATCATGGGCCACTACTGCTGAAACAGAAGGTATGACTGCTGTTGGTAAAGAAGCAGCACGTTGGATGATTGGCCCCCGTTCGTTTCGTCGCGTATTGCCTGCGCTTGGCTGGATGGGCCCACTGCAATTGTTTAACCCTGCAAATGCATTCGTTTCGCAAGTAAAAGCAATCCTTTCCACAGATGACGGTGCACTCAATACAGAACTTGCCAACATTGTGTGCCCCACCATGGTTGTTGTAGGAAATCAAGATGTTCTTACGCCGCGTGGCGATGCCGAAGAAATTGCTTCACTTATTCCCACTGCAGAACTAGTTGTCATTAGTGGTGGTGCACATGGTTTACACATTGAGCATGCATCCACTTTCAATCGCATCTTGCTCGAGTTTCTCGGTCGCGCTGAAAAAGTGTTCGTACCATATGGTCACGCAGCAGCCGTAGCTGTCTAAATATGCGAATCATCATCGTTGGCGCAGGTTTATCTGGTCTCATGGCAGCACAGTCATGTGTTCAAGCCGGACACGACGTCATTGTCTTTGATAAAGGTCGAAGTGTGGGCGGTCGCTTAGCTACACGACGCATTGACTCTGCAGTGCTAGATCATGGTGCGCAATTCTTCACGGTGCGAGATGCAGTGTTTCAATCACATGTAGATGCATGGATATCTGCTGGCGTGGCGCGTGAGTGGTGTCGCGGATTCGGCACAGACGACGGACACCCTCGTTATGTCGGCACAAACGGCATGACATCAATTGCAAAACATCTTGCGATTGGTCTCGATGTTCGTTGCGGTTCACTTGTCTTTTCCATGAGCCGCGTTGAGAACGAATGGCACATCACAACAGATGACGGTGTTGCGCATGTTGCGGATCGTGTCATCCTCACGGCGCCACTTCCACAGTCTTTCTCGCTCATGTTTTCTGCAGGTCTTGAAATGCCTGCCGACCTTCGCCGTATCGACTACGACCGCACTCTCGGACTTCTTGTCACGCTCGATTCTTCACAACACCAAGTTCCAGCACCAGGTGGATTACAAAACCCCGATGACGTGTTTTCATTTATTGGTGACAACAATGCAAAAGGGATCAGCCCCTCGCCAGCACTAACCTTCCACGCCAACCCCGCATGGAGCCTGCAACATTTCGAAGACAACACCGAAGACATCCATGCCTTATTACTCGCTGCTGCACAACCATGGCTTGGGTCTGCTGTCATCACCGAATCTCAGGTGAAGAAATGGCGCTTCGCAACTCCGCAGAACTTGTGGCCAGACGCATGTTGGGTTGACGAAACCAACAGCCTGGTTATTGCCGGCGATGCTTTTGCAGGCCCACGCATGGAAGGTGCCGCCCTCAGTGGGCTAGCCGCCGCCTCTGCTGTGAGCCACTAAGAGTTATCTAGGCCACAGTTGCAAGTAAGGCAGCTGTGGCCTTTCTCATTGCATCAGTTGTTGCGCTCTGTGGCAATGCATCGCATGCACGCTCTGCATCAGCAACGTACGCGCGCGCTTTTTCAATCGCCGTTGCAATACCCCCATTCGAGCGAACAATGTGCAACACCTTCTCGCGCTCCACTTCATTGAGCGGCTTGCCCAAGATGGAACCAAGTTCGCTTGCAGCAGGGCCACCAGCAGCCAAAGTGTGCAGCACTGGAAGCGTGTACACACCTTCTTCCATGTCGTGGCCTGCGGGCTTACCTAATTGAGCATCTGTAGCAGTGAGATCAAGAACGTCATCCACAATTTGGAACACCATGCCGTATGCAGTGCCGTATGTGGTCAACGCATCAATGGTGGCGCGATCATGGCCAGCCACGATTCCGCCAATGCGCGCAGCTGTGGAATACAAGGACGCAGTCTTGCCGTCGATTGAATTGAGATACGAATCAATCGGACGAGCCACGTTGTATGTGTGACGCAATTCTTCAATTTGCCCTTCACACAAGTGACCAATAGTGCGGGCAAGCAGCGCAGCAACTTCAGTTCCAAGCGATGCTGCAATTTCAGATGCCTTTGCCAACAAGAAGTCACCTGCCAAAATTGCTTGGAGGTTGCCCCATTTGGCATTCACAGTGTCAACACCACGTCGTGTGGTGGATTCATCCATGACATCGTCGTGATACAACGATCCGAGGTGCACTAATTCACACGAAATACCGCCGGCAATAGCTTCCTCAGAAGCAGGGCCATCGGTTGCGATTTGCGACGCCACAATGGTGAAAACGGGGCGCAAGCGCTTCCCACCTGCTGAGATGAGGTGTGACGCAATTTCAGTGAGATACGCATCGGGCGTACGCACGGCGCCAAGAAGAGCCTGTTCCACCCTGAGGCGGTCATTTTCCATGGTCGGCAACCCGAGCAGCGGTGAGTTTGTCACAGGTTTTAGGTTACGGCTTCTCATGGGGTAGCCACTCTCCCAGCCGATACACTTTGTTTCAATATCCACCAATTCCAATCGGGGTGGTCCCATTGTTCGAACGTTTTACAGACCGGGCCCGCAGGGTCGTAGTTCTCGCCCAAGAAGAGGCGCGTCTTCTCAACCATTCGTATATTGGTACGGAGCACATCCTTCTTGGCCTCATCCACGAAGGTGAAGGCGTCGCTGCGAAAGCACTCGAGTCTCTCAACATCTCACTTGAAGCCGTGCGTGCTCAAGTAGAAGAGATCATCGGTCAAGGTGGCTCGTCACCTTCTGGTCACATTCCTTTCACACCACGTGCAAAGAAAGTTCTCGAACTGTCATTGCGTGAAGCATTGCAATTGGGTCACAACTACATCGGCACCGAGCACATCCTTCTTGGCCTCTTACGTGAAGGTGAAGGCGTTGCAACTCAGGTTCTCGTCAAGTTGGGAGCCGATCTCGGCAAAGTTCGTCAGCAAGTCATTCAATTGCTTTCTGGCTACCAAGGCCCAGGCACAAAGAACGAAGCACCTGGCGGCACCGCTGCAGGCGCAAAAGAAGATGCCGGCGAAAAAGGTGGCAGCCAAATTCTCGATCAGTTCGGTCGCAACCTCACTCAGTTGGCTCGCGACAAGAAACTCGATCCAGTGATTGGTCGTACACGAGAACTAGAGCGCGTCATGCAGATTCTTTCTCGTCGTACAAAGAACAACCCTGTCCTCATCGGTGAACCTGGTGTTGGTAAGACAGCAGTTGTCGAAGGTCTCGCACAACGCATCGTGTCGGGTGACATTCCCGAAACTTTGAAAGACAAGCAGTTGTACACACTCGACCTTGGTGCGCTTGTTGCAGGTAGCCGTTACCGCGGTGACTTCGAAGAGCGTTTGAAGAAAGTGTTGAAAGAAATCAAGACACGTGGCGACATTGTTTTGTTCATCGACGAAATTCACACACTTGTAGGTGCTGGTGCAGCTGAAGGCGCAATCGATGCCGCAAGCATTCTCAAGCCAATGCTTGCTCGTGGTGAATTGCAAACAATCGGTGCAACAACCACCGATGAGTATCGCAAGCACCTTGAAAAAGATCCTGCGCTCGAACGTCGTTTCCAACCAGTAAAAGTGGAAGAGCCAACTGTTGCTCACACCATTGAAATCTTGAAGGGTGTGCGCGACAAGTACGAAACGCACCACCGTGTCACCATCACCGATCAGGCAATCGTTGCTGCTGCAAACCTTGCAGACCGTTACATCGCCGACCGTCACTTGCCAGACAAGGCAATCGACCTCATCGACGAAGCCGGTTCACGTTTGCGTATCAAGCGCATGCAAACACCACCAGACCTCAAAGATCTTGAGAATCGCATTGGTGTTGTGCAAGAAGCGAAGAAGAAGGCAATCGAAGATCAACAGTTCGAAGAAGCAGGACGCCTTCGCGACCAAGAGCGCGAACTTCTCGAAGAAAAGGCTTCCAAGGAAACTGAAATCAAGGCATCTGGCGTCAACTTGTTCGATGAAGTAGACGAAGAAGCAATTGCAGAAGTACTCAGCATTTGGACTGGTATTCCGGTGTACAAACTCACCGAAGAAGAAACAGCCAAGTTGCTCAACATGGAAGGTGAACTGCACAAGCGCATCATCGGCCAAGAGAACGCAATCACAGCTGTATCGCAGAGCATCCGTCGTACTCGTGCTGGTTTGAAAGACCCACGTCGTCCAAGCGGTTCATTCATCTTCCTCGGGCCAACAGGTGTTGGTAAAACAGAGCTTGCAAAGACTCTCGCTGAGTTCTTGTTTGGTGACGATCAAGCACTCATCACGCTCGACATGTCTGAGTACATGGAAAAGCACACCGTGAGCCGTTTGGTTGGTTCCCCTCCGGGATACGTGGGCTACGAAGAAGGCGGACAACTCACTGAAGCAGTGCGTCGTAAGCCGTTCTCGGTTGTCTTGTTCGACGAAATCGAAAAAGCACACCCAGACGTATTCAACACGTTGTTGCAAATTCTTGAAGAAGGTCGTCTCACCGACAGCCAAGGCCGCAGCGTTGACTTCCGTAACACTGTTCTCATCATGACTTCAAACTTGGGTACCGCTGATTTGCGTAAGTCCAATGTTGGTTTCACCACTGGTGATTCCGCCATGTCATACGAGCGCATGAAAGACAAAGTCAATGACGCACTCAAGGCGCACTTCCGTCCTGAGTTCCTCAACCGCATCGACGAGACAATCGTGTTCCACGAACTCTCGAAGCCAGAAGTTGTACAGATGGTCGACATGATGACAAAGCGTCTTGCCGGACAGCTTGAATCACAAGGCCTCGGCATCGAACTCACACAGGCAGCTAAAGAACTGCTTGCAGACTTCGGATACGACCCTCAACTCGGTGCTCGCCCACTGCGTCGCGCAATCCAACGCCACATCGAAGATGCTTTGTCAGAGAAGATTCTCTACAAGCAATTCAATGCCGGACAAATCATTGTTGTCGACGCTGAAGACGACCCTGAGAATCCTGGCAAGCGTCACATTGTGTTCCGTGCCGTAGAGGGAATCGTTGCACCAAGCGAACCACCGTTCGCTGGCGACGCCGCAACCACTACCGAGTGACATCCTCACGTTTATCGCGCATTGTTGCGGTGATAGCCGCAACTTTCGTCTTGGCTTCATGTCGTGTCGACACATCTGTGTCCATGCGAGTGCAGCCAAACGGTTCGGGATCTATCAGAGTCGTTGTTATTGCCGACGCTGAAATTGTGAAGGCTGCACCAGGTCTGAAGGGCGATATTCGCGTTGACGATCTCGTTGCAGCCGGATGGACAGTAGACGGACCTCGCACATCAGACGACGGCGCACTCGTTTTGGTTATTCAACACAGTTTTAATGGCCCCACTGAAGCAACGGCTTTGTTGTCACAAATCAACGGCACACGTGGACCACTGCACGACATGACTCTGACCCGCACAGGAAAAGACACCAATAGCACGTGGAAACTGACGGGCCGTTTAGAAATCAATGGTGGTCTTGAAGCATTTGCAGATGACGCCACAAATACTTTGTTAGGTGGCGGACCATTTAGCGAACAGATTGCGGCTCGAGGCACAGATCTCGGCGACGCCATTGGAATTACGTTTATTGCAGGCTTGCCGGGAACGGTGGATTCCACTACTGGCAAAACAGGTGCCGGCGTGATCACGTGGCGTGTACCCACCGACGGCACACCAACAGATATTGCCACCACGGTGACAAACGTGGATGTGGCCTCCAGCATCTCTCGCGTCGGGCGAGTGCTCGTTCTTGGTCTTCTTGTTCTGTGGGTTCTTGGTTCGTTGTTTCTCATCTTGATGGTGATGAATGCTCGCAACAAGCGCCCACGCACACCCCGCCTATAAGGTCAGTACGTGGCAAAACTTCGACTCGTTCATCGGTGCACCGAATGCGGCGGCTCATTTCCAAAATGGTCAGGCAAGTGTCTCGCGTGTGGCGCATGGAACTCTCTTGTTGAAGACGTTGAAGGCCCCGAAGAATCGTTTGTCACTCTTGCAGCAGGTCTTGCACTTGTGCCGCCCGGTGAAGCAACACCTATTGGCGATGTCAATCCCAACGAAAGTGATCCTGTGCCCACAGGCATTGGCGAGCTCGATCGCGTTCTCGGTGGTGGCTTAGTTCCTGGCTCTGTCACATTGCTTGGTGGCGAACCAGGCATTGGTAAAAGCACACTCCTCTTGCAGTTGCTTGCAGGTGCCACTGGCCCTTCGCTGTATGTCACCGCAGAAGAAAGCGCACAGCAAGTTCGTCTACGCGCCGACCGACTTGGTGCCATCAGCCCAGAGTTGTGGCTGCTTCCCGAGATGTCGTTGCCAAACATCATCGCTGCTATCGACAAGATCTCTCCATCGTTAGTAGTTATCGACTCCATTCAAACTGTTGTCGATCCTGAACTTGGTTCGTCGCCAGGTTCTGTTGTTCAAGTTCGTGGTTGCG
>JBIKZT010000137.1:0-3185 GCA_044354565.1 Ilumatobacteraceae bacterium
GGTCCACATGTTCCGTTTTATGTTGCCGGAACGATTGCTGCAATCAATGCAGTTGCCGCAATCATTCGATTGCCAGAGACCAAGCCAGACACAACTCACATCACAGAGAAATCGGAACGCGGTAAGGCACTGTCGCCTGCGTTGCAACGATTCGCACTGGTTGGATTTCTATCCATGCTCGGTTTCGCTGGCTTTGAAGCAACGTTCTCGTTGTGGGGTGAAAAGCAATTTGGTTTCACTGAGGGATCAGCATCGCTGGTGTTCGTGTTTGTAGGGATCACATTGGTGGGAGTGCAAGGTGGACTCATCGGCCCATTCACACTTCGGTTGGGTTCTCGCAAAATGTTGCGACTCGGTCTATCGCTTGTTGCTGTGGGTCTACTCCTCTTGAGCGTTGCTTCCACGTGGGCTGTGATGTTCATTGCTCTGTTCTTGTTGTCGGTCGGTCAAGGCGTGTCGGCACCATCGGGAAGCGCGTTGGTAGCAGAGTTAGCTCCTGTTGATCGCCGAGGTGAAGCGTTGGGGTATCAGCAAAGCACTGCAGCGTTTGGTCGTGTGGCGGGGCCAGTTTTAGCCGGTGCACTTTTTGACCACGTTGGTCTTGGGGCTCCGTTCTTTGTGAGCGGATTGCTTATCTGCGCAGCGGTTGCCTCGGTGTGGAACATCACGCGTACTCGCGTGGCCCACGCACAGTAGCTATCGAAGCGAGTTCACCATTGATGCCATGATGGCAACTGAGATGCTTTGTGTCGCAATGGGTTTCGCTTGCCCAAGAACACACCCGACTATTTGACGCAACGGGGTTACTCCCCAGTAACTTATTGCTATGGCTGATTTCTCCCTCTCCCTCAATGATGACCAACTCCAGATCAAAGACTGGATTCACCAGTTCGCTGTCGACGTAATGCGCCCCAATGCACATGAATGGGATGAGCGCGAAGAGTTCCCATGGCCAATCGTGCAAGAAGCCGCAAAGATTGGTTTGTATGGTCTCGACTTCCTGATGAATGCAATGGCAGACCCAACGGGCCTCACTATGCCAGTTGCTATCGAAGAGATGTTCTGGGGCGACGCCGGTCTTGGAATGGCAATCATGGGTTCTGGTCTTGCAGCAGCAGGAATTTCCGGAAACGGAACACCCGAGCAAATGATGGAGTGGGTTCCACAGTGTTACGGAACTGCTGACGACGTGAAGCTCGGTGCATTCTGTGTTTCTGAACCAGACGCCGGCTCCGACGTTTCTTCTCTTCGCACACGCGCCGTATACGACGAAGCAAATGATGAATGGGTCATCAACGGAACGAAGGCATGGATCACTAACGGTGGCATTGCAAACATTCACGTTGTCGTTGCAGCAGTTGATCCAGAACTTAAAGGTCGTGGTCAAGCATCATTCGTGATTCCACCAAACACTAAGGGTTTGTCGATGGGGCAGAAGTACAAGAAGCACGGTATTAAGGCATCTCATACTTCGGAAGTAGTTCTTGATGATGTTCGCGTTCCTGGCCGTTGCCTCCTAGGTGGCAAAGAAAAGCTTGATGCAAAAATTGCACGTGCTCGCGAAGGTGGTCACTCGGCTGGTGCACAGCCTGCAATGAAGACATTCGAAGCAACTCGTCCAGCAGTTGGTGCACAAGCACTTGGTGTTGCGCGTGCTGCATATGAATACGCACTCGATTATGCAAAAGAGCGCGTTGCGTTTGGTAAGCCCATCATCATGAACCAGGCGATTGCATTCAAACTTGCAAACATGGCAACAGAGATTGATGCTTCACGTCTTCTTATTTGGCGCGCATCTTGGTTGAGCAAGAACGGTGGCTTTAAGAACGCCGAAGGTTCAATGAGTAAGTACAAGGCTTCTGAAACTGCAGTGCGTGTTACTGAAGAAGCAATTCAGATTCTTGGTGGCTACGGCTACACGCGTGAATACCCAGTCGAGCGCTGGCACCGTGATGCAAAGATTCACACCATCTTCGAGGGCACCTCAGAAATTCAGCAGTTGGTGATTGCTCGTGCAATCTCTGGCTTGCGCATCGAGTAAAAACTGGAATTAACTGGGCAAGAGAAGTTCGGCGTTACTTACGAAGAATGCTTCGATTGCCGCATCACCAAGCGGTGTGATGTCGGCGGCCATGCGACCAATTGGGTCAGTTCCACCTTCAGGGTGTGGAAAGTCTGTCGAAAACGCGTAGATCTCGGACATTCCGTAGCGCTCAATTTGTCGAGCTGTGCGCTCCCAGAAAAATGGCGTCACGCGAATCTGGTCGACGAATACTTCACGCGGACTTCGTTTCAAACTTTCACGCAGACGACGCGATAACGCGAGACGATCTTCGAGCAGATCGACAAATGGACCAACCCACATTGCGCCAAGTTCAATTACACCAACTCGCAGATTCGGATGGCGGTCGAAAACGCCACCGTAGATCATCGTCGCCAAATAGTTTTGCGCGGCGAGATGCATAGTGGCCAACGTGTGCGGGCCGATTGGTTCACCGGTCGAGAAGGTGCCAGGTCGCAACAAGTCGGTGTCACCCCATGCGTTGCTGGCAAAGAAGCCGTCTTGGCCACCAATGTGCAAAGTTACGGGAAGTTCTGCTTCGGCGAGCAACGCCCATAGCGGGTCAAGTTCGTCCGCAGCCGGCGAGCGACCACCAGGTGCGATGCCGTCTTGGATGAAAACTGCTCGTGCACCACCAGCCGCAACTCGCTCAGCCTCAGCGATTGCGCCTTCGATTGTCGTCAAGTTGAGCAACGCAGTTGGACGCAAACGTCCGCGACCAGATTTTGTCCATTGCATTACCGTGTCGTTGTATTCGCGCAGCACGACACCAGCGTTCGGGTGATCAGACCATGCGGGCATCGCTAAAACCACTTGCGGAAAAATAAGTTGGCGTTCGATGCCCATCACATCCATTGCAGCCAAACGGCCTTCGGGGCTAGACGCACCGGGAGCCGCGGTACCTTTTGTAGTCCACACCGATTCGGTTGTGAGATCCGGTTCGTCGGTGGCATCGAACAAGGGGATTCCAGCGAAGCGTTTCCCAAAGCGCGCGGTTGCTTCACCAAATACTTCACCCCAGCGGGAAATCGGCACTTGCAAATGACTGTCAAGGTCAAGGATGCGTCCGTGAACGGAGTTCAGTGTGGTTGTCATATTCAGATAATAGAGGGCACTTCAGATA
>JBIKZT010000048.1:0-8851 GCA_044354565.1 Ilumatobacteraceae bacterium
GTCCAACATGATCGTGAGGCATCAGTTGTAGACAACACTTCAATCAATTCGCTTAAGCCGTCGCGATACGCCTGGAGCATGTGGTCATCACTGGGTTTGTCGCGAGGCACATACTTTTCTGGATCCACTAGGTGACTTTGCACAATGAACTTCCACGAATAGTGAACTTCCACCATGTGCCACAGCAGGTCTGCGCCCACCCATGGCTCGCACGAGGCCACAGGCGCAGTCAAAGCCATCTGCACAGAGTCGGCAAAAGCGTCGCCCTCTGCACGAAGAATTTTTAGATACTCAGAATTTGTCAGCATGACGCCACGCGGGTGGGCATGTCACAACGAACGCGTTGCATCTGCGAGTTCTTGCCATTCCTTCATAGGAAGAGTTCCGGTATTCGCAGTGAGAACTTGTACACATACATGGTCGGCGCCTGCATCGAAATGGGACTTGATGCGCGCAACGATGCTGTCGGTTGATCCCCACGCAACAATCGCATCAACAACACGATCTTCTTGATTCACAATTTCGTCTGCAGTGAATCCAAAACGAAGAAGGTTGTTCACATAGTTCGGCAAGCGCGTGTAGGTATTCATGTGAGTACGAGCAATAGCGCGTGCCTTGTCTGGGTCTGTCTCGAACACAACAGCTTGCTCTGGAGCCAACAGCGCACCTGCACCCATGGTCTCACGGGCAAACGCCGTATGTTCCACCGGCACAAAGTACGGATGCGCACCAGCGCCGCGCTCTGCTGCAAGCTTCAACATCTTTGGTCCTAACGCTGCAAGCACTCGTTGCGGCGGACTCGACGGTGCAGGAGAGAAATAAATTCCACCATCCATCGCATCGAGATAACTCACCATCGTGGAGTACGGCTTGTCGTAATTTCCCTTATGCACGCCATCCACCATTGGTGCGTGACTAACACCGATGCCAAGAAGGAATCGATCAGGGAACGCTTCGGAAACTGTTTTCCATCCGGCCTGCATGGTTTGCGCAGTACGGGCATGCAAACTTGCGATACCTGTTGCAAGCACCATGTTTTTTGTTGCAGACAACAAAAGCGAAGTTGACGCAAATGGTTCACGCAAGACAGCTTCAGGCACCCACACAGTGCCAAAGCCCATCTCTTCAACTTGCGCAATTGCTTCTTGCGCTTTCTTCATTGGTTGAAGATCAAAATCTGCCGACCAAAGGCCGACCCGTCCAAGTTTCATATTGCTCATCCCCACACGCTAGGCGTTGAGGGGCGCGACTTCATTAGCGCTGCAACAACCAACCATCAATTAGTCGCCGGGCAATAGAAATAGCGCCCGGAATCATGGGAATCTCGTCGCGCTTGTACCAGTTGGCGTCCATGATTTCTGTGGTGTCGCACACAATGTCACCCGACACCCACCGTGCACGAAATCCGAGCATGAGCGAATTCGGAAATGGCCACGGTTGGCTCGCAACGTATTCAACATCGCTCACTACGACGCCCACTTCTTCTTCCACTTCGCGCGCAACTGCTTGTTCAAGATTCTCACCGGGCTCCACAAAACCTGCGAGACACGAATACAGGGGCACGGGGAAATTCACTCCGCGTGCAAGAAGTGCTTCTTCGTCAGCACCTTCGCCGCGAGTAACCAACGTGATGATTGCTGGTGACAATCGCGGAAAGGCCAACAACTTGCATGCAGGGCAGCGAAATGCACGCTCGTTGTGCGCCATTTCTGTTTGCTCTCCGCAGCGGCCACAAAACCGATGCGTGCGCGCCCATTCAATAAGTTGCACTGCCCGTCCCGCGACAGCCCACTCCGTATCGCTCACGCGACCAAACAGCGAATAGAGATCCGTCTCTGCGCCATACCCCGGGTCTTCACCGTGAGGCACGTCGATTCCCCAACAGGCAACATCGCCATGCATGCCTAAAAAGTGACGGCCCCACCCGTCATCGGCAGGCCTGTCGTCAATAAAGACCTTGGTCTGCACCACGTGGATGTAGCGGTGCTCCCCCACATTGTCTGCGGGTTGGAGGGACGGACGAAATGGCGTTTCAGAAAGACTCATCGCCAATTGACGGTAGTAGGTAGGGGCCTGCCTAGGATGACCGAATGGCACGTAACCAAAACTCAGTAGTGATCGTCGATACTTTGCGCACCCCAGTGGGTAAGCGAAACGGCGGTTTGTCCACCCTCCACTCCGGCGAACTTCTAGGTGTTGTCCAAAAGGGCATCCTTGATCGCACCGGTCTTGACCCAGCACTTGTTGAGCAAGTAGTTGGCGGATGCGTCAGCCAAGTTGGCGAACAAGCATTCAACATCACTCGTACCGCATGGTTGGCAGCTGGTCTTCCACTCACCACCGCTGCAACAACTGTTGACACACAATGTGGTTCTTCACAGCAAGCAACTGGTCTTGCAAGTTCTCTCATTGGCTCTGGCGTTGTCGACATCGCTATTGCATGTGGTGTTGAAGTTATGAGCCGCATCCCTATCGGTAGCAACGGCAACAAGGCCCTCGGACTCGGCGTTCCAATCCCACGCAACTACTTCGACAAGTACGAAATGACATCACAATTCGAAGGTGCAGAGCGCATCGCCGAAAAGTGGGGAATCTCACGTGACGACACCGACAACTGGGGTCTCGTTTCGCAGCAGCGCGCAATCAAGGCATGGGACGAGGATCGTTTCTCTGGTCAGTACATTCCTGTTGAAGCACCTGAATACAACGAAGCCGGCGAAGTCACTGGTTCACATGTAGTGAGCAAAGACGAAGGCCTTCGCGAGACCACACGCGAGAAGTTGGCCACATTGAAGCCAGTCGCTCGCGAAAATGGTGTTCACACAGCCGGTAACTCTTCACAGATTTCAGACGGTGCATCTGCCGTTTTGATGATGACAGAAGAAAAAGCAAACAAGCTCGGCCTCAAAGCACGCGCACGCATAGTGGATTCTTGCCTCGTTGGTGTTGATCCCGTACTCATGTTGACAGGACCAATCGACGCCACACAGCGTTTGCTTGAGCGCAACAACCTCAAGATTTCCGACATCGACGTGTTCGAAATCAACGAAGCATTTGCTTCAGTTGTTCTTGCGTGGGCAAAAGAGCTGGGTGCCGACCTCGATCGCACTAACCCGAACGGTGGTGCAATTGCTCTTGGTCACCCACTCGGCGCAACAGGCGCCTTCCTTGTCACCAAGGCACTGAATGAACTCGAGCGCACCGGTGGTCGCTACGGAATCATTTCAATGTGCTGTGGCGGTGGCCTCGGAACCGGCACGCTCATCGAGCGACTCTAAGAAATGAGGCGCGCATGACGCGCTACTCCATCATTGCCATTACGACCGTCTGTGTTGTGTTGTCTGCGTGCGCATCCGCCACCGTTCAACCAGATGCAGACGGTCGTGTGCATGGCACGGTTGTTTCCGTTGCAGATGGCGACACCGTGACCGTGAAGTTTGCAAGTGGTCAAGAAAAGATCCGCCTCATCGGTGTCGACACGCCAGAGACCGTGCACCCCACAAAACCAGTTGGCTGCTTTGGCCCCGAAGCTTCTGCATACACAAAGGCGTTACTTCCAAAAGGCACTGACGTGTACGTGGTGCGCGATGCCGAAGCACGCGACAAATACAGACGACTACTGGCCTACGTATATCGCACTGCAGACAACCTCTTTGTGAATCTCAGTTTGGTGAGTGCTGGCTTTGCAGTACCACTTTCCATAGCCCCTAATACCGCACACGAAAAAGACTTTGTAGCCGCCGCCATCGAAGCTGAGCGCACCAACATCGGGTTATGGGCACAGTGCCGCAGGTAGGGTTCACATATGACTGAACGCGGTTCTCTGGTATCTCGACTGGGTTATGCAGACGACGCTCGTCTTGTCATTTTGTCGTGCGACGACCTTGGCTCGTGTCACGGCGCAACCGTCGGTGTGTACCAAGCAATGCGCGAAGGTTCAGCTACATGTGCATCCATCATGATGCCGGCGCCCTGGGCGCACTTTGCTTCCGAAATGTACGTAGGCGACGACATTGGTGTTCACCTCACTCTCAATGCCGAACACCCGTCGTATCGATGGGGCCCACTCACCCACGCGCCGTCACTGTTATCTGGCGAAGGTGGCTTTCCTCGTTCAGTCGACGACTTGTGGGAACACGCAGACTCCACCGAAGTCTTACGCGAATGCCGCGCACAAATTGAACGAGCAATTGCTTGGGGCATCGATGTCACACATCTTGCGCCACACCTCACGTCCATCACGTTGCGTCCAGAGTTTTTCGATGTGTATATGGAATTGGCGTACGAGTTCAAACTCCCAGTTCGCTTGCCATCCACTATCACTGCAAAAGCGGCCGGCTTTCCTTTCCGCCAACTTGCGGCAGACGAAGGAATTGTGTTCCCCGATCATTTCGATCACGACTGGCGCACCGGTAGCCGCGAACGAGTTTTTGGCGCAATTGCATCATTGCAACCAGGCGTCACCGAGATTCACGTACAACCAGCTATCGATACTCCCGAAGTTCGCGCACTAGGCGAAGTTGCTGAAGGCTGGATCGACGATCTTGCGCTTGCTACGTCTGCTGAATTGCGTGATGCATTGCAGGCAAGTGGCGCAGTACTCATTGGCTATCGCGAATTACGCGATGCCATGCGCGCCAAATAGTCGCGTCTAGATAATTAGGCGCGAACTCCTACAAAAAGATCTCTTTCAAGTACTCCCGCTTGTACTTCACCAATGGTGCTTCGAGCAAGAATCCAGTCTTCCCACGGGTACACCTTTGACATCTCATCGTCATCTAACCCAAACCACCATTTCGATGTTGGGTCAACTTGTGTTGCATGTGCAAGTAGAGAACGCGTGCGTGCATACATGAACTTCGCAACATCAAGTTTCGTTGTGATGCGATTGTCTTGTGATTGACGATTCAACCATTTCTCATCGAATGGTGATTCGCCATACTTCTCTATCAGCGCTTCATGAACCGACATCACGCGCTCTTTTGCCCACAACGTGTAATACATCTTCGTTGGTTGCCATGGCTCTCCTGCTTCCGGATACCACGACGGGTCGCCAGCTCTGTCGAATGCCAACACACTGATGTCGTGCACCTTGAGATGATCTGGGTGGGGGTAGCCAGCTTGATCATCGTTGTAGGTGAGGATGACTTGTGGTCGTTCTTTACGAATGAGCGCCACAAGACGACCAGTGGATTCATCAATATCTGCCATGTGAAAACACGCAGCGTTCTGATTTGAATCGGCACCGGCCATACCCGAATCTCGGTATCCCAACATGTGCACTGCATGAAAGCCAATGACATCGACAGATTTTTCTAGTTCTCGTTCTCGAACATCTGCCAGCAGTGCTCTTTCTTGTTCGGGGGTCATGTCATGGAATGGCTGACCAGGTTCACGGAGCGCTGGATTCTGCAGATCGCCCTCTTCGCCACCTGTGCAGCACACAAGCACCGTGCGCACACCTTCGCAGTGGTACATCGCAACGGTTGGAGCACCCTTTGAGGCCTCGTCGTCTGGGTGAGCATGAATGGTCATCAGCGACAACGGCTCACCGTTCATGTCGAGAGGGGTCTGTGGCATTCCATTGAGGTTAGTAAGGCGCACCCACCAGAGCACGCCCCTACTCAGTGTGTTCGGTCACCACTCTTAGGGTTTGTTCCACCGCTAAGGGTGTTCAATCTGTGAGAATAGATATATCGAACCCACCACTGCTGCCCTGCCGATTGGCATCTTTGAGACAGATACCAATTGCCGACTCCTCACGGGCAATGCTGCATTTCGTTCGTTAGTCCTCGATGGCGCACCGGTAGTTGTTGGAACAGCACCGTGGACAAATGCAATGCCACACGAACGCACCGAATGTGAAAAGCAGTGGCTGCACTCACGCGAAAACGGAACACAATTCTCGACAGAGTTTCCAGTGGGTCGCGCAACAGGCGAAGTGATCTGGATCAACATCACAACATCTGCTCACATTGTCGATGGCGTACTCATTGGTTACGTGGGAACTGCAACTGATTGCACATCGCTCGTATCGCAACGTCAGTTATCTCATCAGCTTGTTGGACTGCTCGATGTTTCCGGCGACGCAGTTCTGGTATTCGATCGCATTGGTGAATTGCAATTCGCAAACGACACCGCCCGCACCATGGTGGGCGTGAGCGAACCTGGCAGCGGACAAAACGATGTTGCTTCACGCACATTCATGCAAGCAGTGCGCGACCAATTGCCACGCCTTCTTCTCGACCCTGCTCCCCCATCTGATTCCCCCAATAGATGGGAAGGCGAGATTGGTTTTCGCTCACCAGATGGCATCACCCGCACATTGACCGTTGTGGTGCAAGTGGTGCGTAATGCCGATGGAAGTGTTCAGCACTGGTCCACCATTGCTCGCGACATCACCGAAGAACGTCAATCGCAGGCCGAACTTGCACGGCAAGCAACGCATGACGACCTCACCGGATTACCAAACCGTGTGCACTTTGTTCGCAAAACAACTGAAGCACTTGAACGCAGTCGCACCACACATTCAAGTGTTGCCGTGCTCTTCATCGACCTCGACAAACTGAAGCATGTCAACGACACCATTGGTCACGCAGTAGGCGACCAACTCATTGTCACTATTTCTAAACGACTCGCTGCTGCTACTCGCCCAAGCGACTTGGTAGCACGCATCAGTGGTGATGAATTTGTGGTGCTATGTGAAGGACTGCTCGACGAGCAAGTTGCGCTTGATGTTGCTGAACGTATTCGCTTATCAATCACTGGTCCGCTCATCCTGCAAGGAATTGAAATTGAAGCCGGCGCAAGTGTGGGCGTAGCAATGGCAACACCTGAGCTTCTTGCATCTGAGTCTTCTGCCGATGCCGCAGTGACGCTCATGCGTTCGGCAGACACTGCCATGTACCGAGCAAAGCAACGTGGCCGTGGTCGCTCTGAGCTTTTCAGTGACGACATGCGCACTGCTGCTCGCGATCGTCAACAACTTGCATCAGAACTAGAACAAGCTCTTGCCGGCGATCAGTTCAGCGTGCTCTTTCAACCCATCGAATCTGCACACACAGGGCGCGTGGTGGCCGCCGAAGCACTCTTGCGATGGAATCACCCAACGCGTGGACTTCTCGCACCTGCAGCGTTCTTAGACCTAGCCGACGAGTCTGGACTTATTGCACCTATTGGTGATTGGGTGCTTGCAAATGGTGCGCGCACTATTGGTGCATGGATGAATGAAGGACTAGTCGAGCGCACGATGACAATTCATGTGAACGCATCACGCCGTCAACTCTCCGACATCACGTTTGTTGACAGAGCTCTCACCATCATGCGCGACAACGGCCTCGATGGCTCGCACCTCGTGTTTGAAACTTCTGAAGCCACATTGGTGGACAACAACCCATCAGTTCTTCGCACAGTGACTGCACTGAAACGTCAAGGTGTGCGTATTGCAGTCGACGATTTTGGCGCGGGCTATTCATCATTGTCTTCTTTGCGTACTTTCCCAGCAGACCTATTGAAACTGGACGGCACATTGGTGCGCGATGTTGGTCGTACCGATGGCGGCGATGATCCGATGGTGCGCTCACTGATTCAATTAGCCCACTCGCTCAACCTTGTGGTGTGTGCCGAATGGGTAACCACTGAAGATCATGTGCAACGGCTCAAAGCATTGGGCTGTGATTTGCTGCAGGGAAATCGCATTGGTGAGCCAATTGCCGCAGATGCTTTTGCACTGAAATTGCAACGCACTAACTCAGTGCAGTCGCCTCTCGACTAACGCTGCGCTATTCAGCAGCAGGCGCAGGCCCAAGACCTGCAAAAAACGCCAAAAGCGCTGGTGCACTATTTGCCAGGCGGAACACGAATGATCCGGTCGACATATCGCTATCAACTGGCAAGGCATACGACTTCGCAGTGCCGTCACCCATTGGACGCAACTTATGTCCCAGGTCAAGCAGGTCTAAACCTTCATCCACCACAACCGCAGCAGAAAACGCATTGAGCACTACATGAGTTTGCAATGGGTGTCGCACCAAATACTTCGCAACGTCTTTAGCCAACATGGAAACAAATGCACGCTGGCGGTTACCGCGACCAATATCGCCTGTGCCTTCTAAACGCCAGACTCCATCGATCTTTTGTTCATAGTGGCGAGAACGCGCATACGCCAATGCCTGTGCGCCAGTTTGCAGTTTGCATGCATTACGGCGACCAATGTAAAAGCCAGTCGCTTTATCGCGTGCTGGATGCGTCACACAGATATGAACTCCACCAATGGAGTCAACAATTCGCTTGAAACCAGAGAAGTTGATTTCCACATAATGGTGCACAGGAACATTGAGTGCACGTTGCACTGTGCGTATCAAAATGTCTGGCCCTTTTTGATACGCAGAGTTGATTTTCCCGAAACGATCCGTTTCACCGATTCGTACACGCAGGTCTCGCGGAATCGACATCATGGCCACTGCTTTTGTTGCAGTGTCGTACCGAACAAGAATCAAAGTGTCAGACCGCATGCCAGGGTTGGCGGCTTCTGAACCCATCGTGGCGTAATCAGAATCGGTTGGGTCTGCGGTGGCTCGCGAATCGGAACCGACAAGCAAGTAATTTTCAACACTGTCACTGGCTGGCGATAACGCAGCCGTTGCTGCCGGCACGCGACCAACGGTGTCAAGTTGAGAATTAGCGGCTCGTACGATTCCCAACGCACCTGCAAGAGTCATCACAAGAGTGACACTGACCAAAATCATCCATCGTGGTGCGCTCGCAGCACGAGAAAGTTTGGAGTCATTCAGCACATGTCCACGGTAGTCAGTCCGAGGCAGGTCGGAGATGCACCACATCTGCAGTATCG
>JBIKZT010000138.1:0-3157 GCA_044354565.1 Ilumatobacteraceae bacterium
GCCATGGCTGCAAGACCGCCCACAATGACGCGCACAGTTGGTTTCGTGGCAGAAGCTCCACCAAAACGTGCTCCGGCGAACCCAAGTCCGGCAAGTCCGATAGCGACGACGAGAATAGTTGCCATTATCCGAGTGGACTCAGTAGCCACGGCTGCTGTGATCAGTGGGATAGCTGCGCCAACGGTGAAGGCGCCTGCAGAACCAACTGCAGCTTGGATTGGGTTAGCCAAAGTGAGTTCAGTGATTCCCAGTTCTTCAGCGAGGTGGGTTGCAAGAGCGTCTTTCTTGGTGAGTTCTACTGCAACCTCGTGCGCAAGTGCCTGGGGGAGGCCTTTGTTGGCGTAGATAGCAGTGAGTTCTTCGAGTTCATGTTCAGGCATGGTTTCAAGTTCCCACTTCTCCTTCGCAATGTCTGATTGCTCAGCATCGCGTTGTGAGCTAACAGATACGTATTCGCCAAGAGCCATAGAGACAGCGCCAGCTACGAGGCCTGCAATACCCGCGGTCAGGATTGCATTTCTGGTTGAATCTGCTGCGGCAACACCCAGGATGAGGCAAGCCGTAGAGATAATGCCGTCATTTGCGCCTAGCACCATTGCTCGCAGCAGCCCGATGCGATGTGCTGAATGTCTTTCCGAATGAACCATGTGTCTATCTTGCCACTAATCCGCCCAGAAATGGTTAAATGGATGAATGCGCGACCTTCATCCAACAAAGTCACATTTAATTGAGACTGCTGTCGCGCTAATTAACGAACATGGCCCACACAATTTCACAGTCGACCAATTGCTTGACATGTCCAAAATTTCAAAAGGGTCCCTGTACCACCATTTTGAGGATTTCAATGACGTCATTATTGCTGCGCAGGTTGAACGATTTGCGCTGTATGTAGAGGAAGACATTGTCAACATCACTGGGGTGGTCCTGGCAGCGACCTCAAAAGATGATTTATTGGCCAGGCTCGATGCTATTTCTGTCGTCGCGCATAGCTATGAACGAGTTGCACGACGTGGTGATCGAATGGAAATCCTCAGTAGTGCACGACACTCTGAAAAAATGAAACAAGCATTGGGTCCCGTTCAGGCACGGCTGACTGCATCTGTTGCAGACCTTGTTCGCGAGATGCAGTCGAGGGGATGGGCATCGCAAGAAGTTTCGCCCGAGGCAGTTGCAGTGTTTATCCAGGCATACACTCTCGGATTTGTTGTTAATGACGTGTCGTCACAACAAATCGAGATGAGTCAGTGGCATCAATTGATCTCGCGGATGCTGCCGTCGCTGCTTTAGACCAATCGGTACAGGTCGTAATCCACGGTTCCTGCACCAGGGGCGCCCACAGCAATTGCTTGAATACCGTTCAGCCATGTGTAGTTCTCGGCACCTGTCTCAAAGAGTGGTGCTGTGATGATGCGTGGATTTCCATTGGCATCTGGCGACATGATTCCTTTGTATGCAACATGAATTGCTGCGCCGTCATCAGTGTTAATCACGATTCGCACGTCCAGTTGTGCGGTTCCGTCCGCGCGCATGGTTAGCCAGTCGGCGCCCAAGTCTTCAACTGTGCCGTTGATGCGTGGTCCGGTCACAGTGCCGCCAGTAACGCGAACAATCACGCGAGTACCTTGCGGTCCACCTGGGACAACGATGGGTGGGTTCAACGTGGCATGAATATGACACAGGAATTCAACGGGCAGGGATGTGATGTCGCTCATGGTGCGACTGTAGACGGTTTTTTACAGAGGTCTGTGATTGAGATATGGAAGGACCAAGTGTGCAAAGCGTTCAGCCTCTTCCTTATGCGGATAGCCCGAGAAAATAAAGGCTTCGATCCCCATTGCCTCGTAGCGATGGATCTTGTCGATGATTTGTTGTGGGGTGCCCACAATGGCAGCACCGCAGCCGCTCCGTGCTTTTCCGATTCCGGTCCACAAGTGTGGTTCCACGAATCCGTCGGCGCCGGCTGACTCACGGAGTTCGGCCTGTCGGCGCACGCCAACACTCGTGCTGTCGAGTGAACGCGATCGAATTGCATCGCCTGTTGCGGCATCGACTGCAGAGATTAAATGTGCTGCAGCATTTCGAGCTTCCTCTTCTGTTTCGCGCACCACTACGTGTACTCGATAACCGAACTTCAATGTTCTGCCATATGTAGAAGCTCGTTGTTGTAGATCTGTAATCGTTTCTGCAATGACGTCTTCGGTGTCGGGCCACATGAGGTACACGTCGGCTCCTGCTGCCGCAACATCGCGCGCCTCGTCACTTAGACCACCAAAGTAAAACTGAGGAGTGCTCGGTGAGTCTCTACAAATTCGTGGCGCGTCAACATGGAGTTGTAGATGTTCACCGTCGATGTCGAGTCGTTGGCCGCTCAACACAGTGCGCAAGGCTGTCATCGTCTCTAGTGTGCGTGCATAACGACTGGGACCATCGAGTGTTTCTCCCGGCATTTCAGAAGAAATGATGTTGATGGAGAGTCGTCCATTGAGAATTTGATTGATTGTGGCTAATTGTCGCGCAAGCTGGGGTACCCACACTTCGCCACAACGAATCGCAGCGAGAAGTTTCATAGTTGTGATGCTGGGGGCAATGGCTGAAGCAAATGCCAAAGTGTCGATACCGAGGTCGTATCCAGATGGCAACAATACATTGTCGAATCCACCGTCTTGCACGGCGTGCACGATGTCTGAGCAGTGTTCCCAACTGCTGCGCAGATCTAGTTGAGGAACGCCAAGTTGTTCGTAGTCGTCGTCACAGAGGGCGCTGAACCAACTGATTTCACTCATGGCAGTGGTTCGCCATCACTTGATTGAATAATGCTGTACACATCGGTACGCGAAAGTTTCACAGTCAGTGCGGCCGAAATTTCCTGAATACGTGCTGGGTTTTGCGTTCCCACAATTGCAACAGGTTTTGAAGGATGTGCCAGAACAAAAGCTATTGCGATTGCTGACCTTGTGACATTTTCCCGCTGAGCCAACTGATCAATGGTGACAATGAGTTCGGGCCGAATGTTTGCACCTGTGGCAAGTGCACCGCCTGCGAGCGGGCTCCAGGCAAGTGGCGTGATTGCTGCTTCCATGCAAAGGTCTAGAGTGCCGTCTCGCAATGGCGCTAAGTGCGCAGCCGAGAACTGCGGTTGTGTAGTGGCTATTCCGTT
>JBIKZT010000139.1:0-3150 GCA_044354565.1 Ilumatobacteraceae bacterium
CACGTCTTTAGCCCACTCGGGATAACGCTCGAAATCAAGAACGATGTCGAGGCACTTCGAAGGAGGAGCATCTACAAGAATGGTCTGCGCGGCACGATCAGTCATGGTCTTTATCTTGCCTTGTTTCGGCGCTCTCCTGTGGCATCGCCTCTGTTTGTGGCGAAATTCGGGGAGAAAACTTGCCGTGAACCGATGCCCACAGGCCATTCATGCCTAAACCCATCATGGGAACCAAGATGCCAAAAGCAAGTGTGCTCCCTGCTTTGCCATCGGTGGACGAGCGAGCGATAGCTGTTGCGATAGCCACAACCACCTGCACCAGAAGTAGCCCATTCAAAATGCGGCTAACGCGTGAAGGAGCGGCACCATCTACAAGAAAATAGAGAGCAGCAACAGAAATCTCGTCTTCCCGACTGCGTTGCACTGCCGTCCAATACCCCCACAGAAACGCCACAACACCCACCGAGAAACAGGCCAAACAGACGGCAACCGCGATGGCCTTCCATGGCTGGTCGAACACAGCTACCGCAACGAGCGATGTAACGATGAACACAACGGTCAGCACTGCATTGATCTGAATGATTGCGCGACCTTTCATGGTCTCCATCATTGCCCGACCTTCAAGACATTTCCTAAACGCCGTGCCAGAACTTCATAATCAAACTCTGTTTCTGCTCGTTCGCGTGACGCACGCGACATTGAAAGCCGTAATGCATCATCGTCCAAAATGGCTGTGAGCCTGGCGGCCAACCCCGCAACATCTGTGGGGTTATCAAGGACGAATCCGGTAACTCCGTCAAGTACAGCTTCGGCTGCACCACCACTTCGACCAGCGACTTGTGGCACTCCACACGACGCAGCCTCGACAAACACGATGCCGAACCCTTCTTGTTCAAGTCCACCCCATCGATTGCGACACATCATGGAAAAAATGTCCGCACAGCCGTATAGACGTGGAAGGTCATCGTGATCTACTCGACCAAGAAAAGAAACTGGCGCACGAGTCTCTTCGGCAATTTTCTTCAGCCGTGATTCATCGCGCCCTGTACTCGCAATAACTAACTGCAACTTTGGGCGATGTGGAGCAAGTTGCGCAACTGCCTTAATCAATGTGTCGAAACCTTTTCGTGGCACAAGACGACTGATTCCCAACACCACTTCTGCGTCTTCTTTGATTCCAAACTTCACCCGAGCCTCACGACGTTGCTCAACTGATAGCGGCACGAAACGTGAAGTATCTACGCCTGGTGGCACCACAGTGGACGGCAATGCTCGACCAGCAGCGTGCATGCCTTCTTGGTCGGGATAACCACCAGCAGAAATGATGTGTTGCGCTCCACGCAATACGTGGCCAAGTACTTGCTTTGATCCTGGCAACCGCCCAGGGACAGTGACCTCTGCGCCATGCAGCACCACCATGTACGGCAGTTTCAAGGAGGGCCCAACTAGACCAAGCGGCAACGCTGGGTCGAGCACGACAAAGTCGGCACCGAAGTCTTCAGCCATTGAATTGATGCGTTGCACCATCCACGGATGAGGCAATAAGACTGGCTCACGCGTGCGCTCAATGCGATACGGCTGTGCAGCATCAAACTCCGATGCGTCGGCGTGTGGGCTGGTGAGAACTGCAAATGAATCTGGCGGAAGTCGTCGCCACCATTCCCACAACAGAGACTGAATGCCACCAATCTTTGGCGGAAAGTCATTGGTGACAAGAAGGTGCTTCATAGGTCGTCTCGCAAGGTTGGCAGATGAGACAACTCATCAGCAACAACTGGGTCTGCATCGTGTTGTGGCACATAAGCGGAAAGACCCAAACGCGCAGCTGCCCAAATGGCTTGAGCACGCAGAACTGGTTCGGCGCTTGTTGTGTATTCCTGCAATGCAGCATGCACCCACGCTTCTGTTGGTTGCGCAGTGTTACCCATAATGATGAGCGCGTTTCGACGAATCCATTGAGGATTGCGCTCATGGATGTACCAACTCTCACATTCTTGCAAGATGTCCGCATCAGTCGACTCAAGAATCCACTGCGTCTCAATGGCACGCCTCACAGGTGATCGCAACGTGACGGGCACAGACCACCGTTGGGTATGCGGACACGACGATTGACAATCATCGCAACCATAAATACGACTGCCTAGAGCAACACGAAAACGCCTGTCGAAAACTCCGGGCTTTTGTAACAGCCACGACAAGCATCGATTCGCATCAATAACCCCAGGAGCTGCAATGGCATCGGTAGGACACGCGGGAATACACCTAGTGCATGTACCACAGGAATCAGCAACAGGTTCTGACAACGGAAGTTGTGCAGTAGTGACTACACAGCCCAAGACAAAATAACTTCCAGCCCCTGGCACAAGGATGTTGGCATTCTTGCCAAACCAACCGATGCCGGCGCGATATGCAATCTCTCGATCAACGATGGCGTTGTCATCTGCAAAAACAACCGCACGATGGCCATCGATACGTAATTGATCTTTCATTGCCGTCAAGGCTTCTCTCATCTGATGATGAGCATCGAACCATGCATACCGAGCAATACGTGCCGGCGTGCCAAGACCTTCATCGGCATCTTCTACGAAATAGGAATATGCACCCACGATGATGGTGCGAGCGTCTTGAACTATGAGCGACGGAGTCGTTGAACGAACTAGATTACGAAACGTGAACTGCATGTCGTTCACGAAATCGTTGTCTATGCGTTGCTGGATCTGTTCCCTGGCACGATCAAGTGGATCTACTGAAGTGACCCCGACTGAATGTAGTCCCGCATTAAGTCCGATGGAGCGCAAAGTTGTCCAGTAGGCGTCGCCTGCGGGAAGTGGGCCGTCGACTTGGCGGCGTTTTTTGCGTTCTGGATTAACCGACTGCACGGTGCCGTAGCGTAGGCACCAAACCCGCCTGAGCGAGCACTCTTATTTCACGAAGTTCTTGCAAGTTGAGAATGACAGCCCCATCTGAGGGCTGATCGCACAACACGCTCATCATGCAATCACTGCATGCATCTGTGTTTCTCATGACGCATGTATCGCAAGAAATCATGAGAATGGGTTGTTCTGGGCTATGACCGGGCATCTGTGGCGTTGTTTCCATACCCGTACCTTGCCGACAGGGTGTACCAAAGTTGCCCTACAGGACCACGGC
>JBIKZT010000140.1:0-3106 GCA_044354565.1 Ilumatobacteraceae bacterium
CAACTATTCGTTGGGCAACGTCAGTAGATGGCGAAACATATGGTGCGCCAGTTACGACTTTCGATGAAGTCGCGCCAACTGCGTAACAAGATCGCCATTGTCACCTATCTGAATTTTGGCGAGTCCAAGCCAAGTTGCCATCTCTTGTAACTCAAGCAGTAACTCTCGTGCCACATGTGCATGATCAACACCCGCTTCACTAAAAGCACCTTGCACAAGCAAACAACTGTTGTGTCTATCTGCTTTCAAATCAACACGAGCCACAATTTTGTCGCCCAGAACAAATGGCAGAACGTAATAACCGTAAATGCGTTTTGGAGCCGGTACATAAATCTCTATTCGAAAATGAAAATCAAATACTCGTTCAATACGTGGCCGACACCACACTAAAGAATCAAATGGTGATACCAATGCACGCACGTGTATGTCTCGTGGCTGTTTTGTTCCCGGAATCATGTACGCGACATCACGCCAACCCGACACTGTCACTTGCTCCAATTCACCAGTAGAAACAAGCTCTTTTAGCAATGGTCTGGCTATGGCTCCCTTCTGGCGATGGTAATCAATCAGGTCTGAAGCAGTTGCAACACCCATACTTCGAGCAGCCAAAAGCAATAATTGTTTACGCGCTTCTGTTTCAGTTGGAAATGGTGCATTCAAAATTTCTGTGGGCAACACTTCACTTGGTGCGTGATACACACGTGCAAAATCATTGCCGCGTCGTCGGGCAGTTATCTCTCCCGTCCAAAAGAGATACTCGAGAATCGCTTTGCCGTCGTCCCAATCCCACCATGAACCCTTCGGACCTTTTCGCGTTCGAACATCACCCGCAACAAGTGGCCCATCGTTATAAATACGATCGCGAATCTCTTTCACCAACTGTGGTTTAGATTTCGCAATGCGTTGTAAACCTGGCCACATAGACCCTTTGCGAGCTTCTTCCATTCTCCATTGCAAGAGCGGATACATAGAGACAGGCAAATGACTTGCCTCATGGCACCAGTACTCAAACAATTCGCCAGCATCCGTGGCGTCAGGGATCAAAGTACGCGGATGATTTCCAAGACGCGAGAACAACGGCATCTCTTGACTGCGCACAAGAACATTCACGCTGTCAATCTGAATAAGACCAACTGCATCCATCACACGGCGCAAATGACGTCTATCAATTCGCCCCGTTGGTCGAGGCGTGGCAAAACCTTGTGCTGCTAACGCAATGCGTCGTGCAGCATCGCTAGTTATTTCAGTCGGCAACAGTGATGGTGACACTGTTAATCACCACATCGGTCAATGGGCGATCGCCACGACCAGTCGGAACATTTTGCATTGCCTCAACAACGTCGAGGCCCTTTACAACTTGTCCGAACAGTGCATACGCAGGTGGCAAGCCCACACCGCTTGGACCACTGATGAGGAAGAACTGCGAACCGTTTGTATTTGGTCCGGCATTTGCCATTGCAAGTGAACCGATTTGATATTGACCAGCCTTTGGCAATTCGTCATCAAATCGATATCCGGGTCCACCAGTACCTGTACCGGTTGGGTCGCCACCTTGACATACGAATCCATTGATGATGCGGTGAAAAATAATGCCGTCGTAATAGTGGTACGCAGCGAGATACACAAAGCTGTTCACAGTCTTTGGCGCACGTGCTGCGTCGAGTGCAATCACCAACGTGCCCATGCTTGTTTCCATGGTGGCGGTGTAACGCTTCTCTGGGTCGATGCCCATCGGAGGAGCTGCGGGGAACTTCTGGTTCTTTTCGGCGGAACCATCAAGGGGTGGGAATGGGAAACTCATTCCATTGACGCTACAAGCGCGCGGTCGCCTACGATAAAAGCGTGAACCCACATGAGAGCCCCCTCGACCTTGATGCCATCGAACAAGATCTGGCCGATGTAGACGCAGCCCTTGCTCGGCTCGACGCCGACACCTATTGGACTGATGAAGTCACCGGGAAAGCCCTCAGCGAGGAACTCCTTGCACAGCGCCCCACAGCACGACGAAACCTGTGACCTGCGTCTCGTTTTCCCACCCCTAGAGGGTTAGGATTCTCTTTATCGCCTAGCAAGCCAATGGTTTGCCCAAGTCGAAAGGGGAAATGACAATGGCTAATCCACAGAAGCCTCGAGCACCGTTTGCCCCGTGGGACCGTCGCGAATTGCCTGGCAGTTTTAGCGTCGAAGAAACAGCGCGTCGTGTTGGCCACTACAAGTGGGCCGAAATGAAACTGTTTGAAGCATTGGGCGGATGGATCGCCACCGTTCCCGAACTCGACATCAAAATGCGTCTCGGCACTCATTGCTACAAGCACGCATGGCACGCCGAGCTATGGCACAAGCGCCTTCCCGAACTTCGTGAAATGAACCCTGAGCGCCTCACGCTTCCTGCAAACGATGCAATGGTTCGCTTTATCGATGCAATGACCGAGCCAGAAGCTCCAGAACTCACCATTGAAAAGCTCGTTGGTGTCTATCGCGTCTTTATTCCTCACTTCATCTCTGCATATACGTATCATCTGAATAACACCAGTGAGATCACGGATATGCCAACAATTCGTTCCATCAAATTCATCTTGCAAGACGAATTTGATGATTGGCGTGAAGGAGAAATGCTGATTCAGTCTCTCCTTGAAACACCAGAAGAAGTCGACCGAGCAGCAGCACATCAAGCCAAGCTCGAAAAGATCATGCTCGAGGCCGGCGGCATCGCCGGACCCGGAAGCATCGGAATCAACACACCAGCACCACAAGGAGCAATGTCATGAAAAAGTTCATGCCAGTTGAAGAGTTGGCACGCGACGAGCGGTTCAACCAAATCACACAAGCAGACCGCATGTCCGATGCGCGAAGTGCAGTACCTGCGAACGCAGAGTCAACACGTCGCTCATCGAACCGACTCACACCAGCGCGTGCAGACGCAAGCGATGCTGCACGTGCACTCATGCATGGCATCTTCGTTGGTGAAATTCAAGCTCTCGAAGGTGCAGGACGCACATGTTGGGACTTCACCACCGGTGAAGAAGCACCATTTGGTCTGAAGCTCGACATGGCTCGCCAAGCATGGGACGAAGCACGTCACGTAGAGATCAGCTTGAAGTTGGGC
>JBIKZT010000049.1:0-8630 GCA_044354565.1 Ilumatobacteraceae bacterium
GAAGTACAAAAATAATCTGGAAAAGCCCGATTACTTCCACGAAGATGCAAAAGCTGTTTTGAACGACACCTATGGACTCATGGTGTACCAGGAAAGCATGATGCGTGTTGCGCAAAAGTTCGCCGGCTACGACCTTGCTCAAGCAGACAACTTGCGAAAAGCCTGCGGAAAGAAAGATCCAAAAGCGATGGCCGCAGAGGAGGGGTCGTTTGTCGAAGGTTGCGAGAAGAAGGGGTACGGTCGCGAATTAGGTCAAGAATTGTTCGATATTATTCGTGGCTTCGCTGATTACGCATTCAATAAGAGCCATGCATTCGGATACGGCCTCATCGCGTATCAAACGGCGTATCTCAAGGCTCATTACCCTGTCGAGTATTCCGCGTGCCTTTTGTCGTCTGTAAAAGGCAACTATGACAAAGCCGCCGTACATCTTGCCGATGCACGCGCCATGGGCATCACTGTGTCTAACCCTGATATCAATGCCGGACGTTCAGACTTTGCAGCCATTACGACCAACGGTGAGAAGCACATCGTGTTTGCGTTGTCGGGTGTGCGCAATGTTGGTGAAGGTCTCGTTGCCCAGATGCTTCAAGAACGCGATGCCAACGGCCCCTACGAGTCGTTCCATGATTTTGCTCGTCGCGCTCCCGAGCAGGCTCTGAATAAGCGTGCAATTGAATCCTTAATTAAAGCCGGAGCATTCGATTCTTTTGGTCACCCACGTCGCGGTCTTCTGATGGTGCACGAATCCATTATTGATGCAGCACTTGTCAAGCGACGTGAAGAGGAAAAGGGCGTGATGTCTTTGTTCGGAGAGATGGAGGCCGCATCCGATAGCGGTTGGTCATCAGAAACTCAGATTCCAGATTTGCATTTCACAAAGCCCGATCAGTTGCGCAACGAAAAAGACATGCTTGGTTTGTACATCTCCGATCATCCATTACGCGGTGTTGAGTTTGCGTTGCGCCGGCTTGTGACCAGCACCATCCGTGACCTCGAAAATTTAGAGCCAGGTCAAGTCACCATCGGTGGAGTGATGACTTCTCTTAGTCGTCGATTCACGAAGAAGGGTGACCAGATGGCCACATTCGTGTTGGAAGACATGGACGGTTCGGTAGAGGTCACCGTGTTTTCAAAAACACTTGCTGAGTACGGGCACTTATTGGTAGACGATCAAATCATCACGGTGGCTGGGCGATTGAACAAACGCGACGATCAACCCGCAAGTTTCTCGGCACAGCGCATCAGTGTTCCCGAGAATCTCGACGCTCGGATTCCAGAGATAGTCATTTCGTTGCCAACGGGGTTCACTCCAGAGAAGCTCGAGAAATTGAAGGCGATCATCGCTGAGTTCCCTGGTCCTTCCCCGTGCAAAGTCAAACTGACTGGTGGAAAGGTCTTCGACCTCGGCGACACCGGACGACTTGATTTCGAGAAGGCTTTGGCACCTTTACGCCTTACATTTGGCTCCAATGCGGTGAAAATCATCTAATTCATCATTCCGTTTCAGGGAAACGGCACTTGTAATGGCAGAATGTAAGGGTTGTTGTCGGCTCTGATGCCGCCTGAGTCAAGAGGGAGCTAGCCAGTCAATGTCGTTGGAAGTTGCCACACAGGACTGCAGTGCGCTCACTGAGGCCCAATTAGAAGAAATGCTCACCATTGAAGGTGCGTTCTCTGCCGCCCAATTCGCCAAAGCTCAACAAGATTGGGTGCTGTGCACATTGGCTCGTCTCGACGGGAAACTGCACGGCGTTACATTCTCCACACTTGAGCGCATTGGTGGAACTCCATGCGTACTACTTGGGCTCATGACCATCAAGCGAAACGCAAAGCGTGATGCTGTGTTGAAGGGTCTCATGACCGAGGCCTATCACCGTGCACTGATGGCTTTCCCAGATGAAGACGTTGTGGTTGGAAGTCGGTTCGCTACAGCCGATGGTGTCGAAGCATTTAAGTCACTTACTGAAATGATTCCTCGTTTTGATCACCGTGCTGTTGGTGAAGAGCGTGCTTGGGGTCGTCGCCTTGCTCGCCGTTTTGGTGTCGATGCCAATTACGACGAGAAAACTTTTATTGTGTCCACGGCCGGTCAAAGTGGCTTCCTCGACCACGAGTCATCAAAGCCAGAGAAAATCTCTTCTGAGATCTCCGACTTGTTCAAGGGTGTCAACGCCAAAAAAGGTGGAGTTCTCATCATTCATGGTTGGACCATGGCAGAGAGTCTCGTTAAGTTGGGCGCTCGTTCGTAATCACTGTGGAGTTCGCAGACGTCGTGAGGTCTCGACGGATGTCGAGAGCATTTTCACAAGAAGCCATTGCGCCTTCACTATTTGAAGAATGCGTAGATCTCGCTACTCGAGCGCCAAGCGCTGGAAAAACACAGGGCTGGTCACTTCTTGTTTTCGCAGAAGATGAAACGTCTCAGTACTGGGACATTGCGTTACCTGCCGAGAAAAGAGAAGGCTTTGCTTTTCCCTCTTTACTCAACGCACCACTGATTGCGCTTGTACTTGCAGATCCACATGCGTATCTCTCGCGATACTCAGAACCAGACAAAGCATCCACCGGACTTGGAGACTCGGTCGAACAGTGGCCAGCGCCGTACTGGACAATTGATGCCTCCTTCGCCACGATGACACTGCTGCTGGCGCTTGAAGATAGAGGCGTGTCTTCATTGTTCTTTGCCCATGCACGGGAAGAAAGTTTGCGTGAGTTTTTTGGTATCCCGGCTCATGTACAGGTATTGGGAACAATTGCTTGTGGTTATGCATTGTCAGACAATGAGCGCAAGGGAAGAAGTTCCTCTCGCGCTCGCCACACCGCTTCTTCTGTTATCCACCGCTCGCGTTGGTGATGATTCGCTGTTGAAGTTCTTCCGGTGTATGAGCCGGTAGTAAACACACGTGGTCCCGGCACACGTACGCCATGCCTTCGGTGCGGCCCTCCCACAGTGGTGACTCGGTCGGTTCACCCCAAGCAGTCACGGCCAATGGCAGCCACTGCGAGCGCAGAACATTCATCATGTTCGGTTGAGTGCCTGGAATCACGATCTCGGTGACGCCGTGTTCGAGAAGACTGTTGGCGTATGCGGCATTGCAAAAAGCCGTCGGTGCCGACGGAGAGACTTTTGCGAGGAGTTTGAGAATCTGAACTGCTTTATCGTTCAGGTCATTGTCTGCGGTAAGTGCTGATAATCGGAGAAATGCGATTGCGGCTACCGAGTTAGCAGATGGTGTGGCATTATCCATCAGATCCTTCTGTCGCACAACTAGTTGTTCGGCATGATCAGAAACGGTGAACAATCCACCGTGTTCTGCGTCCCAATAATCAGCTACGAGACTGTGGGCTATGCGTTGAGCGAGTGTGAGCCATTGATGGTCGGCGGTTAGTTCGTACACGCGGGTGAATGCGTCAACTAGGTGTACAAGGTCGTGCGCCAAGGCTGCGTGCTGTGCTTGTGGTTGAGCATGGGATTGCCAACTTCGATGCCATTCACCAGTTGCAGTGTGTAGATGATCACGCAGAAACTCAGCGTTGCGAACCACGGCTGCTGTGATGTCGTCTCGATCGAACGCAGTAGCGGCCTCGCACAGTGATGAGAGCATCATTGCGTTCCATTCACACAGAACCTTGTCATCAAGACCGGGACGATGCCGAAGTGCTCTGTGCTCAAAAAGCAATGCGCGAGACGCCTCAATGGACGATGGTCGTAACAGTTCTCCGCGTTGAGGAATTCGATGAGGAATGTTGCGACCTTCGAAGTTGCCCTCGTCGGACATGTTCCACCACGAAAGTGCCTCGTCTGCTGCGTCGCCAAGGATGTGTCGGATTTCTGCTGTGGTCCACGTGTAGAACGCGCCTTCTTCCGAATGTCCATGTTCATCCAAGGAATCTGCATCTTCAGCGCTGTAGAAACCACCGAGTTCATCGGTCATCTCGTTGAGTAAGTACGTGATTATTTCTTCAGCAACTTGGCGGTAGCGAGGTTCGTGGGTAATCAGCCATGCGTGGGTGTAGACACGCAAAAGGAGAGCCTGGTCGTACAGCATTTTTTCAAAATGGGGGACAAGCCATTGACGGTCGACGCTGTAACGCGCAAAGCCCCCACCAATCTGGTCGTACATTCCACCTGATGCCATTGCGTCAAGAGAAACACGAGCCATGTCGAGCAGTTCGTCGTTTCCATCTCGTTGGTACTGGCGCAACATCAGGTCAAGAGCAAACGTAGAAGGAAACTTTGGAGCGTTACCAAAGCCTCCCCAGTCAGGGTCGAAGTCGTTCTTCAGTTTTGTGAGTGTGTCGGCAAGCAATTCTGCGGAGTTGATCTCGGAGGCAGGAGTGATGTTTCGCGTGCGTCCGATCGCTTCGATAAGTGCGTCAACATTCTGATTGAGTTCTTCTCTGCGGTTCTTCCATGCATCGTCCACTGCATTCATCAACTGAACAAATGAATCTCGCGGGTAATACGTTCCTCCGTAGAAGGGTTCCCCGGTGGGTGTGCAAAACACGGTCATGGGCCATCCGCCGCGCCCGGTGAGAGCCTGCACTGCGTCCATGTATACAGAGTCAACGTCTGGTCGCTCTTCACGGTCAACTTTTACGTTGACGAAAAGATCGTTCATTACTGCTGCGGTGGGTTCGTGCTCAAAACTTTCGTGAGCCATGACGTGGCACCAATGGCAGGCGGAATACCCAACGGAGAGAAGGATTGGTTTTCCGGTTCGTTGCGCTTCTACAAAAGCGTCTTCGCCCCATTGAAACCAATGAACAGGGTTGTCTTTGTGTTGCCGTAGGTACGGAGATGACGCAGTGGAAAGACGATTAGTCACGTGCGTTATGCGCCCATTGCGTGGTAGCCACCATCGACATGAATTACTTCACCAGTTGTGGCGGGGAACCAGTCAGAAAGCATGGCTACAACGGTGCGTGCAACGGGAGTGAAGTCTGTGACATCCCATCCAAGTGGGGCACGGTCGTCCCACACGTCTTCAAACTTTTTGAATCCGGGAATTGATTTAGCAGCCATTGTCTTGATCGGGCCTGCGGCAACGAGGTTGCTTCGAATGCCGCGCGGTCCCAATTCTTTAGCGAGATACCGACTAGTGGATTCAAGTGCGGCCTTGGCCACGCCCATCCAGTTGTATGCGGGCCATGCAACGGTGTTGTCAAAATCAAGTCCCACAATTGTGGAGCCACGTTCCATCAAGGGAAGGAATGCGTCAATCAATGTTTTCATTGAGTATGCAGAAATCTGCATTGCTACGGCCACATCGCTCCACTGGGCGGCAAGGAAATCATCGCCAAGACATGCTTCGGGGGCAAAACCTATGGAATGTAGGACACCGTCAACTCGTCCGAGTGAGGCACGCACTTGTTCACGAACTGTCTCGACGTGTTCGGCGACTGTGACATCGAACTCATAGACATCAACAGGGGTGTCGAGTCGGCGAGCGGTTCGTTGTGTCAGCGACAACGCACGGCCTGCACCGGTGAGCACTATCTGGGCGCCTTCTCTCTGTGCAAGTTGGGCAACCCCAAAAGCGAGAGACGCGTCGGTGAGAACGCCGGTAATCACAATTTTCTTGCCGTCAAGTAAACCCATTCATATGACCGTAGTTCGGTGGGGGTCCGTGTGTAAGGCTCTACGGAATGCGTATTGGAATACTTGGTGGTACAGGCCCTGCGGGAAGTGCTCTTGGAGCTCGTTTGGCTTCAGTTGGCTTTGATGTTGTTTTGGGCTCACGGTCAAAGGAGCGGGCAATGGAAGTTGCCGCAGCAGTGAAAGCCAAATGGCCAGCGTTGACGCTTGGCATCACTGGCGGGGACAACGACGATGCCTCAGCATGCGATGTCATTGTGCTTGCTACTCCTTGGGACTCGGCAGCGACAACAGCAGTTGACCATCTTGCTTTGCTACGTGGAAAAGTTGTCATCAGTATGGCAAACGCTCTCGTTCGAGTGGGTCACGAGTTTCAACCGCTTCTCCCTCCGCGAGGCAGTGTTGCGGCCCATGTTCAGGCAGCAGTGCCAGAGTGTCGAGTCGTTGCAGCCTTTCACCATCTTCCTGCGACAGAACTTGGTCACCTTGGCGACCCCATTGATTCAGATGTTCTGATTTGTTCTGATTACGCCGAAGCAAAGAAAATTGCAATGGACATCACGGCTCATATTCCAGGTTGTCGTCCTCTTGATGCGGGTGAACTTTCTAATGCCACCGCTATCGAGGCCTTCACTGCAGTGTTGTTGCAACTCAATGTGCGCTACAAGACACGAGTAGCTCCAAAACTGAATGGCATCAAGAAGGATCCGCGAGCAGGGGCGTAGTCGAAATGACAATGCACTTATACGACACTGCAAAGCGTGAAGTAGTTCCGTTTACGCCAGGTCCTATGGTGTTGATGTACACCTGTGGCATCACGCCATACGATGCAACTCACCTCGGTCATGCGTCCACGTTTTTGGTGTACGACATCTTGCAACGTCGCCTCATTGACAAGGGCCACGAAGTGCGTTGCGTTCGAAACGTCACCGATGTGGACGACCCATTGTTTGCAAAAGCTCGGGAACTCGGCGTTCATTATCTGGATCTAGCTGCGGGCGAGGAAGCACGTTTCAACCGAGACATGGTCGCTCTCGATGTATTGCCTGTGTACAGCACGCCGCGTGCTTCATCGGCAATCTCTGACATTCGCGGTTTCATCGGAATGGTCCTCGATCGTGGCTTTGCATACACGGCCGGTGGTTCGGTGTA
The DNA here is from genome assembly GCA_044354565.1 of Ilumatobacteraceae bacterium. GTDB lineage: Bacteria > Actinomycetota > Acidimicrobiia > Acidimicrobiales > Ilumatobacteraceae > UBA2093. The sequence goes on from JBIKZT010000049.1 coordinate 6,755, forward strand.
TTTCGATGTTTCAAAATTTCCCACCTTCGGTGAAGTGTCGCATTACTCGCACGAACAAATGATTGAGTTCGCTCGTCAACGTGGCGGCAATGTCGACGATCCTCATAAACGCAATCCGTTGGACTTTGTGTTGTGGCATCCTTCGGCAGAAGACGAACCATCATGGGATGCAACGTGGGGACCAGGGCGTCCCGGATGGCACATCGAGTGTTCCGCGCTTGCTCTAAGAGAATTGGGAACAACGATCGATTTGCATGGTGGTGGAAGCGACTTGATTTTTCCTCATCATGAATGCGAACGGGCTCAGTCAGAGGCCGCGACAGGAGAGCAGTTCGTTCGACATTGGATGCATGTTGCGATGGTCTTTAAAGACGGCGAAAAGATGTCGAAGAGTCTCGGCAACCTTGTCTTTGTGGATCAACTACGAACTCAATGGGATCCGCGTTCCATCCGTCTGGCAGTCATTGAGCATCACTATCGCACTGAGTGGGAGTGGGATGAAGAGTTGATGCCTCGCAATCATGAACGATTGAATCGCTGGAAGGCATCAATCGGTGGAGCCGCATCCGAAGTGCTAGCTACTGTGCGCACGTGTCTCGACAATGACCTGGACACCCCAAGTGCACTGCAGGCAATAGACAAAGCAGCAGCCTCTGGCGCTGATGTTTCTGTGGCTGCAGCTCTTCTGGGTGTTGACCTCGCGGCGTCTATCGGCCCCAGGTGACTCCCTCGGGGTGACCCGTTTACTGCATGAGAAATCACGACTAGTGTGATTGCGAAATGACACAGCAGGACTCTTCCCAGCCCCGCAATGTTGCTGTGACAACGCCGTCTGGCAACAAGGCCCAAGAGCGTTTGCGAAAAATACTGACTCCTGTGAGTCACAAGTTGTGGAACATCACACTTGAAGGCTTTGAGAATTTGCCTACCAGTGGTCCAGCAATCCTGTGCCCAAATCACATCAGTTTTTTTGATTCTGTGTTCACCATGATGTTTGCTGGCCGTCAAATAAGTTTCGTAGGTAAGGCTGAGTACATGGATTCGTGGAAAACGAAATACATTTTTCCCGCCCTCGGAATGATTCCCATTGATCGTGCTGGAGGTTCGAAGAGCGAAGGTGCCCTGCTTGCTGCTGAAGCAGTTTTGCAACGCGGTGAATTGTTCGGTATTTATCCGGAGGGGACACGCAGTAGAGACGGAATGTTGTACAAAGGCCACACAGGTGCGGCACGACTTGCGTTGAAAGTGGGTTGCCCCATTTTTCCTGTCGGCATTATTGGTACTCGAGACATTCAGCCACCCGATACGTTCATGCCAAAGTTTGGACGAGAATGCACCATCAAGGTGGGAAGACCAATCGACGTCACGCGATACATGGACCGCAAAGATGACCATATGGTGCTGCGCGAGATAACAGATGAACTCATGTATGAGATTCGCGAACTCACCGGCCAGGAATATCGAAATACGTACGCGACAAAGAAGGCTGAGAGCATTCCTTCAGAGACCGCAATGGTCGAAACGTCTAAATAGCACCTCTTCGGGTCCGGCAAACTCCGTAGAATAGGGGTCTCATGTCAGAGATCTCAGTCCTTCTTCCCGATGGGTCATCGCGCTCGGTGGCCAGTGGCGCCACCGTTGCTGACCTTGCAGCATCTATCGGGTCGCGTCTGGCCAAAGCAGCTATCGCAGGCACCATCAATGGAGCAGAGGTGGACCTCTCTGTGGGGTTATCGAATGGAGACACGGTGTCAGTCATCACCGCAGATTCCGATGCTGGTCGTCATGTGCTCCGTCACTCCACAGCGCATGTATTGGCCCAAGCGGTGCTCCAAATGTTCCCTGGTGCACACTTCACAATTGGCCCAGCCATTGA
>JBIKZT010000141.1:0-3082 GCA_044354565.1 Ilumatobacteraceae bacterium
CACATTGGCTTGTGCATAGGGAACTGCAATTCCACCTTCCACCAAACTGGCCATGGCAAAAGGCGGAGTGTTTTGTTCTGAGACCACGTCCATAAAACGAGGTTCATCGTCATGCGGCGACACATTGCCCGATTCAATCAGCACAATTTCACGTGTGGTTGTGGCAGCCAATAGAGCAGCCACTGTGCAACCAGATGTTCCGCCACCAATCACTACAACAGGTCGACGCATTGGGTCACCCCTCTGAAGTTCGCAGATGGATATCGAACTGTTCAGCTAAATGAGCCGAGTCATTGAAACGAACTAGTCGCCACTTCGACCCCTGCACGTGCAGCAATTCAGTGAGCGATGTGTTGTTGCTGTACAACTCAAATTTTCCGGTTTGGTGCATCTGCAAAGTATTGCGAAGAACACCGTCTATGACGCCCGCATGACACACCACCACCACGTTGCCACCAACGTTCTCCCGAACCGTCTTACGCAAAGTCTCCATCACACGTTCGTGAAACATTGACACCGTTTCTCCGCCAGGAAAAACCACATCGTGCGGGTCCCCATCCCAACGTGGCACTCCATACAACGCAACAAAATCGTCGTACGGCATTCCATCAACGTCCGGACCTGGGTCATGTTCGCCCCATCCTGAATCAGTATGCAATGACAAAGACCCCAGTGCAGGAGCAATAATTTGAGCAGTCTCAACAGCGCGTGAGTGTTTGCTGGAATACAAAGCAGTGGCCTGAAAGTCACGACCGGCCATGAGGCGATCACGAAGTGCCTCTGCCTGACGTCGGCCAGTGTCAGTAAGACCAGTACAACTACGTGGACCACCGAAGAATTTTTCAATGGTTGCGCGCGACTCGCCGTGGCGCACGAGCATCAGTCGTGTGTTTGACATGTTTATGCCAACTTCTCGACGAACGCCTCCAGCTGGCGCAGGTTGCGGCACTCGTACACGCCATCAGTGTGGGTGCCGTACTCCCCGACGATGGAGTCACCTGTGTTCCAGTAGGAACGAGGCTCAGGATTTAGCCAATAGACATGGCGGGCCTTCTGACGAATTTCCTTAATGACCCAGGCCTGCGACGCGTGATAGTTGTTGCGCGCATCACCAAGCAACAACACGGTTGATTTTGGATTGATTTCTTTGCCGTACTTATCCCAGAAGACTTCAAAAGCGTGGCCGTAATCAGAGTGACCATCGACCCAGATCACGTCGGCTTCGGTGTTGATGCGATGAATCGCCTCGCTGATGTCTTCAGTCTTTTTGAAGTACTCAGTTACTTCATCGATGCCGTCGATAAATACGAATGAACGAACCTTCGAAAATTGACCCGAGATGGCGTAGACGAGCATCAATGTGAAACGAGCAAAAGCAGCGACCGAACCCGAGATGTCAGCAATAACGATGAGTTCAGGCTTTGCTGGGCGTGGATATTTGAATTTTGGTTCAGCAGGTACACCGCCATAGGCAAGGCTGTGTCGCACCGTGTTTCGGAAATCGAGCGGCCCTTTTCTTCCATGACGACGTTTGCGTGCCAGACGTGCTGCAAGTTTGCGCGTCAGAGGTTGCAATGACTTTTTCAGGTTCTGCATTTCATCGCGACTGGCGTGCATGAATTCCACATCTTCAGGAAGTGGTTTTCTTAATGTCTTTGCCATTGCCTCTGCGCCACGGTCAGCCACAAGGCGACGACGAATCTCGGCTTCTACTTCTTGCTTGAACTGCTCAATGCGATGGTTGTACTCATCTTTTTCAAGACGCTCTTCCAAGTTGGTTAGTTCGCCGCCCACTTGTTGCTTGCTGGCTTCCATCAACTTGTCGAGCATTCCGTCAAGATCAAGATTGCGCAGCGTTCGGTACAAGTAATAGGTGCCACCGACGGGACGACCAGGTTCCATTCCTGCAAAGCGCTGTACGGCTTGGCGAGCCAACGCGCGCATCATCGCTTGGTCACCATTCATTAATGCATTCATCAGAATGTTCATCAACTCTTCGGGAGTAAGCGAATCCATTCCGCCTGCGCCACCATTGCCTTCGCCCTGCATCTGCTGATCTTGCATTTGTTGCAAAAAGTCTTCGATACTGCCTTCCCCATCAGAGATGGAATACTCAGGACCTCGAAGGCTGAAGTACACCTCAAAGACGGTCTCGAAGGAACGCCAGTGTGCGTTGTTCTTTACCAATGTTGCACCAAGTGCATACTTGAAAGCTTCGCGATCCTCTAATGGGATGTGCGAAATCGCATGCATCGCATCAAGGTTTTCGGTGAGACTCACGGGAAGACCCGCGTTTCTCAACTCAGTAATGAATCCGGCGAGAAGCTCCAGCATTGGTCAGCGCAGATCGATTCAGTCGTCAGACAGCTCTTTGGCTGCTTTGGCGATATCCGACTGGTACTTCAAGAGAACATGCAATGTTTCCTTTGCTTGCTCAGCATCAATGGAGTCAACTCCGAGAAGAACGAGCGTGCGAGCCCAGTCGAGTGTTTCACTGACTGATGGTGACTTCTTCAAGTCAAGCTGACGAATACTGCGAACGATTCTTGCAATTTGATCGGCAAGCATCTCGGTGACGCCAGGAACCTTTGTAAGAACGATCTCTTTTTCACGGTCCATTTGTGGGTAATCAACATGCAAGAACAAGCAACGACGCTTGAGAGCTTCGGAAAGTTCACGCGTGTTGTTCGATGTAAGGAACACGAGAGGAATCTGTGTTGCTTCAATCGTTCCAAGTTCAGGAATAGAGACTTGATACTCAGAGAGAATTTCAAGAAGCAGTGCTTCGGTCTCCACCTCAACGCGGTCAACTTCGTCAATAAGAAGAACGACTGGCTCTTTCGATGTAATCGCTTCCAACAACGGGCGAGTCAACAAGAACTCAGATCCGAAAATATCGTCGTGGATGTCATCCCAGGAATCTGAACCACGGTCAGCCTGGATACGAAGAAGCTGTTTCTTGTAGTTCCACTCGTAGAGCGCCTTCGACTCATCAAGACCTTCGTAGCACTGCAAACGAATGAGCTTTGCTCCGGTCATTTCAGCGATGCTCTTAGCCAATTGGGTTTTACCCGTTCCGGCA
>JBIKZT010000142.1:0-3075 GCA_044354565.1 Ilumatobacteraceae bacterium
GTACGTCTGTATGCCCAATGTCGTATCCGAAACGAACATTCTGAAAACTCAACGCACCAGTGGGCTGCGCAAGCCCTGTCTTTGGAAGTCGTTTTGGTTTTGACGGATCTGTAATTGCTGGTTCTTCCGACAAAATCTCATTGACACGAAGTAACGCAGAAGCTGCACGTTGTCCAAAAGCAATCGTCATACCAATGTTGCGCATCGGCCAAATAAGCATTGTGAGGTATGTATTGAATGCGACCAAACCACCAAGCGTCATGTCACCCGTAATCACTCGATGCCCACCCAGACCCAATACTGCAACAAGCCCAAGCGATGGAAGCAAGTCAATAGCAGGCAAGAAGCGACTGCGAATGTACGCGGCCTTCATCGATTCGCGTCGAATGTCATCGGCTTCAGTTTGCAACTTGGATTGCTGTACCCCTTCTGCACCAAAGCCCTTGATCACACGTACGCCAGAAACAGTTTCTTCCACCACGTTGGCCAATTGAGCCTGCTCTTGTTGCACCGCCAACACTGCGGGGTGAATCTTGTTGGAGAAACGACGGGCGGAAATATTGATGAATGGCAATGGAGCCAACGACACTGCGGCAAGAATCGGGTCCGAGAAGAACAAAATGACGACAACGCCCAGAACCATGGTGATCTGTGACACGAAAATGGGAATGTTCACTACAAACCCTTGTACTTGTTGCAGGTCACTCGACGATCGGCTCATGAGTTGGCCCGTTTGTGCCTTGTCGTGAAAGCCAACGTGCAACCCTTGAATTTGAGCAAACAATCGCTCACGCAAATAAGTTTCTGTTAAACGCGATTCACGAAAGGCGAAATAACGCCTGCATGCTGCAAAGAATCCCGCCACTGTTGCTGCAGCAAGAATCAACATGGTCCAGAAAATGAGTGAGCCATCTTGTTCGATGCCTTTGTCGATTGCTAGTCGGGTGAGTTGTGGAACTGCGACCTTTCCTAATGTCCACGCCAAGCCAACGCCAGCGCCCATGCTGAGGCCACGTACCTGTAACCGAAGGGTCGCAATAAGAAGGCGCCAGCCCTCTCGTGTCACACCCTTCGATTCTTCCGTCATGGATTACTTGTGCGCTGCAGGTGAAAGCGATTTCACAGCATCCCAGTAGTTCAGTTCTGGGTCGAACGGCATCATGGCTAGCGATGAGGTAGTGACACCATTGTCAAAGTATTGACGAATACGGTCGCGACAGTACTCAGGAGACCCGTGCACGATCAATGCATCAACAACCTCATCTGGAATCGCAGCAAGTGCCGCTTTGCGGTCCCCTGCTTTCCAGTTGGTCCACATTCCCTGTAGTTCATCACCGCGGCCCAGCCATGCATGGAAATCTGCATACACAGGCACGTTCAGATATGCCGCAATAGCAAAACGTGCAGCTGCACGAACGACATCTTTATTCTCGGAAGGACACACAAAGATGCGCGCAACAATTTCCTTGGGAGTTCCTTCGGCAGCCGTGTGCACTACTTCTGCAACGCGAGTCACATCCTCTGCACTCAGCCAGTTGATGATTGCGCCGTCTGCTTCGCGAGCAGCAAGGCGCAACATTCCTTCACGCAATGCTGCAACCAATATCTGAGGCTTTGCTTCAGGGCGAATACCCAAACGGAACCCATCGATATTGAAGGTGTCGTACTGCTTAGTGACTTTTTCACCAGTCAGAGCGTCGTTCAGGAACCGAACCACATCTCGAACCTTCTTGTATGGCTCTTCAAACGGAATGCCATTCCACCGCTGCACGATCACATTGCTTGACGAACCAATACCTATTGCGAATCTGCCTGGCGCAGCATCAGCCAGTGTTGCCACAGATTGTGCAAAACAAGCTGGGCTACGCGTATACGCAGGAACAATCGCTGTTCCCAATCGCAAGCGAGGCTCCCATGCTGCAGCTAACGCCAAAGGTGTGAATGCGTCAGCGCCATCAGCCTCTGCAGACCAAATGTCGGTGTAACCCATATCTGCAAGTTCGGACAACTTGTCCTTGTGTGTGTGCAAGTGACCAGGAAGTGGCACTGTCATTCCCGGCCGTACCGGTATTCCGTGTTGACCTTTTGCTCCGTATGCATTCATGATTAATCACCTTTCCACATGCGAACGATGCAACTCTGACTGGCCGTTGCCATCAGGGTTCCGTCTTCCGCAAACATATGTACCAGCCCGTGGCCAAAGCCACGCGCTACACCTTGCACTCGTATATCGAGCAACACCCACGTAGTCGGTACCAAGTTCATCACCCGCAGCGTGTTGTCGAGCGAGTTGCCGCCACCACGGATTCCCAATGCTTGCCCAACACCTCTTGGTACAAAATCTCCGAGTACACCAAGTGTCGCTGCATCCACGCCTTCAATTACTTGTGGCAGTCGAGCCCACATCACCGTTTGTCCATCGCCTGGAGTGCCGTCGAGTTGTTCTTCGGAGCGCGCTTTCACCACACGTTCTTCCATGAAGTCATGAATCGTGCCTTCAGAAATATGACGATGACGCCAATTCTTGTATTCGTCAGGTCTGCCAGCTTCAGGCGCCGTTACGAACTGACCCTCGTGTTCAAAATCTCTGTCGCCGAGCGCAGCGTTTACCGTGATGATTTCTCGTTCTCCAACATGTCCAATCACGCGCGCTTGTGTAATGGCATTACCCGTGACCGGTACATACACATCGATGTCCATCACTTCGCCAGGACGCGCGTAGCTGAGATATTGCGCGGTGGTCCAGATGACATTTCGCCCCGTTGTGCCTTCAAGTGCAGAAATTGCCGCGCCTAATGCGCTGCCGCCGTACAAAAAGTTGCCACCGGTGCACAAACGCAAATCGACGGGAAGAAACCATCGAAACGGATTATGTGTCTGCTGGAGACCGAGAAAAGCGCGAATGTCCATGGGCTCTCCCACCCTAGTTCGCCTTCAATTTTCCGTAGGGGTCGAGACTTTTGCCTGGACTAAGTTCGATGTATGACAAATACACCCTGGCTTGGCGATGCATGCTCTCTGGTCGAAGAATTTAGGGCCGGTCGCCGGTCGCCACGTGAAGAAATGCAGGCAACA
>JBIKZT010000144.1:0-3069 GCA_044354565.1 Ilumatobacteraceae bacterium
TGATACGCACGCGCCAACACATCTGGCTTCAAACCTTCATTCAGATCGCCTTTAGACGGTGACCGGCGCTTAATCTCAGCAATCACCGAGAGATGTGGCGTGTCGCGTATCGCAGTGGCGAAACCGCGTGCAGGCGCATTACGGCGAGCAACCTCCATGAGGTCGGCCAACACACGCGAATCTCTTTGCGCGCGCTGACGATGCCACAGCAATATGTCGTCAAGGTAGGTGCGAGTCATGCAACTACCGAAGCAGGGCTTAGAGGCCCTTGCCACCCAATGGTGTCATGACATGAAACTCTGGAGCTCCACCGAACAGACCTCCGACTTTGGGTCCGAGTTGCTTGAACCACTCAGATGACATGTGTGCATCCATATCTGCCTGGCTGTCGTACATCTCGTACATCCACAACACATCATCGTTCCCAGCTTCGGCATGAATGATGTAGTAGCGAGTACCAGACTCGGCCTTTACATTCTCAAGGGCGAAATCCATGGCTGCTGCCAACTCTTTTCCCTTGCCTGGCGCTGCAGGCATCTTCACAATTGCTACGACTTTGCTCATGGTGTCCCCACTTTCAAATGCGCACCACCGGTGCACAACCCCAAACTACACGCCCAGCCAAGCGGTTTAAAAGCCCAAGATACGAGCGACTTCGTTGTGCAAATCTGCAATCGGTACTCGAACCTGTTCGGTGGAATCGCGGTGCCTGATAGTCACTGCATTGTCTTCGAGCGTTTCAAAGTCGACAGTGACACACAATGGCGTGCCAATCTCGTCTTGACGGCGGTAGCGACGTCCGATGGCCTGCGTCTCGTCGTACTCACACATGTATCGCTCTGATAGTTGCTGATAGATCTCTTTGGCAACCGGCGACAAAGTGTCCTTCTTCGACAACGGCAGAACCGCCACCTTGTACGGCGCAAGGCGTGGGTGAAGGCGCAACACAGTGCGCGACTCACCGTTTACTTCATCTTCGTCGTACGCAGCCAACAAGAATGCGGCCATCGTGCGGTTGGCACCGGCTGCAGGCTCAACTACGTACGGAATGTAGCGCTCGTTAGTTGCTTGGTCGAAGAAATCCAACTTTTGGCCAGATGCATTTGAATGTTGAGTGAGGTCGAAGTCGGTGCGCTGAGCGATTCCCTCAAGTTCTCCCCATCCCCACGGGAACATGAATTCAACATCGCTAGTGCCTGCTGAATAATGCGAGAGTTCGTCTGCATCGTGAGCCCTGATACGCAACATCTCGCGTGGGATACCTAGTTCGACATACCAATCCATACGTGCTTGGCACCAGTACTCGTACCACTTCGGGCCTTCGGCTGGTGGAACGAAGAATTCCAGTTCCATCTGCTCGAATTCACGAGTACGGAAAATGAAGTTTCCTGGTGTGATTTCGTTGCGGAAACTCTTTCCAACTTGAGCAATACCGAATGGCGGCTTCTTGCGGCTTGTTTGCAAAACGTTAGAGAAATTCACAAACATGCCTTGTGCTGTCTCTGGACGTAGATACACATCTGCACCCGCAGCTTCAACGGGGCCAGCCGTGGTCTTAAACATCAAGTTGAAAGCACGTGCTTCAGTGAACTGACAACCCTTCATGCCTTGAGGGCAATCGCGCGTTTCAATGTGATCTTCACGGAAACGTCTTTTACATACTGTGCAATCCACGAGTGGGTCAGAGAAGTTGGCCAAGTGACCAGAGGCTTCAAAGATTTGTGGTGGCCCAAGAATGGCCGCATCAATAAGCACGACATCGTCTCGTTGCTGCACCATCGTGCGCACCCAAGCGTCTTTCACATTGCGCAACATCAATGAACCCAAAGGGCCGTAGTCATATGAGGAACGGAAGCCTCCGTAGATTTCGGCGCTTGGGTAAACAAACCCTCTGCGTTTACACAGATTGACTATCTGTTCAAGGTCTTTAGCGGGCATAGGTATCTAGCCTACAAGTGGCGGTCGAACACACCGAGACTTCGCAGCTTTCGCTCGAGATGACTCTCCATGGCTTCCATCGCCAACTGGCTCACCTCGGTGACGGCTGAATTTTCTTCCATGTTCAGTGCTTCACTCATCTGGCCACCCAAGATCATTCGCAACAACGAGAGACCAGCAGCCGAGATAGGTACCCCCGACCGGCATGCACTGCAATGGACTCCACCTTCTTGCACGTCGAACGTCGCGATAGAGCCTTCCTCACCACAACGGACGCAGACATCCAACTGGGGACCGTGGCCTTCAATTGCTAGCAGTCGCCAATAGAAAGCACCGAGCATGAGTGGAGATCCGCGCTCGTTGAGCGCATGCAACGCGCGTGATAGCACGGCGTACAGATGTGGAACGGGTTCACGATCGGGAGTCAGTTTGTTGACAGCCTCCAACATCGACAGACCTTGATTCATACGATCAAAGTCCATACGCAACGCAGAGTGCGTGTGCACCAATTTCACTTCTGCAACGGTGTCGAGCTCACGACCACTGCGCAACGCAATGTCGACATGACTCATGGGTTCCAATCGTGCACCGATTGATGATTTCGTTTTGCGCACACCACGAGCAACGGCACGCACTTTGCCGTAGTTCTCAGTCAACAGCACAACAACGCGATCCGCCTCACCGAATTTGTATGAGCCAAGCACTACAGCGTGGTCTCTATACGTGCTCACGAGTCAAGACCACCAAAACGACGATGCCGACGATTGAAATCATCGATCGCTAACTCCAAATGACTGGAGTTCAAATCGGACCATGCAATGTCGAGAAACACAAGTTCGCTGTACGCAAGTTCCCACACCATTGATTCAGGCATTCGATGCGGTGGCCCCATCACTACAACCAAATCCGCTTCTTGCTCTGCTGGCTGCAACAACTCTTGTGACAACAGTTCTTCAGACATATCGTCTGGCGACACTCCGCGCCCACGCATTGCTTCCACATTGACAGCAAAACGTTCATGACCACTTGCCATGCAGTCCACGATCACATTGACTCCATTGTCGCGGTGCCACACATAACGTTCACCGTGGCCAACTTCTGCAACAACAATTTTTCCGGTTGATTCCAAAA
>JBIKZT010000143.1:0-3069 GCA_044354565.1 Ilumatobacteraceae bacterium
AGAGTGACACTGACCAAAATCATCCATCGTGGTGCGCTCGCAGCACGAGAAAGTTTGGAGTCATTCAGCACATGTCCACGGTAGTCAGTCCGAGGCAGGTCGGAGATGCACCACATCTGCAGTATCGATGCGATGCGTGATACCGCAGTCGTCTAATACAACTAGGCGACCATCTGGTTCCACTGTTAATGCTCGACCAATCACATCTTCACCATGAGGCATCTCTGCCCGCACCTGTGTTCCAACTGTTGCAACACAACGTAGATATTCCTTGTGAAGATCATCATCACTCAAAGCGAGCAATGCATCGAGCTCTGGCAACATCAATTGCAAAAACTCATCTGGTGTTACTTCGCGCGACCAACCGTTTGCCGAAAGACTCGTTGCTCCTGGTGGTGCCCACCCAATGTTGCAGCCAATACCCACAACGACAAAAGGAATCTTTCCTTGCGAGTCAGTTGGTGCGGCCTGAGCCAGAATTCCGGCCAATTTTTCTGAACCCACCAAAATGTCGTTTGGCCATTTCAGTTGCGCATCTACTCCACAGGTCTTTTGCGCTACAGACGTAGCCGCCAATGCCACCACCTGAGTAAGAACATGCAACCGATCAGGTACGTGGCGAAATAAGAGTGAGACCAAGAGATTGGCTCCCCGTGGGGCTTCCCATGTCCGGTCAAGGCGCCCCCTGCCCGCAGATTGGTACTCCGCACGCAAAACAGAGCGATCTGGGGCCCCCTGATGGCCTGCAGCCATAAGGTCCGCATTGGTACTGCCCGTCTCTAAAACGGTCTGAATGTGCCAATTCTCGGATGAGTTCGCATTTTGGTGGTCCATCAAGGCAATATTGACACCTGTGTTGAAGAAAATCCTTATCGCCAATCGCGGCGAAATCGCTGTCCGTGTCATCCGAGCTGCCCGAGAGATGGGCATCGCCACCGTGGCGGTCTATTCAGAGCTCGACCGCAACGCTCTTCACGTGCGTTTGGCAGACGAGGCATACGCCCTGGGAGGCAGCACTGCTGCCGAGAGCTACCTCAACACCGAAGCAATCTTGAAGGCCATTACCGACAGTGGCGCCGATGCGGTACACCCCGGATATGGCTTCTTCAGTGAGAACCCAGACTTTGCTCGCGCCATCACAGCAATGGGTGTTGCGTTCATCGGACCACCACCAGAAGCAATCGATGAAATGGGCGACAAAGTGTCGAGCCGTAAAGCAGCACTTCGCGGCGGTGCGCCCATTGTTCCTGGCACCACAGAGTTTGTAACAACTGCAAAAGAAATCACCGACTTCGGTGCAGAGTTCGGCTGGCCGATTGCGATCAAAGCAGCATTCGGTGGCGGCGGTCGCGGCATGAAAGTTGTGCAGTCTGCAGCAGAAGTGCAAGACGCCATGGATTCAGCACAGCGCGAAGCAAAGAGTTTCTTTGGTCGCGATGAAATCTATGTAGAGCGCTACCTCACGTGGCCACGTCACATTGAAGTACAGCTTGTGGGCGACCAACACGGCAACGTTGTGTGGGTCTCTACTCGTGACTGCTCAGCTCAACGTCGTCACCAGAAACTGATTGAAGAAGCACCAGCACCTGGTTTGCCAGACGGTGTCGAAGAAGCAATGGGTGAAGCTGCTGTAAAGGCAGCAAAGGCTGTTGGTTACTACAACGCCGGAACTGTTGAGTTCATCTTCCAAGATGGCGAGTTCTTCTTCCTTGAAATGAACACCCGCTTGCAAGTGGAACACCCAGTCACTGAAGTCATCACAGGTATCGACCTTGTTGAATGGCAGATTCGTGTTGCTTCGGGCGAGAAACTTCCGATGACACAAAAGCAAGTTCTTGCTGCACGTCGCGGACACGCCATTGAAATTCGTATCAACGCAGAAAATCCTGCTGGTGGCAAGTTCCTTCCATCACCAGGCCCCATCACAAAACTTGTCGCTCCCGACGGTTTCGGAGTTCGCTTCGACGGGGGCTACGAATCTGGTGACGAAATCAGCCAGTACTACGACAACTTGGTCGGAAAGCTTGTTGTGTGGGGTCGCGATCGTGATGTTGCAATTGCGCGCACACTTCGTGCACTGAAAGAAATGGTGGTGGAAGGCATCGCCACAACGATTCCTGCCGACATTGCAATTCTTGAACACCCAGACTTTGCTGCGGTCACACACTCCACAAAGTGGGTAGAAGAAGTTCTCGACCTCTCACATATCGGTACTGCACCAATTGCTCCTGCTTCAACAGAAGACGAAGCACCACTTGTACAACGCAACACCACTGTTGAAGTCAACGGTCGTCGTTTCGATGTGAAAATTTGGGTACCTGAGTCCACCGGTGTTGCTGCACCTGCAGCAAAGGCAAAGAAAGCCCCACGCAGTGCATCTGGTTCTGGCGGCGGTGCCGGCAGTGGAAGCGGTCAAGTAGCCGTACCAATGCAGGGAACAATCGTGAAGGTTCTTGTTGAAGTGGGTCAGGCTGTTGAAGCCGGACAAAGCGTTGTTGTGCTCGAAGCCATGAAAATGGAAAACCAAATCGAAGCCGACAAGAGCGGAACCATTAAGGCTGTCAACGTGAAGCCCGGTGACACCGTTGGTGCCGGCGACGTTGTCGTAGTTATCGAATAACTATTCGGCTGCTTCAGCCAACGCTTCGGCTAATGCCGGATGCACCAACAACGACTCTTCAATATCGGTGACCTTCAAGTTCGCTGTCACTGCAAGAGCAATCACGCTAATGAGTTCGGCTGCATGGCTTCCCACGATGGAACCACCAAGTACTTCGCCAGTTGCTGGGTCACTAATGATCTTTACGAAACCACGTGGGTCGTTATTAATGAGTGCTTTTGCCGTACTTGAAAACGGCACCTTGGTAACACGAATTTTGCGACCAGATGCAAACGCCTCGGCTTCTGCCAAGCCAACGTCTGCAATTTCTGGCTCTGTAAAGATTGCTGACGCTGCTTTGTCGTAATCAAGGTGTCGATGCGGGCCTTTCGGGCCACCCACTACTTGTTCGGCAACTTTGCGGCCTTGCATAGAAGCAACAGACGACAACGGCAATTTTCCACTTACGT
>JBIKZT010000011.1:0-23787 GCA_044354565.1 Ilumatobacteraceae bacterium
AAGGTTTTTGCATGAACCAAGCGTCGCTCAGCAACATTTACTTAAGGTGAATAACACCCCAACTTGGATTGACTTTTTGGCGAAGCGTTTGGGAAAGCCCTGAGGTACTTATCGGGTGATGCCACCAAAAGCGCCACGTTCGCGCACTTTGTCCATGAAGTCAGGCAAGTACGCATCTTTGGGAGTCAGACGAACCATCTCATCGAGAATGACCGCGTCGTCTCCAACAAGAATGCGCCAATCGCCCCGTTGCACACTGTCCAAAATAAACGTTGCTGCTTCGGCTGCAGACATTGGTGCGTTGTCTCTGAAAGATTCACCACCAGCGATCATGAGTACTCGTAAATCCTCATCGCTGAATGCGCTTGTGTCGATGCCACCTTTGGCCATGCGCGCGCGTGCCTTCTCTAACTTTTCCGCACTCATCTCTTTTGGGTCATTGCCAAGCAACTTTCCAGAGTTGATGGCGATTGATGTTCCAATGTGGCCAGGCATGACAACTGATGCGCGCAGGGTGGGAGCATTCATTCGGAAATCTGTAATGAGAGCTTCAGTGAAACCCTTGACAGCAAATTTTGCAGCGCTGTATGCGGTATGTGCAGTGTTGGGTCCGAGTGATGCCCAAAAACCATTCACTGAACTTGTATTCACAACATGTCCAAATGGTGCTTTAAGAAGTAGAGGTAGGAAAGCACGCGTGTTGTAGTACACGCCGTACCAGCACACTCCGAATGTTTTCTCCCATTCAGTTCTGTCGCTTTCCATAATGCTTCCGCCGCCGCCGATGCCGGCATTGTTGAACACCACGTTCACATGAGGGCGCCATGCAGCAACTGCATCGCGAAACGAAAGCACTTGTGTTTCGTCAGAAACATCGGCTATGTGAGTGAGGATTGCGCCAGGATTTCCGTCCTTGGTGCAGATATCTACGGTTTCTGCGAGGTTGTCGACGATGACATCGCATGTGGCCACGTCGCATCCTTGTGCAGTGAGTTGGCGCACCATTTCACGTCCCATACCTGTGCCACCACCAGTGACCACTGCGACATGTCCTGCGTACCCGTTCTCGAATCGCTCTGCCATTGTTCCCCCTCAGAAAAGAGTTGCGCTCTGCAACACGTGTGAGAGTAGTAGGAATAGGGCCCTTTGGTCATTTCGGACCACCCATTGCGTACGGTGAGGGTATGAAACGGATCTCATCCAACATTGTCGGCATCTCAATCTTTGCATTGGCCCTATCCACTGTGGTTGTGGGGGTCGCTTGGGCGGGCACGTCTGCGGTACGTAACCCCGATTCAGCAGTCTCAGCAAGTGACACCACAATGCCAACCGACGACTCGGTGCCGAATGACGGCGACAATGTTGTTATCGAGCCCGACACTCCGCTTGACAATTCGGAACTGACGCAGTTGGTCGCAAGTCTGTCTGAACAAATTGATGATTTATCTGATGTTGTGAATCAGAGTGTTGAAGAACTCGACGCAGCAGCGAAGCGCATCACGGCCGCAGAGACTGGCCTTGCCGACGCACAAACCGATGCCACTAGTGCTTTGTCACAAGCGAAGAAAGCAGTGACTGCAGCCGAAGATGCTTCATCAAAAGTCGATGACGTTGCAACATCAGTCGAAGAGGTTTCTTCAGCGGTCACACAAGTGAAAACAAAACTTGTCAAAATCTCCGACGACGGCACATACACCGGCACAATCACACCGGCTCAACTCAGTCGCAAACTAATGGCAGCCGACCTTTCTGGTGACTGGCCACTCGACCGAACTTCAGGTGACTTAGATTCCGCCAAACTGAAAGCACCTACATTTGGGTGCTGGCCAGATTCTCGCTACAACACCGTTGCAACTTTCGACGCGTGGTCCCGTATCGCCTGTTTGCGTCTGCCCAAGTAAGGTTGCCCCAAACAGGGGGTTCTCATGGTGTCAGTTAACGGTTCGGTGTCTTCAGGGTATGAAGGCGTAAAAGATGCGTTCGCCGCAAATTTCAATGATGATTTTGAAGTAGGTGCATCTCTCGCAGTCATGCACAAAGGTGAAATGGTTGTCGACATTTGGGCGGGTCACCGCGAGATGGAACGCACAACAGAATGGCAAAGTGACACCATCATCAATGTGTGGTCAACCACGAAGACAATGATGTTTCTCACATTGCTCACGCTCGCCGATCGCGGAGAACTCTCACTCACAGATCCCGTGTACAAGTACTGGCCAGAGTTCAAAGCAAACGGCAAAGAAGATGTAGAGATTCGTCATCTCATGGCTCACACCGCAGGTCTCTCTGGGTGGGATCAGAAAATGTCTGCTGAAGACCTGTATGACCATGACAAGTGTGCTGCAGCATCTGCTGCGCAGGCTTCGTGGTGGAAACCAGGATCTCAATCTGGGTACCACGCAATCTCGCAGGGTTATCTCATTGGTGAAGTAGTCAAGCGCGTCACTGGTCAGTCGCTGGGTAATTTCTTCCGTGAGAACTTTGCCGAACCACTTGGTGCTGACTTCCATATTGGTACTGGTGCTGAACACGATGAACGAATTGCATTGGTCATTCCTGCGGAGCAAGGTTTGCCAGCAGAAGTAGACCCGAACAGTCTTGCGATGCGAACCTTTATGAATCCACAAATGGATGCGCGTATGTCGTGGACAAAAGAATGGCGGCGTTGTGAAAGCCCTGCCGCAAACGGTCATGGCAATGCACGTTCAGTTGCGCAACTGCAATCCATCATCTCGCATAACGGAGAAGTGGGAGGCAAGCGATTCCTTTCTGCTGAAGGAGTGAACGCACTCTTCGCCGAGCAGTCAAATGGAATGGACGTCGTACTCGGAGTGCCCATGAAATTTGGTATGGGTTATGGCCTTAACTCTGAGCATTCACCGTTGAGTCCGAACCCACGTGCATGTTTCTGGGGCGGTTGGGGTGGCTCGCTTGTAGTGAATGATCTCGATGCCGAACTTACATTTGCTTATGTGATGAATCGTATGGGCAATGGCACAGTGGGCGACTTGCGTGCCGCCGGCCCACTCATGGCATTGTTCGGAGCAATCGCCTAAACAAATGTCATTGCGTTACGCGCAATGTTGTTATCTCAAACGGGCGAAGGGTGATGCTGAACTCGTTACCCACAGCAGGTAACGGATTCGTTTCAGCATTTTCTAGTGCATCGCATCGGAACATCTGTAGTCGTTGGTCTGTCTGAGTAATAGTGATGGTGCCTGTAGTGCGAGCTCCACGCGTCTCCCACAAACGAATGATGGTGTCGCCACTGTCATCGTCTGCGGGTTTCAATGCGCTCACGAGTGCGCCAGGAACATTCATCACTACATTTGCATCGGGTAGGCCGGGGGTACCGTCCACAATGCGGTGCGGGTATGCAATACGGGCTGCAGTTTCCTCGATGCCATTAGTAATTGCGTCGCCCGGCGTCAGCATGACAGCCCATGTCAGTCGTTGAGCACCAAGGTCTGCTTCAGGGTCTGGAAACCGAGGGGAGCGCAACACGGTGAGGCGCAATGAGTTTCCACGAATGTCGTATCCACGTGGTCCGTCGGCAAGTATCGCGGCACCAAAAGAGGGTTCGCTCACAGCAACGTACCGATGTGCACACACTTCAAAACGAGCAATATCCCAAGTGGTATTGGAATGGCGCGCTCTGCGTACGTGTCCGAACTGTGTTCCACATGTTGCATCGAGTGCCCGTAAATCAGTAGGTAGCGACCATTGCAAACGACGCTCTTGTTCGTGCCAATCGGCTTCAAGCGAGACGTCAAGTTGTTCCGAGGCTGCACAAAGTGAATAGCGAACAACTAATCGTGAAGCGTCAGTAGCGAAAAGACATTCGACTGTGGAGCGCAACGGCGAAGATTCGACAACTACTGGAACAGAATCTGCCACGAGAGAAATAGCAGGGGCATTTGCATCTGTCATGTCTATGTCCCACGCGTCGTATTCGGCGGGAGTGTCTTGACGAAGAGTGAAATGTGCTGTGTCACCAGGGGCGAAAAGGTTTCGCTCGCTGTTTCGAATCGACGTGATTGCGCCATCTGGGTTAATGGAAACAGAGATCAACCCATTTGAGAGCGTGATGATGCCGTCAGTGGTACTTACTGTTACCGGTGTGTGGTCGGTTGGTAGTTCGCTAGTAGGTGCTGCCGAACCAAATGCTGCTGCGTGAACCCACATTGGTTGAGCATCTACATCGACAACGCCGTGTATGGCAACTGGTGCAGGATTCATAACATGGACTTCGGTGCCGCGCACTGGAATGATTTTTGCAAGGTGGACTTCAATTTCGTCGGCGATAGCAGCATGCTCGGCTTCTGCATCATCGTGCACCCAAGCAATAGATGAACCTGGAATGATGTCGTGGAATTGCTGTGTCAACACGCGTTGCCACAGTGTGTCGATTCCTGTTGGTCGCACACCACGCAATACAGACCACAGTTCAAGTTCGTGCAATAAACGTTCGCTGTTGCGGTTTCCTTGTTTTGTACCTATTTGAGTGGAGTATGTGCCGCGATGCTTTTCGAAATACATTTCTCCCACCCAACGTGGGGCAGTAGTGCCGTATTCATCTTCAGCTTCAGCAAAGAATCCACTCACAGTTCCAAATGACACCTGTGGAACGCCTTCAAGATTTGCAGCGAGGCGACCTCGTTCAATCATTGTTTGAGTTGGCCCGCCGCCACCGTCGCCATGACCATAGAGAACAAGAGACGTATGTGAACCAATGTGATCGCGGTAGTTGCGCTCAGCAAAACGCAATTGTGATGGAGTCATGATTGCGTTGTAGGTATCAACTGGACTGAAGTGAGTAAACACCGATGTTCCGTCGATGCCTTCCCACCAAAATGTGTGATGGGGAAACTTATTGGTTTCATTCCAGCTGAGTTTTTGCGTAAAGAACCATTTGCAGCCGCCGTGAGCAACTATTTGTGGCAGGCCACCGGGATAACCAAAGTCGTCGGGAAGAAATGCACCATTGCATGTAACTCCAAACCACTCACTGAAGGCGCGCTGACCTTGCACCACCTGTCGCAACAGACTTTCACCGTCTGGCAAGTTGAGGTCGGTTTCTACCCACATGCCACCCACTGGTTCCCATCGGCCTTCCTGAACAAACCTGACAACTTTGGCGAAAATATCTGGTGCATCGTCAGCAACCCAGGAATAATGCTGTGCTTGACTATGGCAATACACCGCATCTGGATTCTGTTCGAGGAGATGTACAGCATTTGCAAAAGTGCGCACAGCTTTACGGCGAGTCTCACGAATTGGCCACAACCACGCAGTATCAAGGTGCGCATGACCTGTTGCAGTGATGCGATGTGCCGAAGGTCCGTTTTCGACTGTGAGTACTGCATCAAGAGCTTGGCGTGCGGTACTCGCAGTCTCAATCACATGAGCAACATCAAGTGCCAAGTCACATTTTTCTAGAGCAGAGAAAATGCGTGAACGCTGTGGAGAATTATCCGGCAGATCTAGTGCAAGGTCAATGACTGCATGTAGTGCGATTGCCAAGTCATTTACTTCAGAATTGAAGGTCGCGATGTACGCAGCACGCAATGTATAAATAGGTGTGGTCGGTGCTGTGGATGGGTCACCGAAAGTGGTGGGGCCGTAACCGTATTCGTGGCCAGCAATGATTGGAGTCGCTGCTGCCTCTACCCAGATGTCAATCTCGCTACCAGCTATTTGAGTTCCTAAATGAATGAGTCGACGATCTGGCTGAATAGCGTGCACAATCGCGCCGTTACTCCACGCGACTGCTTCAACTTGAAAACCATCACCACGCCCAACGAAGCCAAGGTCCAAGTACGCAACAAGGGGAGCGTTGCTGAGTTCTTCTGGAACAACTGCCTGAAGATGGAACCATCGCGTGTGCCACGCACGTCCCCATTTACTCCCGATTGCAAATGGTTGAACTGGAGACGATGTTGCTACGTCGTAGCTCGGGGATTCAAACCACTCTTCAGTTGCAGTGACTGTGAAGTTCAGTGGTCGTTGCGTGATAAACGGAGTGACGCGTTGTTCGAGAAGTCTTTGAGCACGCTGCATTGCAGGTGCAGTTACTTTGTGCGCCATGAAGTTCCCTTTTATGCCTAGGGGTTTAGATTATGCGTTCCATCTTCATTGTGAAAGCGGTGTGGTACTGCCACAAAAGAAATTCTCCATCGCGTTGACGGCGCACTTCGATTCCTTCTAGATCCTTGGGTCGCAGTACCAATACTCCGTCTTCATAGGACGCAGCCACAATTAATGGTGTTGTGAGGTCCATCTCAAAAACATCGTGGCATCCATTTTCATGTGTGCCATCTACGGCGAGGAAATCATGAATCACATGACCTGCTGTCACGATGACGCGTCGGCCTGCCTGTTCGATGCGTTCAACATGATTCCATAGAGGCAACTCTTTTGGTGCTGGTTCACCATTCATGATTACTTCAATTGGTCGCCAGGTGCCACGCAGGTCAGGCGCATCTGCACTGAGTGGCTCGGTGCATTCAGAAAGAAATGGGCCGGGCATTTCTCCGTGCCAGCCGCCGGCTGGTGTGTTGACGCGCGGAATATCAGATGTAAGAGCCATGCCTAAACAATACGAGTTTTGAACTCTGTATCACCACACGGGGTCGACTACGGCAACTTTGCCAAGTCGTTCTTCAAGTGCATCCCCAACTGCAAGAAGACGGTCCTCACGCCATGCGTGTGTTGCAATTTGTACGCCCATGGGAATGCCATCGTTGTGTCCGACTGGGAAAGCGAGAGACGGGATTGCAAGAGATGCGAGATTGACGGTGTAACGCAGGTCGCTCCATAAGTCAGCCATGTGTTCTGGGCCTTCGAGGTCTTCGTTCATGCGCATAAATGGTTTCGCGAGGACTGGCATGACGAGAAGTGGATATTGCTCAAAGAAAACATTCCACGCCCTGAAGAGAAGATCTCTGTCTGCCAGCGCTTGCATCATGACCTGCGGTGTTGGCGGGGGAAATGCGGGAAGCATTCCCTGGATTGCTTGAGTTAGTCCAGAGTCATTCAAAAGTTCTAATTGCGGAACGAGCCCTAATTGAACGTCGAGTGCTCCAAGACGAAGCCACATTCCAAAGAGAACTTCCAACATCGGTGGCGAGATCTCTTCCACTTCGTATCCGGCGTCTTCTAGAAGCACACCAATTTTACGAATAGCAAATCGCGTGGACTCGTGCATGTCTCTGCCGTCCTCAACAAGAAGAGCAACACGTAACGGTGATTTGGCTTGAGGGAAATCATTTTGCATTGGCACCCAGAATGGATCATTCCAATTCGGAAACTGCATTGCTGAATACCCAAGTCGAAGATCAGCCATTGTGCGCGCTAAAGGGCCTTGAGTCGACATCATCATCGCCGATAGTCCGCGAGGGTTTGGATTTGATCCGCCACTTGGCATACGACCCATTGTTGGTCGCAAGCCGATAATGCCGTTACAGAAAGCGGGCCAACGAACAGATCCCGCAACGTCGTTTCCTTGCGCAATTGCACACATGCCTGTGGCTACCGCAACGCCAGCACCACCACTAGAACCACCTGGGGTGAGATGTTGACCATATGGATTATGCGTTTCACCGTGGAGGTCATTGCCGGTATGTGAACGAAGTGCAAACGCTGGCGAGTTCGTGCGGCCCAGCATCATGGCGCCGTCATTTAGCAGACCCTGAATACTTGCGTGAGTAGACGCAGACGGATTGTCTTTCAGTGCGCGAATTCCGTTGTCCATCGGATACGGAAGATGGTCAGTGTTGATCTTGGTGGTAATCGCTACGCCGGCAAGTGGGCCTTGAACTTTTCCATTGTCTACTTCTTGTGCGCGTGCACGTGCATCTGTATCTGTGCGTACCACTACTGCATTGAGTTTCTTGTTTACGTCGTTGATGCGATTGATATGCGACTCTGCAACCTCGGCGGCGCTGAGTTGTTTTGATTTAATAAATCGGGCAACTTCGACCCCTTCGAGTGCCCATGGTTCTGTTGTCATTTTGTACCCCCGTTCAAAATGTTGAGTCTTTACGGCTCGACTATTGCAAAACCCATTTCAAAGACGTCGATATTGCCGAACACTGTAAGAAGCGCACCGCCATCGCCAGCAATGGTGATGTTGCCCTCTTGGATCTGATCCATGAATGTGGTGGATTGGGTGACTATGTCGATCAACGTTGTGCGAGCCAGTGTCACCGTGGCATCTGCATTGTCTGACTGACGACCCGGTGTGTAATACAACGTGCGATTGGAAATACCCATAATCCACAGTTCCTTAGTATCCGTGAAGTTCCAGTTAATGCAAGTGGTGAGGCCGCCAAGTTCTTCTTGCTTCATTCGTACAGCAAGCGAATCGAATACCTGTTCCACCGTCATTGCAAGCAACAGCCCACGCCCACGCACTGCATTTGATGCAGCTTTAGGCGGCCCTTTTCGTAGTTCTTGTGCACCCATGAGGTACGCATTACGAAATGTCGATGATTCAGCTTGATAGCCGAGTTGTTCTAGTGCGTCTGCTTGCAAATTTCTTGCATCTGTATTTGTTGGGTCTGCAAACACCAAGTGGTTCACAATCTCTGTCACCCATCTGTAATCACCTGCATCAAATGCTGCTCTTGCATTTTTCAACAATGCATCTGCACCGCCGGCTAACTCCACATAACGCTTGCCCGCTTCTACAGGTGCGTACTTGTTGAGGTTTGCAGGGTTTGCGTCATACCAACTCAGGTAGCGCTGATACACGGCCTTCGAGTTATGAATGAGGTCTCCGTAGTACCCACGAGTGTGATCATTGGCTAGAAACTCATCGGGAAGTTTTAGCGTGTTGGCAATTTCAACTCCGGTGTATCCCTTATTCGCAAGTCTCATGGTCTGGTCGTGCATCCATCTGTATACGTCGCGCTGCAAAGTGAGGAACTCGAGCAGATCTTCATTTCCCCAACGCGGCCAGTTATGAGATGTAAAAAGAATCTTCGTATCTTTTCCGAACAGTTCCATTGCTTCGTTGATGTACTTTGTCCACTTCAGCGAGTTACGTACAAGCGCACCTCTAATAGGCACCAAGTTGTGCATTGTGTGTGAGCAATTCTCTGCCATGCATAACCAACCAAAGTCGGGGAAGAAAAAATTCATCTCCGCAGGTGCTTCAGTTTCTGGCGTGAGTTGGAAAATAATGCGCACACCATCTACAACCAACTCTTCGCCAGTAAATGTGATGTCTTCTGTTGGAGCAATTAATCCGGGAGGGCCAAGTGGTACAGAATTACCGAGACCACAATCCACGTGGCCAGTAGGTGATGCTGGAAGCAGCGGACCAAATTGATATGAGGCTCGTCGACTCATCGCCGGCCCAGCAATCACATTTTCTCCGACTGTCTCGTGGAGGAAACCAACAGGAGCAATCACACGACAACGACCAGCATCGACATCTTCTTGGCTTGTTACTCCGAGCACTCCACCAAAGTGATCTGCATGCGAGTGTGTGTAAATCACTGCTGTCACGGGGCGATGCCCAAGATGGCTTGTAATCAATTCATAGCTAGCGCGCGCCGTGGTCTCGGTGGAGAGCGGGTCGATGACAACCCAACCTTCAGTTCCCTTAATGAATGTGATGTTCGAAATGTCGTACCCGCGTACTTGCCACACGCCATCGGCCACTTCGAATAATCCATGGTTTGCGTTTAAGCGAGCATGGCGCCACAAGCTCGGGTTTACGGTGTCGGGAGCCTCGGGTGATTGGCGAATAAAGTCATATCGATTGGTGTCGGACACCATTCGCCCAGACGGGTCATTAATGCGACCCCCGGGGAACGAAGCGATGAATCCGCGAGTGGCGCGCTCAAAGTCCCCTTCATCGGTGGGCGTGGAGACGCTGGCGTTTCTAGATTTTGTGTGAGTCGATGCTGGTTTCGGCTGCTCGGTGCTTGCCATGATGGGCCTCCTTGGGTCATTGCGAGATTACTCGGCATACCAGTGAGGTCTTTAATGAGGTGTACCTGACGGCTTCGTTCGCCTCGGAGATTCTTGCCCCGTGGGAACTAAGGTCAAGGAATTACCTCATTTGAGGATTTTCTACAGGAGGCCCTTATGCCAAAGCCAGGAATGCACTCAGGATTAGAGACAGACGATGTTCTGAATCTCGCGATGTCAGAAAAGGCTCAGCCACTGTTCAACGCAGTGAAGAAATTCATCGCTGAAGAAGTGGAACCAATGGCGGAAAAGTTCTACGCACTTGGAGAAAATCGCGAAGACCGCTGGCAGTATGCGCCAGGTCAACTTGAACTGTTGGAAGAAGTAAAGGCAAAAGCAAAGAAGCAAGGTCTGTGGAACTTCTTCTTGCCAAACGCAGAAACTGGCGAAGGCTTGTCAAACCTTGACTATGCATACATCGCAGTTGAACTAGGTAAGAGCCCACTTGCTTCCGAGAGTCTCAACTGTTCAGCACCCGATACAGGAAACATGGAAGTTCTTGAGCGTGTCGGTACACCAGAGCAAAAAGAAAAATGGCTGAAGCCACTCATGAATGGTGAGATTCGTTCTGCCTATGTCATGACTGAACCAGACGTTGCATCATCTGACGCAAAGAACCTTCAGTGTTTGGCAGTTCTCGACGGTGACGAATGGGTCATCAACGGCGACAAGTACTACGCATCAGGTGCTGGCGATCCACGTTGCAAGATCTTGATTGTCATGTTGCTCACCAGCCCCGATGGTCCACCAAGCCGCAAGCACTCACAAATTCTTGTACCAATGGATACACCCGGAGTTCAGATTGTGGGTCCAATGGAAGTATTCGGCGAAGACGATGCTCCACACGGTCACATGCACCTTCGCTTCAACAACGTGCGTGTTCCAAAAGAAAACCTCTTGCTTGGTGAAGGACGTGGCTTCGAAATTTCTCAAGTCCGTCTCGGGCCAGGACGTATTCACCACTGCATGCGTGCAATCGGTGCTGGCGAGCGCGCTCTCGAGTTGATGATCCGTCGTGGTCTCACTCGTGAAGCATTTGGTCGTCCAATCGTGCGTTTGGGAAAGAACCCAGAAGTAATTGCAAAGGCTCGAATTGAGATTGAGGCATGTCGTCTTATGGTCTTGCGTGCTGCAAAGGCAATGGACACCATGGGCAATGCCGAAGCACGTGTATGGGTCAGCGCTATTAAAGCAATGGTGCCCATTCGTATTTGCGCAATCATCGACGAAGCAATTCAGATGCACGGTGCAACAGGTGTCTCACAGTGGACACCACTTGCCCGTATGTACGCGAGTCAGCGCACACTTCGTTTGGCCGACGGCCCAGACGAAGTTCACTGGGGTGTTGTTGCACGAGCTGAAATCAACCGCTACGAAGGCGAAGCATCGCCGCTGAAGCCACAGGTGTACCGCGGCATGTTCAGCGGTCCAAGCTGATTCGCAATGTATTTTTCTGCTTGGGCTAACAGTGCCCACCCATGGACTGAAGTACGCGACTTCGCAACAGCTGTAGAAAACATGGGGTGGGATGGCTTCTGGTATGCCGACCACTACATGCCAAATACTCCTGATGGTGAACCAATCGCCGGCAACTTCAACGAGTGTTTCAGTGTTCTGTCTGCATTGGCAGCTACCACGTCGCGTATGCGGTTGGGTTCTCTCGTAACCCCAACAACAGTGAATCATCCCGCGCTTATTGCCAACCGTTCAGCCACCATTGACCAAATCAGTAATGGTCGTTTTGTTCTTGGTATGGGCGCAGGCTGGCAAATCAATGAGCACAAGGCATATGGCATCGAATTGTTCGACGCCAAACCGCGCGTTGATCGTTTTGCAGAAGCAATTGAAATCGTGAAGAGCTTGCTAAGCCAAGAACGAACAACATTCAACGGCGAGCACTTTCAGATTACAAACGCGCCATGTGAACCAAAGCCTGTGCAGTCACCATTGCCTATTTTGGTTGGCACGGGTGGAGCTCGAATGTTGCGTCTCACTGCGCGTTTCGCTGAAGAGTGGAACACGTGGGGCACACCAGAAGTAGCTGGCGAAGTCATTCAGAAGCTGCGAATTGCATGTGAGAAAGAAGGTCGTGATCCTGCGACAGTCCGCACATCGGTGCAGCCGCTTTTCTTTCTTTGTGCTTCAGATGAAGCAGTTGAAAAATTGCGTCCATTGGTTCCAGCAGATCGTTCCGTTTTAGGTACTCCATCACAAATTGTTGATGCAGTAGGTCAGTACAAAGAACTTGGTTTTGACGAAATCTGCGTTCCTGACTTCACACTGGGGAATTCTCCATCTGAACGTCTTGGCTCGTATGCAACGTTCTGGAACGAAGTTGCAGTTCACTTCCGTTAAGTCGTAACCAGTGCGAGTCCTTAATCCGGCTCGTAAATCACAATGCTTGGTGGCGATTCCACGGCGGTAGTTGTCGTAGTTCTCGTTTGCGGCGTGAAATTCTGTTTTCTCTGTGGCAAGACGGGCATCGCATCAACACGTGATTCGGTCACAACAACTGAACCTTCGTTGTTCATACTGAGTGTGCTGCTAGATACGAATGAGCCAGGCTCTAAAGAAAAACGTGATGGAGAACTGTTCTTGCCGTTAGCTCCCTTTAGCGAGACCTCAATTGAATTGTCTGTAAGTCGGTATGCAATGAGCGACGTGCCACCCCGTAACGTGCTGTGTGTTATTTGGTTTCGTGCCGCGAGTGACACCCGAAGAATTCGATCTCGTGGTGCCTGAATCTGAGTTGACTCTTTTCTGGCAGAAATGACGGACGATTCAGAATTCTTTGATGATTGAAGTGCGATGTTTCCCGCAATCTGGATACTTGCCATATTGGGACGGACAAGGGTGGCGACTGCATCACCGGTCATTGAGACGTTGTTGTTGCTCTGGAAATTCACATCAAAGTCGCCAATATCTATTGGAAGTGTGATTGTCAGTAGCCCGTTGTTGCCATTCTTTGATGTTTCAATTGTCGCCGCATCAATGGTGTTTGTAGTCGAATCTGAAGTTGTTGTGATGTCGCCGCGACGACTGTTCAAGCGAACGTACACCGGATTCTTAGGATCCTGTGATGACACAGTGAGTGTGGTTTTCTTCACGTCCTCAATGTCAAGACAGAACGGGCATTGAAACGGTCCTTCGCGCGAGGCAATGGGGGTCAATTCCAAACTGCCAGTGCCGCCGCGCCAATCGACAAACGTGCCATCACCTCGCTGCAGTGCATTGTTGTACGACCACGTATTCAATGATTTGTCTATCTCTATTTCTCGTCGTTCGCCCGGATAATTGTTGTCGTATACATGGATGACAAAAGTTTTGGCGCGCTCTGTTACTGCAAATGGCATCACTGAGTGGCCAGCATTGTTGAAATACATGCCGATGGTGTAGCCATCATTATTGATGAAGCCATTCATGAGGTCATCAAGAAGTTCCAACGGTGAACGCAAGCGTGATTCCTCCGCCCGATTCGCAACTTCCGGTAGTAGTTGTGTCGCCCACCAATACACAAGTGCTTGGTTTAGTTCTCTGTTGTTCTTGCGAATTGAGTTCACGGTGGAGGAGTTGTTGAACTGCGAGGGATCGTCGATCCCCATGTGTAGGCGAGTACTGAGTGTTGCTATGCCTTCACATCGGCCGCCGGCAAGTGCGCTGTTCCACTCAATGAGTTTTTGCGTGGTGATGGGGCGAGTTGTGCATGTTGTTTCGTCTCCATTTAGGCACACAGCGTTGTGACCGAAAAGGTCAATGAGGGTTTGGATGGTGATGTTCTCGTCGGCCTTCTGTGATCGTCCCCAATTTGCAAAAGAGAAATCGTCTTTTGAGAATGTGAAGCCACTGTCGATGCAAAAGTTTCCTTGGCCTAATCGTGGAACTGGGGCATCGGTGCAGTTACTCGCTACTCGCTCCACTAGGGAGCTGAAATCAGTTGGTGTCTGAGTTGCAGGTGTCTTCGTGTTTGAGCAGGAGGTCAACAGTATGAGAGACGCAACACCAATGAATCTCCACATCATGCGACCCATAGTCCGTAAAGATACGGAATTCTTAGCAATTGTGGAAACATAGGAGGATGAGTTCCACGCCCGATGCCATTGATTCTTCGTCATCAGGCAATTACCAGGGAAGCATTGTCACGATTGTCCTTGTTGGAGTAGCAGCAGGCTTTCTCTCTGGGCTATTCGGTGTCGGTGGAGGCATCCTCATTGTCCCTGGCCTAGTTCTGGTTGCAAAGATGGATCAGCGAATTGCGCACGGCACCTCATTGGCTGCTGTGTTGCCAATCTCGGCATCCTCTCTATTGTCGTACTGGGCTCATGATCATGTGGACTGGCGCGTTGGGGCATGTCTTGCTGTGGGCGCACTCGCTGGCGCTGTGCTTGGTACGCGATTACTTCACGTGTTGCCGCATCGTGTTCTTGCCATTGGCTTTGCCACGCTCCTTCTTGTCACCGCAGTGCGATTGTTTCTGCCTCTCACCTCCGAGCCTGCGCGCGCAGTTCTTTCAATTAGCGCTATTGCCGCTCTTGTAGCAATCGGTGTAGCAACTGGCATCTTGGCTGGACTACTCGGGGTTGGCGGCGGCGTAGTGATGGTGCCGGCCATGATGATGCTCTTGCACATGCCGTCAGCCATGGCAAAAGGAACGTCGGTTGCAGTCATCATTCCCACTGCAATCATGGGAACGTTTCGTAACCGTTCAAAAAGCAATGCGGACCTTCGCGTCGCGGGCATTCTGGGGCTGGGGGGTATTTTGTCGGCCACTGCCGGTGGATGGATATCTGCTCGCATGTCAGACACGGTGTCGAATGTCTTGTTTGCAACCCTTCTCATCATCGTGGCAACCCGCCTAGTTCTCCAGATACGTGCCGATGACAAGGCTGGGGTCGTTCATTAATCCTCAAATGGAGTAGAACAACTTCATGGGAAAATCACGTCTTGAAGGAAAAGTTGCGCTTATTACTGGTGGCGCACGTGGCATGGGTGCATCAGAAGCACAGCTCTTTATCGATGAAGGGGCAAAAGTTGTTATCTCTGACGTACTTGACGCTGTAGGCCAAGAAACAGCAAAACGTCTATCTCCCGATGGTTCTGTATGCACGTTCTGGCATCACGATGTAACGAAAGAAGATGATTGGGCTTCAGTAGTGGAGTCAGTCATCAAGACGTACGGCCAACTAGACATTCTTGTGAATAACGCCGGCATCTTCGAACGTGGTTCAGTGCTCGACACCACACTTCCTGCATTTAGTCGCACAATGGATATCAATGTCACTGGTGTGTTCCTGGGAATGAAAGCAGTTGCACCGCACATGGTGAGCCGCGGCAAGGGAAGCATCATCAACATCTCGTCAGTCGCTGGTCTCGATGGAACTCCAGGATTTCTTGCATACGGTGCAAGTAAGTGGGCAGTGCGCGGTATGACCAAAGGTGTGGCGAAAGAACTTGCTCCTTTTGGTATTCGCGTTAACTCCATTCACCCTGGCATCATCGATACTCCAATGCTTCAAACATTTGACGAAGCAGGTGAAGGTGTACGCGAATTAGTGCGTACGCGCATTCCACTTGGGTACGAGGCAGAACCGATTCATGTCGCACGACTCGCGTTGTACTTGGGTAGTGACGACAGTGCATATTCAACTGGTTCAGAATTCGTAGTTGACGGCGGCTGGTCAGCATGAGCATTCTCGGTACACGAGTTGTCCGAATTGAAGACCCACGTTTTCTCAAAGGTGAAGGAACCTACATTGGAAACCTTCCGATGGAAGGTGCATTGCATCTCACGTTTGTTCGTTCACCGATTGCTCATGCACGCATCACTGGGTTCGATGCGAGCGAAGCGTCGTCTATGCCTGGCGTTCGCGCAGTATGGACCGCTACAGATATAGACCTACCGCCTGCACCGCCTGCACACGGATTCATGAACAAGGGAATTGTGTTTCCTTATCTTGCAATCGACACCGTGCGCTACGTGGGTGATCTTGTTGCAATTGTTGTTAGTGATGACAAGACCACGGGAACGGACGCTGCCGAGACAGTCATAGTGGACTACGAACCATTGCCTGTGCTGCTCGACATGGATGAATCAGTAAAAAACGAAAACTTGTTACATCCTGCTGCAGAGTCAAACATTGTTCTTACCTTTGCAGCAGCAAGTAACGACGACATTTTTGCCGATTGTGAAGTAGTTGTTGATCTCACCATTGAGAATCAGCGTGTTGCTCCCGCACCAATGGAAGTTCGCGCTTGTGTTGCGTCCTGGGATGGTTCTCGTCTCACACAGTGGGCATGCAGTCAAGGTGCACATGGTGCACGCGACGGTCTTGCTGAAATTTTGGGTATTGATAAAGCCAACGTGCGTGTCATCACACCAGATGTCGGTGGTGGCTTTGGTGCAAAGTCCGGCGTATATCCAGAAGAAATTCTTGTGGGCTGGGCCACTCGTAAATTGGGCGTTCCAGTGCGATGGACTGAAACACGAACCGAGAACATGGTTTCCATGGGCCATGGTCGCGCGCAGCGTCAACGAACTCGCATGGGTGGTACTCGCGATGGTCGCATCACGGCGTATCGCTTGGACTTGTTGCAAGACGCTGGTGCCTATGCGCGTGCAGGTGCAGTGCTCCCATTCATGACTCGCATGATGGCCGGCGGTGTATACGACATTGCAAATGTTCAATTCGAATCGCACTCGGTAGTTACTAATACAACTCCTACCGTTGCGTATCGTGGTGCAGGTCGACCAGAAGCAACTGCTGCTATCGAGCGAACGATTGACGAGTTTGCACGAGTATGTGGCATCGACCCTGCAGAAGTTCGCCGCAAGAATTACATTGCACCTTCTGCGTTTCCACTCACCACATCAATGGGTGCAAAGTATGACTCAGGCGAGTATGCAGCAGCACTTGAACTTGCATTGAATGCTGCAGGGTACGACGAACTACGTAGAGAGCAAGCCGCTCGTCGCGCATCAAATAGTCCAGTGCAACTTGGTATTGGTTTGGCCTCGTATGTGGAGACAACCAATCCAATGGGATCTGGAGATTACGGCGCTGTCGAAATCACGGCTGATGGTGGAGCAATCATTCGCACGGGCTCTTCTTCCCACGGTCAAGGCCACCACACTGCTTGGTCAATGATTGTGTCTCAGTCCACTGGCATTCCAATGAACAAAATTGAATTTCGATTCGGTGACACAGACGACATTGATCACGGTGGCGGAACAGGTGGTTCACGTTCACTTCAAGTAGGTGGCAGCGCAGCAAAATTGGCAGCCGATGCAGTCATCGAAAAGGCGCGTCAACGCGCGGCAGATCTTTTGGAAGCCGCTGTAGAAGACATTGTTATCGACACAGTGCGTGGAGGTTTCCACGTGAAAGGTTCACCAACGCCAGTCCGTACGTGGGCCGATCTCATGGTTGCAGTCGATGCGCCTTTAGAAGCTGAGATTGACTTTGTCCCAGAAGGAGCAACCTTCCCATTCGGAACTCATGTGTGTGTTGTAGAGGTGGATATCGAAACTGGTTCGGTCGGCGTTGTGCGACATATTGCTTGTGATGACGCAGGGACAATCATCAACCCACTGTTGGTCGATGGCCAAGTGCACGGTGGGGTAGCGCAAGGAATTGCTCAAGCGTTGCTTGAAGTAGTCGCGTACGACCCAGATGGCAACCCCATCACGTCAAACCTTGCTGATTACGGTTTTATCTCAGCAGCAGAATTACCAAGTTTTGAGCGCGTTCCAATGGAAACTCCTACGCCGCGTAACCCACTTGGTGCAAAAGGTATTGGCGAAGCGGGCACCATTGGTGCAACTCCAGCAGTGCACAACGCGGTGATCGATGCTGTGAGTCACTTAGGTGTTACCCATATTGATATGCCTTGTACGGCGTTCAATGTGTGGAGCGCAATTCAGTCTGTGCAGAAATAGCTACAGCAAATAGCGCACTGTTACAAAGGTGCAGTTTCAATAGCAACGTCTTTGCCGGTGATTCTCAAACTGTCCTTCGCTAACCAAGCACCAACGGCGATGAAAACAAGCATCATGATTGCGCACCAAACAAAAGTGCTGCGACCGATGGTTCCGTATGCAGTGCCAGCAGCAACCGCTGCAATGCCGCCCGTCAATGTTTGGAGTCCTCCGAACAAACCTTGTGCTGAAGCAAGACGTTCGCGAGGGGCAACGATTGCTACCGCTGCAGACCCTCCAGTAATTGTGAGACCGTCTACGACTCCATGCAAAATACCAATGAACAACATCGGATATGGCGACCACAAAATTCCGTACATCACCATGAATAGCGACGCGATGCTGAGTCCGCCGATGCTTGCCTTAAATGGGCCTACTTTCTGAGTCATGCGACCACCGATTGGGGCCAGAAATATCATGGGGAACGCAAACATGCTGATTCCTAAGTTTGCAACCCAAGTTGGCGCACTCATGTCGTCCATCATCACTGACCAGATCGCGTCAAACGTGCCGATCATCGCAAACAATGCAAGACCAATAACAATTGCTCCTGCAAGCGGGCGAATTCGTAGCATGTCGAATGCCAATCGCTGTGTCGGAGCGTCTTCGATGTTTGCTTCTTGAAATTTCAAGCGGGACAATCCATACATGACTGGCAACAAGCACGCGGCCACGATTAGGAATGGTGCACTGAGTCCTAAAGTGTCAGCAGTCAATGCGGACACAATCGGCCCAGCAGTAAACCCAGCAACACTTGCACTCACGATGAGACCAAGATTTCTTCCCATTCGCTCGGGGTCAGAAAGTATCAAGATGCGTCGCAGTGCAGGCTCGGATATTCCTACTCCGAAACCTGTAAGCAGTCGGCCGACAAGTAATGGCAAGAATGCCTGACCAAAGGCCATGAACAATGTGCCGACTATCTCGATAACGATGCCGGCCATGACGAGCTTTTTTGAGTGACCTTTGTCTGCAAGTGGTGCGAAAAATATCTGCGATAGAAATCCTGTTAAGAAACCAATACCGACGATGATTCCCAACTTTGATTCGGCAATATTAAATTCGTCGCGGAAGTCATCTAAAACCGTAAACATCACGCCGTAACTCATGGCTCCTAACGCCGTGGCAGCCTGTAGCAAATACAAAGTTCTTTTGCGCATATTCGCCAGCTATTGAAGAGACGTCTTGACGTGCTCTTTGAGAGTTGGCCATGTATTCCGTAGGCCAGGGTGCAAATCAAATAGTCCAACTTCGTCAATGGGCACCCAACGTAGGTCGTCAGATTCGGCGTTGGCTTCGTATGCGCCAACATCTACTGAGGTGTGAGCAATCAATGTGTCGTAGCGCCAATTGCCATGGTCATCTGTGAACTGCATTTTGAACTGTATGTGTTCTGGGTCAATTCCAGTTTCTTCCCATGCTTCACGCGCCGCTCCCATCCAAGGCTCTTCATGCGAGTCAAGAGCACCACCCGGTAAGGCCCAGGTGCCTCCGCCGTGTGTCCACGCAGCGCGAAGTTGTAACAGAACCGAAGCAGGTTCAATGTCTGTGCGTACAAGGAGTAATCCGGCTGCACCATGCAGTCCCCAGTGGCGAGATTGACACTTTGTGCATAGCACCCATCCGTCACCATCTCTTGTTGCCACATCTTTATGTTCGCACAAATGCCCTAATGAAATCCCTATTGGCGTTCGTGCTCTACGGTGGGGAGATGAATGTAGAGCGACTTACAGGGGTTTTAGGGGCGCGGGTACATGTTGGGCCGCTACAAGAACTATCTATTGATGAACTCGCCGAACTTCGAGCACTTGCGTGTGAACACGAGGTCATCATTATTCCTGAACAATCGTTAACCCCGCTTGAGCAAGTGGATTTCTCTCGACGACTCGGACCTGCAGCCGATTCACCATTTATTGAACCAAGCCCTGATCATCCTGAAGTCATCAAGGTATTGAAAGAGGCGAGTGACGGCAATGCGTTCAATTTTGGAGGCGCATGGCACAGCGATTTCAGTTTTCAATTGACTCCGCCGTCGTTCACCGTGTTGCACGCCTTGGACATACCTCCATATGGTGGCGACACGCTTTGGTCTTCCATGACAGCGGCATATAGGGCGTTGTCGCCACAGCAACAAGAACAACTGGCACCGCTTTCAGCAGTGCACACTGCGCGCGATGCATATTCTCCAAAGATGCAGTCGCTGCACTCAGGTTTGTCGAGCATGAACATTGTGTGTGATGAGTCGGCGAATAACACAGAGATTCATCCGCTCGTCACTACGCATGCCGAAACTGGCAAGAAAGTGCTCTTTTACAATCGTGCATACGTGCGTGACCTACTAGGTCTGGCCGATGAGATTGAAAAACTTCGCTTGATGGATTGGCTGCACCTACACACAACAGATGCAAAGTTCACTGTTCGCCACAAATGGACTGTAGGTGATGTAGCAATTTGGGATAACCGCTCTACTCAACACAATGCACTAAATGATTACGCAGGGTTCCGAAGAGAACTACATCGCACCACTGTTCGTGGCGAACGCCCTGTTGCGTAATTCTGGTTGTGGCCCCCATGGCATTTAATTGGCGCACTGCAACCGATGCTGAGGTGGATTATGAATATTCACCCTCACTGCATGCGTTAAAGCCCCTGGCTGAATACCTCGATGAATACCATCGGTTGAGCCAAGGCCACGATGCTGATGTCTTGCGAAAAAATAGCCAACCTCTATTGATCTACATTCACGGCGGATATTGGCAACGGCTATCCGCTGCTGATTCATTGTTCAATGCACCTGATGCACTTCGTCATGGAGTGTCACTGCATGCGGTGGAGTACACACTTGCTCCACAGGCACGAATCCCTCAGATAATTGAGGAATGTATTGCTGATGTTCTGTCTGTGATGAGAGAGATGCAACCGTCTCACGTAGTTCTCGCCGGCTGTAGTGCGGGCGCACATCTTGCGGCCATGTGTTCTCGCGATGAACGTATTGGAAAACAGCTAAATGGGGTTGCCCTTCTAAGTGGTATCTATGACGTTCGACCAATTGTGCGAACACCCACGAATGATCCACTTTTTCTCTCTGCTGAATCCGCAGCAGAAGTGAGCCCGCAACTACTAACTCCAGTTTTTGTGCCTCAGGCTTTATTGGCCGTTGGCAAGCATGAGCCCTCTGAATTCATTCGTCAAAATAATGAGTACGCAGAATTGTTGGCAACCACGGGAGCAGATGTGCAGGTTGAGGTAGTAGAACACCGTGACCATTTCAATTTGCCGTATGACTTGCTGCGCGAAGACACAAAAGTGGGACAATGGGTTCTTAAGGCTTTAGGAAAGAGATCTGTATGAGTTGGTCAACGTTTGCAGAGCGTGCTGCTGTCTTGGATGCTGCTGACTCGTTGTCTCACATTCGGTTGCTTTTCGACATTCCCAAAGATGTTATGTATTTCGATGGCAACTCTCTTGGGCCAATGACTATTCGATCTCGCGAAGTCCTCGACCACACAATCAACGTTGAATGGCGTGAGCGTCTGATTCGTTCGTGGAACGAAGACTGGCTCGCAATGCCTTTGCGTATTGGCAACAAAATCGCGCCAATTATTGGTGCTACTACCGACACGGTCATTGCGTGTGACAACACATCAATCAACCTGCACAAAGCGTTAATGGCTGCAGTGGCATTGCGACCCAGTCGTACCGAAATTGTTATTGATATCAATAACTTTCCGACTGATATCTACATTGCACAAAGTGTGGCCGATCAGCATGGTCTGAAATTAGTTGCAGTTCCGGCAGAAGAAATTGCTAGCGCAATCAGTGAACGCACTGCAGTCGTTACAGCTACTCACGTTGATTATCGATCGGCAAACATTCTCGACGCTGCGACCATCACTCAAGCTGCGCACCAACACGGCGCACTCATGGTGTGGGATCTTGCTCATACGACTGGCGCTGTGCCATTCAACGCATCGGAGTTGGATATCGATTTTGCAGTGGGGTGCGGGTACAAATATCTAAATGGTGGACCAGGAGCTCCTGCCTTTATATATGTCGCTCCTCGACTGCTGGAATCAGTTAGTCAGCCCTTGCAGGGGTGGTGGGGTCATGCGTTGCCATTCGAATTTGAGTTGGCGTACCGACCAGCCGATGGCATCTCGCGATTTCTCACGGGCACTGCCAATGTTCTGAGCATGAAATCCCTCGAGGCTGCCCTCGAGGTCTTTGATTCGGTTCCCATGTCTGACATTCGAGCCAAAAACCAATCATTGACCTCGTTTTTTGTCGAAATCTACGATGAATTCCTTGCCGAACAGGGATTTTCCTTACGGTCACCCCGAGATGCCAAGAATCGGGGTAGCCACGTAGCCCTGGGGTATGCCGATGGGAAGACTCTGCTTGAAACCCTTACGGCACAAGGGATTTTGGCTGATTTTCGCCCCCCAGACCTCATCCGTGTGGGTTTTTCGGCTCTCTATAACACCCATAGGGATGCTCTTGAACTGGCAAAACGGCTCTCTCCCATTGACCTTTTGTAAAGAAGCCCTGTAACTTGGCTCTACTACCCAGTAACGGTGGCATCTGCCACCACCTTCTCTAAGGGAGAAAACCAAATGAAGAAATCAAACCTGCTTCGTGCTGGTGCGGTTCTCGTGAGCCTTTCATTCGTAGTCACCGCTTGCGGTGGCAGTGATGATGCAGCAAGCGACACCACAGCCCCAGCCGCCGCCGCTACATGCGAAAGCCCTGTTGCAAGCATCGCTTTGCAGTTCCCCGAGACCGGTGACGCTGCAAACCTTGGTGCACCAATGCTCAAGGGTGCAACACTTGCAATCAATGAGTTCAACGCTGCTAACCCAGACGCTTGTGTAACTCTCAAGACATTTGACACCCAGGGTGACCCTGCAAAGGCACCTGGTGTTGCTCAGTCAGTAATTGACGATGCAACAATTCTTGGTCTTATCGGACCTGGATTCTCTGGTGAGTCACTTGCTGCACTTCCGTTGTACGACGAGGCTGGCCTCGCAACAATCACCGGTTCTGCAACAAACGCAACCATCCAGGATCAGGGCTTCAAAGTATTCCACCGCATTCTTGCTAACGACGCCGTTCAGGGTCCAGCAGTTGCTAAGTACATCGCAGAAACATTGAAGCCAGCATCTGTTGGCATCGTGGACGACGCATCTGACTACGGCAAGGGTCTCGCCGACGCAGTGAAAGCTGCTGCTGGTGATTCTGTTGTTGCAACCGATTCAATCGATCCAAAGGCTGCAGACTTCTCAGCAGCTGTTTCGAAGATGAAAGACGCAAACCCAGAAGTAATTTTCTTCGGTGGTTACTACGGTGAAGCAGCAAAGCTTTCCACACAGCTTCGTGACGCAGGTGTTGAATCAACACTCGTGTTCGGTGATGGTGTTAAGGATCAGGCTGGCTATGCAGACGCTGCAGGCCCAGCCGCTGAAGGCGCACTCATTGCATGCCCATGTAAAGACGGCGACGCCGACTTCACAGCAGCATGGCAAGCAGCTAACAATGAAGTTCCTGGAACCTATGGTGCTGAGTACTACGACGCAGCAAACGTTCTTTTGAACATCATCAAGGCTGGCGCGAAGGATCGTGCAGCAGTGCTCGCAGCTGTAAAGGCATACGACGCTCCTGGTATCACCAAGCAGATCAAGTTCACTGCAAATGGCGAAGCTACTGAAGCATCAACCATTTACATGTACAAGGTCACAGACGGAAAGATCACCTACGTCGCTGACATCAAGTGATAGTAGGTCGGTAAATCCGATTTAAAAATTGTTGTTCGTGGCGGTTGGGAATTCATTCCCAAC
>JBIKZT010000050.1:0-8492 GCA_044354565.1 Ilumatobacteraceae bacterium
TTGCTGGGTCCTCGGGCTCTATCGGAACTCAAACTATTGAGGTTGTTCTTGCCGAGCCTCATAACTATCGGGTCACAGCACTTGCAGTTGGGTCTTCAGCCGATGTTGTTATCGCACAAGCAAAGCGACTGCAGCCAGAATTAGTTGTTGTCGCTGATGAAGCAGAATTACACCGTGTTGCCGCCGCATTGCCTGGAGTTGAAGTAACTCATCAGTTGTCTGACATTGTCGATGTCGCAGATGTGGTGATTAATGGTGTGGTGGGGTTTGCCGGCCTCTCGGTCACGCTTGAAACGTTGCGTCAAGGTCGCACGCTCGGACTTGCCAATAAGGAGAGCCTGATTGCGGCTGGTCCCATTGTTCAACCATTGCGCAGTGTGCCTGGTGCGCAGTTAGTGCCTGTCGATAGTGAGCACTGTGCGATTCATCAATGTCTGCGTTCGTCTGGACGACCAGAATCGGAAGTATCTCGCCTTGTGCTCACCGCGAGTGGAGGTCCGTTTCGTGGTCGTTCACGTGAATCCTTAGCATCTGTCACCGTTGAAGAAGCCTTGCAACACCCCACATGGAAGATGGGTCCAAAGGTCACCATCGATTCATCCACGCTGATGAACAAGGGCCTAGAAGTAATCGAAGCACATGAGTTGTTCAATGTGTCGTTCGATCAGATCGATGTCGTAGTGCATCCACAATCAGTCGTTCACTCAATGGTCGAATTTACAGATGGATCCACAATCGCACAGATGTCGTTACCCGACATGAGACTGCCTATTGGTTATGCATTGGGTTACCCACATCGCATCAACACTGCATATGGCCGCATCGACTGGTCAACATTGACGCATCTAGATTTTGAAGCACCAGATCGCAACACGTTTCAGTGTCTCGACCTTGCGTACGCAGCGGGCCGAGCAGGTGGCACCGCGCCGGCAGCGTTGTCGGCAGCCAATGAAGTAATCGTGGAGGCTTTTCTTGCGGGGCGTTTGGTGTGGACAGATATCGCCGTGTATTTGAGCAGTGTTATGGCGAGATTCAACGTGACACAACCTCACACTGTGGAAGATGTTCTAGAAGCTGACGCAATTGGTCGTCGTCTTGCAACCGAGGAGTTAAGTAAGTGAGCAACTTTTATCAGCGTTTCCGCGAAGAGATGGCTGCTGGGGGTTCTGTTGAAGAGATAGAGAATCCAGAAGTCACGAGAAGTGGAAAAATCACAGGCGTCATCATTGCAGCATTGTTGTTATATCTTGCGGTAAAAAACCCTTGGACTTTCGTGTTTGTCGTGGGCTTACTCATCTCTGTGTTTCTTCACGAAGTCGGGCACTTCTCTACAGCGCGACTTACGGGAATGAAAGTTACTCAGTTCTTTATGGGTTTTGGGCCACGAGTGTGGTCTATGCGGCGAGGCGAAGTTGAATACGGTGTTCGCGCACTGCCACTCGGTGCGTTTGTTCGCATCATCGGCATGAACAACATCGACGAAGTTGAAGAAGCAGACGAATCGCGTGCGTATCGCTCCAAGTCGTATCCCCGTCGATTGCTTGTTATTACTGCCGGTTCGTTAATGCATATGTTGATTGCCTTCTCACTCTTTTTTGGTGTGTATGCGATTAGTGGGCGTGAACAACCAACTGGTGTATCTATAGTGCGCCATGTTGATGATCAGAACAGTCCCGCTTATGTCGCAGGCGTGCGCGTGGGCGACACGCTTCTGCGAATAGGCAATACGGCCATTACTGATTACGACTCGGTAGCCGCCACCATCGGCACCTATCGACCAGGTGATTCTGTCGACGTTGTTATCAAACAAAATGGCGTTGAGAAAAGTTTGGCAATTGTTTTAGCGGCTCATCCGCAGGTAAAAGATCGGGGCTACTTCGGAGTTGCTGCTGATGACTGGGGTTGGGAGCGTCTGAATCCCGTCGTTGCTGCAGGTCAAAGCGCATCCGATATCGGTACCACAGTGTGGGCGTCTGTAACTGGCGTTGTGTCGGCACTCAATCCCATCAACTCTGTTCGTCATCTCACCGATTCGGCTGAAGCAGACCCTGCCACTCGGCCGAGCACCGTGGTGGGTGTCAGTCAATATGGCGGCACCGTTGGTCGCTCTGAAGGTCTGAAAGGGGTGCTTATTCTGTTGGCGAGCGTGAACGTGTTTATCGGAATCTTCAATATGTTGCCCCTGTTGCCTTTCGATGGTGGGCATGCGGCAATTGCCACCTACGAGCGAATTCGGTCACGGCGAGGTAAGCGATACCAGGCTGACATCAACAAGATGGTGCCCGTAGCAACTGTTGTGGTGGGGCTATTGGCGTTCTTGTTGCTGACCGGTTTGTATCTCGATGTGACGCAACCACTCGGGTAATCGGCTCTGAAGATGGCACACTAGTAACTGATGTTTGAACGTCGATCTACTTCGCAAATCATGGTGGGCAAGGTGCCTGTCGGTGGTGGTGCACCCATCTCCGTGCAGTCAATGACCACCACGAAGACTGCTGATGTTGAAGGCACGTTGCAACAGATTTATGCACTTGCCGCGGCGGGTTGCGACATCGTGCGATGCACATGTAACGAGATAGAAGCCGCTGAAGGTCTTGCCCAAATAGTTCCGCGTTCCCCAATTCCCATCATCGCCGACATTCATCATCAGTACAAGATGGCTCTTGCAGCAATGGAAGCAGGCGTGCACGGTTTACGTCTTAATCCTGGCAACATTCGTAAGCCAGAGCACATTAAAGCTGTTGCATCTGAAGCGCGTGATCGCAATATTCCTATTCGTATTGGTGTGAATGGCGGCTCACTTGATCCATCTCTATATGAGAAATATGGTGGGCTCACTGCTGCAGCAATGGTGGAGAGTGCGCTTCAGGAGATTGCATATTTCCAAGAGGTTGATTTCAATCTCATCAAGATCTCAGTCAAAGCAAGCAATGTTCCACTCATGGTGGAGGCGTATCGCATGCTTGCCGACGCAACAGACATTCCGTTACATCTTGGAGTCACTGAAGCAGGCCCACCGCCAGCAGGTTTGGTAAAAGCCACTGCCGGAATCTCTACGTTGTTGCTTGAAGGAATTGGTGACACCATCCGCTACAGCCTCACTGCCGACCCAGTAGAAGAAGCGCGTGCAGGACGTCAATTACTAGAAGCACTTGGTCTGCGTGAGCGAAAGAATGTCGATCTCATTGCGTGCCCTAGTTGTGGTCGCGCCGAGATTGACGTTATTGATGTTGCCAACAGAGCAATGAAAGCATTTGAAGACAAGAAGTTGCCATTGCAAATTGCCGTCATGGGTTGCGTCGTTAATGGTCCTGGCGAAGCACGTGAAGCAGACCTAGGTATCGCAGCAGGCAACAAGCGCGGTCATCTCTTTGTGAAGGGTCGCAATGTTGCAGTTATTCCAGAAAATGAGATGGTGGAAGCTTTAGTGGAGTGGGCTGAATTCATTAATGAGCACGGAACAGATGCCGCTATCGAGCGCGCCGATACCAAACTTGCCGAGCGTGAGGCTGCTCGAGATCGTGCACAGCTCATGGATGAAAAAGGCGACGACGCCAATCATTCAGCGGAAAAAATCGTTGAGATTAGAAAAACTGCTGGCAATTAGTTCTGGGTGAATACCCAAAGAACTCCACCCGAACCATCTGGATCACCGAGTTCTAATTCTTCGTTCGCGGGTAAAAGAACCATTTCAGGAGTTCCATTCATCAGTTCATTTGCAACTGGGCCGAACAGAATTCTGTTAACAGGCACAGAAGGCAAGTTAGTGCCGTGTTTCCACGGCAATTGCTGGACATCAAATGCAGAGGTAGGAGATGCGTAGTGCCCGTTCAGGTCGGGACGTATTACGGGAATGTCTATTGAAGAGAAATCGACAATGGAAAGCAGTTCTTTCACATTGACGAATTTTGATGTGAAGCCGGCTCGAATCACATTGTCTGACGACTTCATGACTTCAAGACCAAAGCCACGAATGTAGGCATGCAGGTTTCCGGCAGGGAGCGAGATTGCTTCTCCGGGTTGAAGGGTGACGTGATGAAGAAGGGGAGCCACGCGCAACGCGGGATCGTGTGGATGTAGCGATGCGATGGTGGAAAGCCACTCAGGAAGTGCACTGGTGGTAAGCGGAGTTGATTGCTGCATGGCCCAGGTGACGTAGTGCGCAATGTCGTTTGCTTCAAGAACATCGGCTTCGTTATGCCAGTTCATGGTGCGAAGTAACGCAACTGATTGTTGTATTGGTTGAAAACCACACAGTGCTTCGAAAGGCGTGAGAGCAATCAGCATCTCTGGTTTGTCGGAGGGGTCGCGGTACATGCGATGCGGAGAGTCAAGAGCGACGGAAGTCGAATTCTCTTGTGCAAACCCATCAATAGCTTGTTGCGTTGTTGGATGTGTCTGTAACGACAATGGCTTCGCGCACGCCAAGAGCTTCACCAGCATTGTCATCTCACCAACTTCTGAAGAGAGCAATGGTCCATGTGGTGTGTCGAGATGCGAAGGCGCAACATGATGAGTCCCAAACCACATCTCTGCCCACGTGTTTCCATCGAGTGGCATTCCTAATAGGAGAGGGATGGAGACAGAGTCGCCCCAGTCGTAGTGCTGAGCAGCACCAATGATGCGCCGCAACATGGTTCTATTGACCGCTTCGGGCGAGTGCGACCACTCGGGTAACAGCATCTGCAACAGGAATTGCTTCATTGGTTCCCGCATGGCGGTCTCGCAATTCAACGTTTCCTTCGGCGAGGGATTTACCCACGACCAAGATGGTGGGAATACCAATGAGTTCTGCATCTTTGAACTTCACGCCAGGCGAAACTCCGTTGCGGTCGTCAATCAGTACTTCAAGACCTTGTGCTTCAAGTTCGGCCGCAATCTTTTCTCCGGCA
The DNA here is from genome assembly GCA_044354565.1 of Ilumatobacteraceae bacterium. Taxonomy (GTDB): domain Bacteria; phylum Actinomycetota; class Acidimicrobiia; order Acidimicrobiales; family Ilumatobacteraceae; genus UBA2093. Next base: position 4,893 of record JBIKZT010000050.1, read on the forward strand.
ATGGTGATTTCGTCGCCATTCTTGCCCGTGACCACTACATGCACATCGGCAGGCGCAATGGCTCGTGGCCATTTCAATCCGATGTCGTCGTGGAATACTTCGGCAATTGAAGCAACGGCGCGAGAGACGCCAATTCCGTAGGAGCCCATAGTGACCACCACTTGCTTGCCGTTGTGATCGAGAACTGTCAGCCCAAGTTTGTCTGCATATTTACGACCCAATTGGAAAACATGACCTATCTCAATACCGCGTGCAATTTCAAGTGGTGCTGAGCAATTAGGGCAAGGGTCTCCAGCTGCCACTTCAACAGCTTCAATTGTTCCGTCTGCAGTGAAATCACGACCGTGTACTAAATGAATGACGTGAGTGTCCTTGGTGTTTGCGCCAGTCACCCAAGCACTGCCGTGAACCACTGAAGGGTCAACGAGATAGCGAATGCCAGAGTCGGATGTTTTTCCAAGAATTTGTGGTCCGATGTAACCGCGAATAAGTGTGCGATGTTGAGCAAACCCGGCATCGTCGAGTGGCTCTACTTCTGCAGGAGAAAGTTGCGCCTCAATGCGCTTCATGTCGACTTCACGGTCGCCAGGTACGCCAATGACGAGTGTTTCTGTAGAACCATCTGGCTGGCGTAGTCGTAGCACAACGTTTTTGAGAGTGTCACTTGCTTGCCAAGGACGATCTGTACGCGGGTGATTTGCATTTAAGAAATCAACAAGCGTTGCAATGGTGGGGCAGTTAGGGGTTGCAATGGTGGACGACGCATCGTATGTGTTGCTATCAGCAGTAGGAACTGAAGTAGTTACAGCTTCTGTGTTTGCTGAATAATCGCATGCCGAGCAACGAACGAATGTGTCTTCGCCAACTTCGATAGGCGCAAGGAATTCTTCGCTCATGGAACCACCCATTGCGCCGCTCATTGCTTTCACAATTACGTACGGCAATTGCAGGCGCGCAAAGATGCGTTCGTATGCATCGCGATGTTGCGCGTAGCTAACGGCAAGCGCGTCATCATCAATGTCGAATGAGTAACTGTCCTTCATGAGGAATTCACGGCCGCGCAACAGACCGGCACGAGGACGTGCTTCGTCGCGATACTTCGTTTGAATCTGATACAGAGAAACAGGAAGATCTTTGTAGCTTGAGTACATATCTTTCACGAGCAGTGTGAACATCTCTTCGTGTGTTGGTCCAAGCAGGAAGTCGGCGCCTTTGCGATCCTTCAACCGAAAAAGGTTGTCGCCATATTCGGTCCAACGTCCGGTGGCTTCGTACACGTCGCGAGGAAGGAGGGCAGGGAAGTGAACCTCTTGTGCTCCCATGGCGTCCATCTCCTGACGAACGATGTCCTCGACTTTGCGAAGCACCCTCCAACCAAGGGGCAACCAGGTGTACCCACCTGGGGCGGCCCGACGGATATAACCCGCCCGTACCAAGAGGCGATGGCTGGGGACTTCAGCATCGGAAGGGTCATCACGCAAGGTGCGAACGAAGAGTTGTGAGAGACGAAGCATCGGAGCAAAACCTTACTTTGAATGGCTATGCTTGAAGCCGTCCTTTGAAGTTCGGTGAACCTGAGGCACGGGTACCCCCCGTGCCTTTTGTTTTGTTAGTGCCATGTTTGGCGGGAGGTAGTCATATGTCTGTCAATGTAGTTACGTCAGTGACCGCCATGGTTTCCCCCATTTTGGACGACTTAGGCCTTGAACTGTACGACATGGAGTTCTCAGGCGGCGTTTTGAAGGTCACCATCGACACTCCTGCCGGCCAAGAAGCAGGGGTCGACATCGACCAAATCTCTCGCGTCAACCGTTTGCTCGGTCGCGAACTCGACCACAATGACGTCGTTCCTGGTCGTTACACCCTCGAAGTGTCAAGCCCAGGTCTCGAGCGCAATCTTCGCACCCCTCATCATTTCCAGCGCGAAGTAGGTAAAGACGTTTCAATTCGTCTCGTTGCCGAGCTTGAAGGTCAACGTCGTTTCGCTGGCGCACTAGTTGCAGCCACCGACGCAACTGCCACAGTGCGGGTCACCGACACTGCTCAGTCTGTTGAGATCCCTTTGGCACTCATTGAAAAGGCAAAGACAGTCTTTGTATGGGAATCACAGCCAAAGCCAAACTCGAAAGAGGCGCGCGCCGCAAAGCGCAGCACTTCTCAAAAATCTGTTCCATCCGATCAGCAAACATCCGATCATCAAGAGGTAAGTGCGCAATGAGCAACTTAGATATGTCCGAAGCAGTACGCATGCTCGCAGAGCACCATGGCATCAGTGTCGATTCGCTGTTGCAAGTGCTCGTAGAAGCATTGGCAACCGCATATAAGAAGCGTCCAAACGCTGCAGACGAAGTCATCGTCGAGGTAAACCCAGAGAACCTCGACATGACTTTCACGGCTTACGACGTTGACGACGACGGCAACTGGATCAACGAGCGCGACGATACGCCGAACAAGCATGAGCTTGGACGCATCGCAGCAGCAACGTTTAAGCAGGTCATGAGCCAGCGCATCCGTGAAGTTGAACGCGACCGCAAGTTCGAGGAATATGCAAACCGCGAAGGCGATCTTGTTACTGGAATCATGCAGCAGTCAGAGGGACGCTATGCATTGCTCGATCTGGGCAAGGTAGAGGCATTACTTCCTCAAGCGGAGCAAGTTCCGTACGAACGACCAGAGCCAAATGCGCGCGTGAAGGCGTACATCGTTGAAGTGCGTAAAACCGCAAAAGGCCCACAGATTGTGGTCAGCCGTACCCACCCAGGCCTCATCAAGCGTTTGTTTGAATTAGAAGTACCTGAAATTGCTGACGGCGTTGTAGAAATCAAGTCATGTGCCCGTGAACCGGGGCACCGCACAAAGATTGCAGTGTTCTCGAACGACGCAAACGTTGACCCAGTGGGTGCATGCGTTGGTGCTCGTGGTGGTCGTGTACGTATGGTCGTCAACGAACTTCGTGGTGAAAAAATCGACATTGTTTCCTATTCGGAAGACCTTGTTGATTTCGTATCAAAGGCATTGTCCCCTGCAAAAGTCACTGAAGTGCGCTTGAGCGAAGACAACACGCAAGCTGATGTCATCGTTCCTGACTTCCAGTTGTCTTTGGCAATCGGCAAAGAAGGTCAGAACGCGCGACTCGCAGCACGTCTCACTGGTGTGCGCATCGACATCAAGTCGGAAACGCAAGCTGCCAACGAAGCCAACGGAATTTTCGAACCACGTCAATCACCTCGCAACACTGAGTATGCAGAGGGCGAATGGCGCAAGAACGACGAAACTGGTGAGCTGCAGTTCCACAACACCGATGGGTCTGTGGTCAGCGAACAAGAGTGGGCCGGCGGCTCATCGAGTGACAGCGAAAGCACGGAGGCCTAACCCTTGGCAATCAAGAAGATCCGAATTGCGGAGCTTGCAAAAGAGCTCGGCTGGACGAACAAAGAAACACTCGATCGCTCCAAAGAAATGGGCATCGACGTAAAGAATGTGTCTTCTTCCATGGAAGAAGCACAGGCTGACCGTGTTCGTCGTAAAGCCGTCAAAGAGGGATTAGTACGAGATGTACAACCCGCTGAAGAGAAGCCAGCAAAGAAAGCTCCCGCCAAA